>CAYNKL010000215.1:0-6790 GCA_964397775.1 uncultured Rhodobacterales bacterium | reverse complement strand
CATGACGAGCAAGCACAGCAGACGCAATTTTCTTCGCGGGCAATTGTCGCGCCCCGGGCCCCCTCCGCTGAGGCCCCCCGGCGCGCAGCGCACGCGATTCTCGCAGCTCTGCACCGGCTGTGGCGACTGCCTTTCGGCCTGCCCGGAAGCCATCATCCTGCGGGCGCAAGGCCGATCAGACGCCTCGACGCCGCTGATCGATTTCTCGCGGGGCGCGTGCACGTTCTGCGGCGCCTGCGCCGAGGCCTGCCAGACCGGCGCATTGCAGGCCGATGCGGTTCCCGAGTGGCCCTGGAAAGCCATCATCAAGGATGGTTGCCTGTCGCTTCAGGGCATTTCCTGTCGCGCCTGCGAGGATGCCTGCGCGCCGCGAGCGATCACCTTTCGCCCGATGATCGGCGGCCGCGCCCGGCCGGACCTTGACCAGGCGCAGTGCATTGGCTGTGGCGCATGCGCATCGGTGTGCCCGAGCGGGGCGATCGCGTTCGAACTGCCCGACACCCCGGAGGAGGACTGCTGATGAATATCTGCGGATGCCTTGTCCATGTGGCATGCGACGCGCTCGCGCGGGCCCGCGCCGAGATCGACGCCCTTGCCGGCGTCGAGGTGCACGCCCAGACCGACGACGGACGCCTTGTCGTGGTGGTCGAAGACACCGACACCGCCCTCGCCTCGGAGACCATCATGGCGCTGCACCAGGTCGCCGGCGTGGTCACGCTGACCATCAACTATCACCACTTCGAAGACCTTTCCCCCCGCACGCCGACCGGCGCTCCTCATCCCGCCGCCCCTCATCCGGAGACCTGACACATGACCTATTCGGACTCGCGCAGGACCTTCCTCAAGGCCACCGCAGCCGCCAGCACCGCCGCTGCCGCCGGGATCTCCCTTTCTCCTGAGGCCATCGCGCAAACCCCGGGCAACGCGGACATCCGCTGGGACAAGGCCCCCTGCCGGTTCTGCGGCACCGGCTGCTCGGTGCTCGTGGGCACCAAGGAAGGGCGCGTCGTTGCCACGCAGGGCGATCCCGAGGCCCCGGTGAACCGCGGCCTGAACTGCATCAAGGGCTATTTCCTGTCCAAGATCATGTACGGGGCCGACCGGCTCACCACACCGATGCTGCGCAAGTCCGGCGGGGTCTACGACAAGACCGGCGAATTCGAGCCGGTCAGCTGGGACGAGGCCTTCGATATCATGGCCGAGAAGTGGAAAGAGGCGCTGGCCGCGAAGGGGCCGACATCGGTGGGCATGTTCGGCTCGGGGCAATGGACGGTCTGGGAGGGCTATGCCGCCTCGAAGCTGATGAAGGCCGGCTTCCGCTCGAACAACATCGACCCCAATGCCCGGCACTGCATGGCCTCGGCGGTGGTCGGCTTCATGCGCGCCTTCGGCATCGACGAGCCGATGGGCTGCTACGATGATTTCGAGGCGGCCGACACCTTCGTGCTCTGGGGCTCCAACATGGCCGAGATGCACCCGATCCTCTGGTCGCGGCTGACCGACACGCGGCTCACCAAGCCCGGCGCACAGGTGCATGTGCTCTCCACCTTCGAGCACCGCAGCTTCGAGCTGGCCGACAACGGCATCGTCTTCACGCTGCAAAGCGACCTGGCGATCCTCAACTACATCGCCAACCACATCATCCAGAACGATGCGGTGAACTGGGACTTTGTCGGAAAGCACGTCAACCTGACCAGAACCGCCACCGATATCGGCTATGGCCTGCGCGACACCGATCCTCTGCAACAAGCCGCGGCGAACCCCAACTCGGGCGCGCTGACCCCGATCGACTTCGACGAATACGCGGCGGCGGTTTCGGAGTACACGCTGGAAAAGGTCGCCGCGATGTCGGGCGTTCCAGAGGATCAGCTTGAACGGCTGGCCGCGCAATATGCCGATCCGAACCGCAAGGTGATGTCGCTCTGGACCATGGGCTTCAACCAGCACACCCGCGGGGGCTGGGTGAACGGGCTGGTGTATAATATCCACCTGCTGACCGGAAAGATCTCGGAGCCCGGAAACTCGCCCTTCTCGCTGACCGGCCAGCCCTCGGCCTGCGGCACCGCGCGCGAGGTGGGGACGTTCTCGCACCGCCTGCCCGCCGACATGGTGGTGACCAACCCCGAGCACCGCGCCCGCGCCGAGGAGATCTGGAAACTGCCAGAGGGCACGATCCCCGACACCCCGGGCCTGCATGCGGTCGAGCAACACCGCGCGCTCCGGGACGGCACCCTCAACGCCTACTGGGTGCAGTGCAACAACAACATGCAGGCCGCCCCGAACATCAACGAAGAGGGCTGGCCCGGCTACCGCAACGCCGACAACTTCATCACGGTCTCGGAGGCCTATCCGACGGTCACGGCCATGTCCGCCGACCTCATTCTTCCGGCCGCCATGTGGGTCGAGAAGGAGGGCGCCTACGGCAATGCCGAGCGCCGCACCCAGTTCTGGCGCCAACTGGTGATGGCGCCGGGCGAGGCCAAGTCGGACCTGTGGCAACTGATGGAATTCTCCAAGCGCTTCACGGTCGAGGAAGCCTGGGGCGAAGAGCTGGTGGCAAAGATGCCCGGGCTCGCCGGCAAGACCCTCTATGAGGTGCTCTACCGCAACGGCAACGTCGACAAGTTTCCGCTCGAAGAGACCGCAGAGGGCTTCGACAATGTCGAGGCGCAGCATTTCGGCTTTTACGTGCAGAAGGGGCTGTTCGAGGAATATGCCGCCTTCGGTCGTGGCCATGGCCACGACCTCGCACCTTTCGAGCGCTACCACGAGGCGCGTGGCCTGCGCTGGCCGGTGGTCGACGGGCAGGAGACGCGCTACCGCTTCCGCGAGGGCCATGATCCCTACGTGCCCGAGGGGGCCGGGCTCGCCTTCTACGGCAATCCCGACGGCAGGGCGAAGGTGATTTTCGCCCCCTACGAGGCGCCGCCGGAGGTTCCGGACGAGGAATACGACCTCTGGCTCTCGACGGGCCGGGTGTTGGAGCATTGGCACTCCGGCTCGATGACCCGTCGGGTGCCCGAGCTGCACCGGGCGTTCCCCGCCGCACAGGTCTTCATGCACCCCGAGGATGCCGAGGCGCGGGGTCTTCGCCGCGGACAGGAGATCGCCATCTCGACCCGCCGCGGAGAGATGCTCAGCCGGGTCGAGACCCGCGGGCGCAACAAGCCGCCAAGGGGCGTGGTCTTTGTGCCGTGGTTCGACGAAAGCCAGTTGATCAACAAGCTGACGCTGGATGCCACCTGCCCGCTCTCGAAGCAGACCGACTTCAAGAAATGCGCCTGCAAGGTGACGCGGGCCTGACACAGCCAACGATCCGATCCGGTGCGTGTGGCCTTCATGCGCGCCGGTCGACGCCAGCCAGAGGAGGCCGGGAGTGCCTGCCGCACCGCAAGCGATCATCCCCCAAGCCCGAACCGTCCCGATGGTCATCGCGCGGATGGCCGGCGGCTGCAGCGCGTGAGCCGCACCCTGCCGCGGGGCCCGTGCCCTGTCGCGCCCCTCCGGCAAACAGGACGGCCCGGCCCTGTTCCGCTCGCGGGATCGTACCGCCTGCGGGCACCGGGTCGCTCTTCCCCCGCCAGAACGATCCCGACACGCCACTGCCTGCCACACCCGCCTAGCCTGATCGCAACCAACCACGGAGAGCGCCCATGAAACTGCCGGTCATCGCCAAGATCGCCGCCTTCGTCTCGCCCCTGATCGTCGCGGGGCTGGTCGTGGCGCAAACAGCCGGAGACCTGAAATCGCTCCGCGGCGCCCCGGTCGACCAGGAGCTGCAGCCCACGCCGGTCTATCAGCAACACGAGGGGCGCGAGGTGCGCAACTACCGCCAGCAGCCGCCGATCATTCCGCATTCCATGACCCAGTACCAGATCGATCTTCGCACCAATCAGTGCCTGAGCTGCCACGACTGGAGCAACGCCGGCGACCGCGGTGCGCCGACCCTGTCGATGACCCACTACCTCGACCGGGAGGGCAACCAGCTCGACACGGTGGCCGGGACCCGCTGGTTCTGCAATCAGTGCCACGTTCCTCAGGCGGATGCGCCCGAGCTCGTCGGCAACGCGTTCGAAGCCTCCAGCACATCGCGCTGACGCACGGATCCGACGGGGAGAGACGACATGCCGGACACCAACGAGAACGGCCGCCGCAACATCCTGCTCCGCCTGTGGGACAGGTTCTGGAGCCCCACGGGGCTGTTCAGCACCGGGTTCCTGCTGATTGCCGGGTTTCTCGGCGGGATCCTCTTCTGGGGCGGATTTCACTGGTCGCTGGAGCTGACCAACACCGAGGAGTTCTGCACCTCCTGCCACTCGATGGAGACCAATCTCGGCGAGTACCGCGAGACCGTGCACTACAACAACCATTCCGGCGTGCGGGCGATCTGCTCGGACTGCCACGTCCCGCACGAATGGCAGTACAAGATGAAGGCCAAGATCATGGCGGTGAAGGATGTCTATCACGAGGTGCTGGGCACCATCGACACCTCTGAGAAATACGAGGCCCGGCGGCTCGAGATGGCGGCGGCGGTGTGGAAGAAGATGAAGGCGACCGACAGCCGCGAGTGCCGCAACTGCCACGCGTTCGAGTACATGGATTTCACTATTCAGGAGACCCGCGCCGCGGCGAGCCACCAGCGCGCGGTCGACGAGAGCATGACCTGCATCGATTGCCATCAGGGCATCGCGCATGACCTCGCTCCGGGGTACCTCGAAGAATACGAGCACGTCGTGGAAACCCTTGCCCAGTCCAGCGCCCCGGTCGACCGGGCCGTCATCGATGTTGCATCGATCAAGTCATTTCTCGGCGTCGCGGAAGACTGACGCTCCTCCGCACGAGGGAGGGGAACAGAACGGAGATCCGACCATGCTCAGCTTTCTTGATCTTCTCGGCACGATCGGCGGCGCCATCCTCGGCCTGCCCGGGATCGTGGGTGTCGCTCTGGGCATGACGACGCGCAACTGGATCGTCGCGGTGATCCTTGGCGGCGGCATCGGCATCCTCACGCCGATCATCCTCGGGGGGCACCACGCGGCCCACGTGCCGATCACCGCGCTCGAATACAGCGTCTCGACGGTGATCGGGCTTATGGCGGGGCTTGTCGGATGCGGAATCCGGCGCATCGGTGCGAAGGTCTGAACAAGGCATCACCGCCTGCCAGCCCCGAACCGATCCCGCCAAGGCGGTGAGGCCACTCGGCTCTGGTTCAGGGCGTCGCTCAGGCCAGCGGCAGCGGTGGGTCAGGCGTCGCGCCTGCAAGCGGGCCGATGGGCGCGCGACGCCGCACCGCCTTTCAACGCCAGACGATGACAGGAGAACGCCCCCCACCCGCCGATCGACGGTGGTCCCCAGCAGCAGGCCCGCGCCGCAAGAGCGTTGGTGCCTGTGCAACGGGCCTGTGATGTCCGATCGTCCTGCAGGGCGGGCGTTCAAGCGCGATTGCGCAGGGTACAGAGCCTCAGCCCGGTGGGGCGCTTGGCATCTTCCGCGCCAGCCGCGGTCGCGCCAGCCACGGACCGATCCGCCACGCGAGCAGCGCGAAACCGGCGGTCCAGAGCGCCGCCGCGAGTTCGATCCCATCGAGCGGGCCCAGCCATGGCGCGGGGCCGGCCACCCGGGCGGCGCAGGCCGCGATCACGAGCACGAAAGCAGCGGTCAGCGCCGGTCCGGCCACCAGAGGCCTCCCGGTATGGCCCATGGTCGCGCGCATCATCACCGCCACGGTCATTCCGCCCACCGCCCCGATGCCGAAGATATGCGCCGCGCCAGCCGGTTCGGCGAGGCCGAGCGCCGTCGCCGCCACAGAGGCGAAGCCGAGCGGCACCATCAGGTAGGCGAGGTGCAGCATCAGCAGAAGCGGCGAGCGCCATGTCGCCGTGCCGCGCCAGCGGCCAAGCCGGATCAGGTGCAAGACCGCCGCCACCACGCCGAGAACCGCGCAGGCGACGCCGTAGGGCGCGATCACCCAGACGCTCAGCGCCGCCGCCCCGAGAGCGAGGCACAGCGCATCGAAGCGATTGAAGGCCGCGGGCAGCCGGCTCGCACCGCGCTGCACCAGCCAATTGCGCGTGAAACTGGGGATCACCCGCCCGCCGATCAGCAGGATCAGAAAGATCAGCAGCGCGAGGCCCAGCCTGCGCCCGAGATCCGCGCTCCCCGCCAGCATGGCCTCGGCATGGAACAGCAGGTTGGTGAGCCAGAGCAGCGACACAGGGATTAGGACCTTGAGATTGCGCCAGTTCTTGCCGGCGATGATCTCCCGCGCGATCATCGCCGCGACAGCCAAAAGAAACATCTGGTCGATGGCGGCCACCGCGATCGGACCGAGCCCCAGGCCCCCGGCAACCGCCACGCGTCCGGCCAGCCAGATCGCCAGAAGCGTCGCAAGCGGCCAGCCGCGTGTCGGCAGCCGTCCGGTCCAGTTCGGCACCGCGGTGAACAGGAAGCCAGCCACGACGGCGGCCCCATAGCCGAAGACCATCTCGTGCACATGCCAGTCCGTGGGAAGGAAAGGGCCTGCCGCTGCGAGCTCTCCGCGCCAGATCAGCACCCAGGCCGGGATCGCAACAAGCGCGAAAAGCGCGGATGACAGGAAGAAGGGCCGGAAGCCGTAGGACAGCAGCGCCGGGCCGCGGTAACGCTTTTGTTGGGGCATGGAATTCCTCCGCTCCGAAAGACAATCGGGCGGTGCGCTCGGCACCGCCCGGGATCGGTCGAACGCCCGAGGGACGCGGGATCATTCGACCTGTTCAAGCAGCTCTGCCATGCGGTCTTTCGATTTTCCTCT
>CAYNKL010000214.1:0-6832 GCA_964397775.1 uncultured Rhodobacterales bacterium | reverse complement strand
TGGGACCTGCGCCGCGCGCAGCCCTACGAATGCTACGACGAGTTCGACTTCCAGATTCCGGTGGGCAAGAACGGCGACTGCTACGACCGTTACCTCGTCCGCATGGAAGAGATGCGCCAGTCGACCAGCATCATCAAGCAGGCCATCGCAAAGCTGCGCGAGGAAGGCCCCGGCGAGGTGCTGGTGCGTGGCAAGCTGGCCCCGCCGAAGCGGACCGACATGAAGACCTCCATGGAGGCCCTCATCCACCACTTCAAACTTTACACCGAGGGCTTCCGCGTGCCCGAGGGCGAGGTCTATGCCGCCGTCGAGGCGCCCAAGGGCGAATTCGGCGTCTACATGGTCTCGGACGGCACCAACAAGCCGTACCGCGCCAAGCTGCGCGCCCCGGGCTACCTGCACCTTCAGGCGATGGACTACATGTGCAAGAACCACCAGCTGGCCGACGTGGCCGCAATCCTTGGCTCGCTCGACATCGTGTTCGGGGAGGTCGACAGGTGAAAACGACTTTCCCGCTGATGGCAGCGGCCGCGCTGACGCTGGCCGCCTGCGCCATGCCGCCCGAGGACGTGACCGAGGAAGACCTCGCGAATTTCGACGCCGCCGTGGCCTCGGTGGGCTGCACGCTGCGCGACGAGCGCCAGTACCAGCCGGTCGAATTGCAGACCGGCCTGCCCCGCAACAAGGTCATCGAGATCGCGGCTTACCGCATCGACACCGAAGACGCCGTTCGCCTCGAAGAGGGCGGAGTGCGGCTGCTGACCGGGTCCTGTGCGCCGACGGCGCAGCCGGCAGAGCCCGAGGCAGAGGTGCCCGAGGCCTGAACGGCCTGAGAGGAATTGAGGGCCGCCGGGCGGCCCGGAAGATGGGACGACAGGATAATGCTTCGCCGACTGCACCACGAACAGCCTGACAGCTTCGCCTTCACTTCGGCCAACCACGCGTGGGCCGAGGCGCAGATCACCAAGTACCCTGCGGGGCGTCAGGCCAGTGCGATCATTCCGCTGCTGTGGCGCGCGCAGGAGCAGGAGGGCTGGCTGACCCGTCCCGCGATCGAACACGTCGCCGAGATGCTCGACATGGCCTACATCCGGGCGCTCGAGGTCGCGACCTTCTACTTCATGTTCCAGCTTCAGCCGGTGGGCAGCGTCGCGCATATCCAGATCTGCGGCACGACCTCCTGCATGATCTGCGGGGCCGAGGATCTGATGGCGGTCTGCAAGGACAAGATCGCCGCCAATCCGCACGAGCTTTCGGCAGACGGCAAGTTCAGCTGGGAAGAGGTGGAATGCCTTGGCGCCTGCGCGAACGCGCCGATGGCCCAGATCGGCAAGGACTACTACGAGGATCTGACCGAGGAGAGCCTTGGCAAGCTGCTCGACGACATGGCCGCCGGCAAGGTGCCGACGCCGGGATCGCAGACCGGCCGTTTCGCCTCCGAGCCCGCCAGCGGCCAGACCAGCCTGACGGAATACGTGAACGCCTCGATCAAGATGAACGCCTCGGCGCAGCTTGCGACCGACATCGGCGACACGATCAAGCGCATCGACGGGACCGAAGTGCCCCTGCGCGCGCCCTGGGGCGACCAGTCGGGCCGCCGCGGCGATGCCGAACCCGGGCCTGGCCCAGCGGTGTCCGCGGACGAACCCATCGACGAGACCGGCATCGACAAGCGCGAATCCACGGCCGACACCAAGGGCAAGCCGCCGAGCAATGCCCAGGCCGCCGAACAGACCTCGAAGACCGACGGCAGCAAGGTCGAGGAATCGGCCGAAGCCGCCGAGGCTGCGGACGAGGAAGTGGGTGTGAAGCCCGCCACGCTCGACGCGCCCGAGGGCGGGAAGGCCGACGATCTGAAGAAGATCAAGGGCGTCGGACCCAAGCTGGAAACGGTGCTCAACGACATGGGCTTCTACCACTTCGACCAGATCGCGTCCTGGACGCCGGAAGAAGTGGCCTGGGTCGATGACAATCTTGAAGGCTTCAAGGGCCGCGTGACACGCGATGACTGGGTTTCGCAGGCCAAGGAGCTTGCATCGGCGGCCAAGACGTAATCCGCTTTCCGTGTTAAGGGTCGGCCCCGTGGGCCGATCATTCACACGGTAAGGGAGAGTGGGACCGATGCAGAATGGAATTTCCGGTTTGAGTTGCAACGCGAAGGTCTGGGGCCTGGGGGCCGCGGCCGGCGTGGTCTTCTTCCTGCTCTTGCTTCTCTTCGGTGTCGGGACGTTTGCAGCCTTCGTGCTGGGCCTCGTGCTTTGCGTCGCCGGCGGCATTGCGGGGCGCGGTCTCTACTGCGGTGAGATGTCGAGCGCTGATGCGGGCATGATGTCCTCCGAGGTTTCTCAGCCGATGCCGGAACCGGGGCCCGCGCCCGAGCCGGTCCCCGGGCCGGAACCTGCCACCGCGCCCGAGCCGCCTCGCGCGGCGGAGCCCGAAAGCCCGGCTCCGCAAGCCGAGGAAAGGACCTCGGCCGAGGAAGTGCCCGCGTCTGCGGCTGTTGCGACGCCCGAGGCGCAGGCCGAGACACTCGACGGCCAACCTTCGAAGCCCGAAACGCTTCCCGCGCCGCGCGGGGGCGAGGCCGACGATCTCAAGCAGCTCAAGGGGCTGGGCCCCAAGCTTGAAGAGGCGCTGAATGGCGCCGGCATCTACCATTTCGACCAGATCGCCGCGTGGTCCGCGGACGAGGTGGCCTGGGTCGACGAGAACATCGACGGCGTGCGGGGCCGGGCGTCCCGGGATGACTGGGTCGAACAGGCCCGCGCGCTGACAGCGACGCCGCAGGGCTGATCGCAATGTGAACCGGTTTCAGGCGGGCTGTCCCGCCTGCGACCTTGGCGGGCCTTGCCAGAGAACACGCAACATGCGAGGCCTGCCTTCGGCACTGTTGGGGAGGAACGGCGCTTTTGCGGCGTACCATGCCGGTCGCCGCAGGTGACAAAGGAGCGAGACTGTGACCATGACGACCCCGATTTCCGCGATGACCGAGCGCTTTGTGCCCGTCATCCGCCTGATGGAATACCAGAACCGCCTCGCGTGGGAGACCACCGAAACCATGATGCGGTTCGCGATGATGCCCTGGCAGGGATTCACCTCGAAGGCCGGGTTCGGATCGATCTGCGCGCCCGCCGGCGTCCAGCGCAAGGCGGTCGAGACGGTCGAAGAAACGACCGCCAAGGTGGCCGAGACGGTTGAAGAGACGGTCGCGGAAGTGACCGCAGCGACCGAGGACAATGCGGAGAAGGTCGCCGAGACCGCTGCGGAAATGACGGCAGAGACCGTCGAAGCCGCCGGTGACGAGGCCGAAACCGCGATTGCTGCAGTGAAGCCCAAGGGGCTCGATGCGCCGCGCGGCGGCACCGCCGACGATCTCAAGCAACTCGAAGGCGTCGGACCCAAGCTGGAGGAGGCGATCAACGCGATCGGCATCTTCCACCTGGACCAGATCGCCAAGTGGACCGAGGCCGAGGTGGCCTGGATCGATGAAAATCTCGCCGGGGTGCGTGGACGCGCCTCGCGCAACGGCTGGGTCGCGCAGGCCCGGTCGCTGGCAGGCTGACGCGCGTGTCGGCGGCGATGACGGGGCAGGAGGATATCAACCGGCGGGGGCGCGCCATCGCGCTTCTGATCGCCGGTGTGGGCCTCGCCTGGATCGCCGCCACAGCGCTCGGCGCCGCGCTGGGCTGGAGCCAGCGGATACGCGCGCTGTTCGATCTGGCCGCATTGGCCGGGTTCGGGCTGGCGATCTGGAAGATCTACGAGCTCTGGCGCGATCGCCGGACGAACAAGGACTGAGACAATGCTCAAGGACCAAGACCGCATCTTCACCAATCTCTACGGGATGCATGACCGCACGCTGGATGGTGCGCGGAAACGGGGGCATTGGGACAACACGGCCGACCTGATCGGCAAGGGCCGCGACTGGATCGTCGACGAGATGAAGCAGTCGGGTCTGCGTGGCCGCGGGGGCGCGGGCTTTCCGACCGGCCTGAAGTGGTCCTTCATGCCCAAGGAATCCGACGGGCGCCCGCATTACCTTGTGGTGAACGCCGACGAATCCGAGCCGGGCACCTGCAAGGATCGCGAGATCATGCGCCACGATCCGCACACGCTGATCGAGGGCTGCCTGATCGCGAGCTTCGCCATGAGCGCGCATGCCTGCTACATCTACATCCGCGGCGAATACATCCGCGAGCGCGAGGCCCTGCAGGCCGCCATCGACGAGGCCTATGACGCAGGGCTTCTGGGCAAGAACGCCGCCGGCAGCGGCTGGGACTTCGACCTTTATCTGACCCACGGGGCCGGGGCCTACATCTGCGGCGAGGAAACCGCGCTGCTCGAAAGCCTCGAAGGCAAGAAGGGCATGCCGCGCATGAAGCCGCCGTTCCCGGCGGGCGCGGGTCTTTACGGCTGTCCGACCACGGTGAACAACGTCGAATCCATCGCCGTGGTGCCCACGGTCCTGCGTCGTGGCGCGTCGTGGTTCTCGAGCTTCGGCCGCCAGAACAACGCCGGCACCAAGATCTTTGCCGTCTCGGGCCACGTGAACAATCCCTGCGTCGTCGAGGAAGAGATGTCGATCAGCTTCGAAGAGCTGATCGAGCGTCACTGCGGCGGTATCCGCGGCGGTTGGGACAACCTCAAGGCGGTCATCCCCGGCGGGTCCTCCGTGCCCTGCGTGCGCGGCGAGAAGATGAAGGACGCGGTCATGGACTTCGACGCGCTGCGCGAGGTCGGATCGAGCCTCGGCACCGCCGCCGTGATTGTGATGGACAACGACACCGACATCATCAAGGCGATCTGGCGCCTGTCCAAGTTCTACAAGCACGAGAGCTGCGGCCAGTGCACCCCCTGCCGAGAGGGCACGGGCTGGATGATGCGGGTCATGGACCGGCTGGTGAAGGGGCAGGCGGAGGTCGAGGAAATCGACATGCTTCTCGACGTCACCAAGCAGGTCGAGGGCCACACCATCTGCGCGCTCGGCGATGCCGCCGCCTGGCCGATCCAGGGTCTCATCCGGAACTTCCGCGACGAGATCGAGGACCGCATCAAGGCCAAGCGCGCCGGTCGCATGAGTGCCGTCGCCGCAGAGTGAGCGATTGCGCCGGGGCAGGCCGCCTTGCCTGCCCGGCCGGTCATCGTTCCGTCCATGAAATCGCATGGTCGGGCTTGGGCTGACGGTGCGAGCCGGGCAGTCTGCGTCGCAACGTACAACTCACTGAATGCTCTTGTGTTTTTCGCCGCGACTCTCGCGAGGAACCTGCGTCCTCGCGTGAACCTGTCCCAGCCCGCCTTGACCGGGCGGGCAAAGCGGGCGAAGCTTGACGGACGGCGGGCTGTCGCAGGGGCGGGGTTTTCCGGCCCGTGCCCTTCGCAAGGCACATCATTGGTACCTCCCGGCGCGGCTGCGCGACGGGTCATGGAAAAGGGAATTGATCATGTTTCGCGCTCTGACGGCCTGCACGCTCGCTCTTGTTGTCGGCGGCTGTTCCTTTTTCGGCGGCGGCCGGACCGACAACACCTTCGACGGCTTCCACTTCCGCGGCAACGCCAGCGCCCCACGGGACGCGCGGCAGCGTTTCGTCGCCAGCGTCGGGCCTGTCTCGCGATCCATGGAAGGTGCCATCGAGGCGGCGCGCTACCAGGGCGTGCAGCATTGCATCCGGTATTTCGGGACCTCGGACATCACTTGGGAAGTGGGCCCCGACACACCGCGCGACGCGCTGGTGACCGAGGGCGACCGCCTTACCTTCGTCGGCACCTGCCAGGACTGATCCGGCGCTGACCCGCCGGTATTGGGGCGGTGATATTGAATAACCGTCCTCTTCCGGCCACCTCTGTCGTGAAACCATGACGGAGACTTCCATGCGAGCCCTTGTGGCCCTGTTCGTGACCCTCGGCCTGTCACTCCCCGCCGCTGCGCAATCCAAGCCGCCCCTGCGCGAGGTGGCCGAGATCGACAACGGCCTGATGGCCGTCGCGATTGCTCTGGAAATCAGCGAAGAATGCGATGACATCGGTGCCCGCTATCTGCGTGGGGTCGGCACCCTCAGCGCGCTCAAGTCGCAGGCGCGATCACTCGGATATTCGGACGAAGAGATCGAGGACTATGTGACCTCGAAGTCCGAGAAGGCCCGCATGCGGCGCAAGGCCGAGAGCTATCTTGAAGGGCAGGGCGTCGACGCCAAGGACAACGATCAACTCTGCGCATATGGGCGCGGCGAGATCCAAAAGAACAGTCCTGTCGGGCGACTCCTGCGCTGATCTGCAGGCGTTAACCTCGAGGTAACGTGATCACATCTAAAGCGTAGGGGGCGCAAATCGCGGCCCCGCGTCGTTTTTTCCTGCTCGCGACCCGGCGCATGGGCTGGCATCGTCGCACAAGCCGCGATAGACACTGCCCAAAGTTCGTGCCTTGCGCGCCGCGCAGGGCGCGGGCCCTGCGAACGCCAAGAGAGGGCTCGGGCATGACTGACATGCGCACGATCATCATCGACGGGAAAGAGCACGAAGTGGACAGCGCGATGACGCTGATCCAGGCCTGCGAAGAGGCGGGGATCGAGATCCCGCGCTTCTGCTACCACGAGCGGCTTTCCATCGCGGGCAACTGCCGGATGTGCCTTGTCGAAGTCGTCGGCGGCCCGCCGAAGCCCGCCGCCTCCTGCGCCATGCAGGTCAAGGACATGCGGCCCGGCAAGAACGGCGAACCGCCCGAGATCAAGACCAACAGCCCGATGGTCAAGAAGGCCCGCGAGGGGGTGATGGAGTTCCTGCTCATCAACCACCCGCTCGACTGCCCGATCTGCGACCAGGGCGGCGAATGCGACCT
>CAYNKL010000213.1:2781-6856 GCA_964397775.1 uncultured Rhodobacterales bacterium | reverse complement strand
CAAAGAGTAGCTTAAATCACGCCAGATCCTGTCCAACAGATGGGGAGTAGCTCAGCGCCCCTGCGGCGGGCTTTTTTCGAGCGAGGGTCGGCGCGGGGCGCCACCTCCTCGCCATGAGACACAAAGCCTCACGCCTCGAAGTAAAAATCCGCAACCGCGGCAACACCGCCTCCATCGTCGCGACCGCCGCCTATTGCGCGGGCGGGCGCTACCGCTGCGACCGCACCGGGCGATTGAAAAACTACAGCCGTCGCCGCGATGTCGTCTCGGTCGAGTCCATCAGGATGCCCCACGATCCCGAGCGGATCTGGAACCTCGCCTGCGCGACCGAGAAGCACCCCCGCGCCCGGCTCGCCCGTGAACTCCTGGTGTCGCTGCCGCACGAGCTACCGCTCGCGACGCAGCGCGTTCTGGTCCGCGGCTTTTGCCTCTGGCTGCACGACCGCTACGGGATTTCCTCGATGGCGGCGATCCATCACCCGCTCGCGCAGGGAGTCGACGACGAGGTCGTCGCCGACATGATCCCGCAGACCGAGGGGCGGAAAAAGCCGGCCAAGCCGCGCAAGGATGAGCGGGGGAACCCGCTCAATCAACACGTGCACATCCTCTGCCCCACGAGGTTCTGGGACGAAGACACACAGAGCTTCGGCGAGAAAATCCGCGACCTTGACGACGTGAAAACCGGCCCCGAATGCGTCCGCCGGATCCGCAAGGAATGGCAGCGCCGCGTCAATCGGCACCTGGAAAAGGCCGGAGTGAAAGCCCGCGTCGATCTGCGCAGCTACGCGGAGGCAGCGTCGGCCGGTGATGCGCCAGAGGGGCTGACCCCGCAGCCAAAGCTCGGGCCGCGCAACGCCGCGCGCGGCCGGCGGCGGGAGCAGGAGACGGGGCGCGACGACACCTTCCTCGGGCAGGTCCGCGCGAAGACCCGTTCCGCGAACGAGGCGCTCTGGCAGAGCTGGCTGATCCTGCGGGTCGCCGAACGTGAGAAGGCGCGGCTGGAGACATCGCAACGGATCGCCGCCCAAGCCGAGGCGGCGCGCCGGGCGGAGGCCGCCGAAGCCGAGGCGAAAATCGACACCGCCGAAACCGCCGCCGCCCGCGCCGCCGCCATCGCGGCCGCCCCCCACCTCGACGCGCTCGACCCGCAACAGGCCGCGATCGCCTGGGCCGAGGGCAAGCTCAAAGCCGAGATCGACCCCGAAAGCGACAGAACCATCGTTCCCGACACGGAAACGGCGGCCACCCCGGATACAGGGCAGCCGCCGAAATTCGTGATTAGCGAGAGGGAGAAGAAACGCGCCCGCCCGCCGCGCCAGAGGCAGAGGGTGAGGGGCGGCGGGTGAGCCCCCGCGCGGCGCGATGCCGGACCGGGACGTCGCTCAGTCGTCGAGGTGACGATGCGCCTCGTCACGCTCACGCTCGCGCCGCAGACGCTCGCTCCGTTCCTCGGGATATTCGCCGTAGAGCACGAAATCCTCGAACGGCCAGATCGAGTTGAACTCGTGCTCGGGATTCCCTTCGCAGTGGTCGCTCAGCTCCCGCGTGAGCCTTTCATATTGTGATCGGTCGAGGTCGCAACGCGCGACCACCTTCGAGTCGTCCACCAGGAACGCGCGGTAGGAATCGCGGCCCAGCATGGTGACATGGCCGGTCAGAAACGACCGGCCGATGCCGTATTGCAGATCGAGAACTTTCTTTGCCATGTCGAATGCCTTTCGGTTGGCGTGGATGTCGCGCCGGGATTGGCGCTGCCGCCTGCTCGGCGGCTGAATTGTCGGGGTGCCGGCCCCGGTCAGCCCCGCCGCCAAGGCGCGCGGGCGACCGTGTCGACGAGGCGGCGCTGACGTGTGTCGAGCCGCTGCCAAGCATAGCGGAAATCGGCATAGTCGCCGGGCAGCAGGTCCAGTCGGCCGAAGGCGAGCGCGACGGCGATGGTCTCGCTGGTCGAAAGCGGACCGATCGCATCGTCCACCTCGGCTCCCTTCAGGATCCGCCGGCAGGCGCCGGTGTCGCCGCCTCCGGTCCCGGAGGTGATCTCAGCCAGGGCGGCCTCGTGCGCGGCTTTCTCCGTCATGGCGCGGCGGAGCATTTCGAGTGCGTCGTTCATGGAAGTCTTCCTTTGGTGAAGCGCGGCGTCCGGGAAACGGCCGCCTGACCAGGAAGTGATTGCGATCGGACCGGCGCAGAAATCGTGGCCACGGATGACCTTGCGTCAGTTTTGGACGGAGCCTGCGTGGAGCCAGGTCCACTCCATGGATCTCTCGCAGCACACCTCCTTCGAGCCTCAAGTCCGACCCGCCGCCGCGGGCATGTCGGCGGAGGACTACCTGCGCGTGCTGCATCCTCTGAACGCGCGCGGCTCGGCCACGCTGATGCTGATCGAAGCCGACAGGCGCTGCGCCCGCACATATCGGCCCGATACGCTGCCCTTCGCGGCCCTAAACTGGCTCGACAGGTCGGCCTATGTCACCCTGCACCGTTTCCATGGCCCCCGCTCCGGAGGGCGGCTCGCGGCGCTCAATGTTTTGGCGCTCGATCTCGATTATCGGACAATGCCGCAATGGCGCGGGGTCGCTCCGGAGAAGGTGGCGCAGGCGGTGATGACGGCGGCGCAGGGCTTCGGCCTGCCATTGCCCTCGGTCGTAATCGACACCGGCCGGGGCCTCGCGGTGCTCTGGCTCATAAACGAGTTGCCCGCCGCCGCCGAGCCGCGCTGGCGGCCCGCGCAGCGCTGTCTGATCGAGCTCTTCTCCATCTTTGGCGCGGACCGATCCTGTGGCGATGCCGCCCGTATCTTCCGCATCCCCGAGACGGTGAACGCCAAATGTGGTCGCACCGTCACCGTCCTCGACGGGAGCCTGCGGCGCTACGATTTCGACGCGCTGGCCGATGCGGTCTACACCGCTGCCGGCCGGCCGACCCGGGCGGAGCTTGGCCAGCGGAAGGCTCGGAAGGCCGAGCGGCAGGCCAAGCCGGATGGCGGCCCGCGTGGCCTCGCCCCCGCTGCCCGCTTCGCGCAGGTGCGCGCTGACTTGATGGCGCTCGCCCGGCACTGGGGCGGGCAGGTGCCGGAGGGGCTGCGCAATAGCTGGCTTCACCTCGTGGCCACCTGCCTCACGCATCAGCACGGGAACCTTGATCTCGCCGCCGAGGTCGAGTGTGCCGCGCGCCACTGCGCCGGCCTGTCTCCCGCCGAGGTCTCCGCCGTGATCCGCGCGGCGGAGCGGCGTCAGAAAGGCGAGCAGGATCGGTATTTCTATTCGGGCGCGCGAATGGCCGAGATGCTGGGCGTCTCCGACGACCTCGCCAGCCGCCTGAAGCTGAAACAGATCCATTCCGAGGCGGAGAGGGGCCGGCGGCGGCTGGAGAGGGAGGCCAGCCGCCGCCGCGCGAAGGGTGTGGCAACCCGCGAGGATTACCTCGCCGCCCACGCCACCTCGCGCGAGAAGCCATGGGAGGCGCACGGCTATTCCCGCGCGACCTGGTATCGCCGGGGCTGCCCGCCAGCGCCTGCCGCGAAAACCGCCGAACCGGAGGCCCGCGCAACCTGCACCCAAGGTGAGACACCTCCGCGACCGCGACAGGGGGGCTTGCCACGCCGGAGGCCCCGGCGGGACCTCGCAGCGGGGCACCAGCCCATCCACCAAGCCCCCGAAGCCACCCCGAACCGCCGCCCGACACCCGCGCGACCGGCCCCAACCCGCGCCGATCCCGGCCGACACCCGCCGAACGGCCTGCCGGACCTGGACCCGAGCCCGGAGGAGATCGCGCTGGCCGAGGAAATCTTCCCGGGGGCAATGCCGGGCCCCGGCCCACTTGCCGCCGCACGCGCTGGGTGACGCGCAGCGGCAAGGGGCCACGGGGCCCCGGGTGAAGAAGCTGCCGTCGTTCACCTTAACGGCAGGAGCTTTCCATGTTCGACGACACCCCACCATGCTGGCAGCAGGACATCGCGATCGGCGATATCGTCCTCTTCCGCTTCCCCACCACCGAGAAAGAGGGCGTGGCGCCAAAGCGGCGCCCATGCCCGGCGCCCGCGACCGCGCGCATCGCCGCCCCCCCCTCCGCGACA
>CAYNKL010000213.1:0-2771 GCA_964397775.1 uncultured Rhodobacterales bacterium | reverse complement strand
GCTTCGTGAAAATCGCCTACGGCAGTTCCGCCTACGGCTCCTCCAACCGCGGGCGGGAAGTCATCGTCCGCCACGACGACTCCATCGCCGCCGCCGGACTGAACCGGCCATCGCGGTTCACGCTGAACCGCTGCCTGACCGTCAGCCTCGCCCATCCCGGCTTCGAGGTAGCGACCCACGGCGCCCCCCGCATCGGCCGGCTCGACGCCGCGCTGATGGAGCGGCTGCACAAGCTGCGCGCCTGGATGCATGCGCAGGCCGACATCGCCGCCGATCACCGCCGCGCCCGCCAGGACGACCGCCGCCGTTGGCAGGACGAGGGCCGCATGGCGGCCGAACGGAACCGCGCTCTGCTCCAGGGGCAGGCCCAGGTCGGAGGTGCCCGATGAACGGTCCGGATCAATTCCCCACGGTCGAGGATCTCGCCGCCGAGGCCTTGGCCATCGCTCGCGTCACCGCGACCGCGATCCGGGAGGACGTGCTTCACCGTCTCGCGCCGCCGGAACGGACCGGGCCGGAGCGGCTGCTGCGCGCCATCGACATGCGCGAGATCTTCGAACGCCGGACGCTCGATGAGCTGGCAAGCCTCGAGCGGCGGCTGGTCGCGCGCATCACGGAAGGGACCACCATGGTCGACCGGGCCGAGGCCGGCGAAGGCAACGTCTCCCCGGCGTTCTGGCGCGAAGCCCGGATGACGGCGGAAGCCGACGCGCTCTCGAACGCCCTCGCGGTCATCCTCGAGCTGCAATTTCTTCTCGAGGCCATCCAGGACCGGCTCGCCGCCGAGGCCGCCATCGAGGCCCTGCGTCAAGCCCTCTGAACTCTGGAACATGCAGTGAAAACAACTGCATGCCGGCGCGCCGGCAGTCCTTCTGCTGCTCCCGGCCGGCGCGCCGGACCGGAGATAACGAACCCTGGTCAAAGTTCCGGCCGGCCGGTCCGGAACGCTCGCACCTCCTGCGTACAACGACACGCAAAGGACGACTTCAATGCTCGACACCCTGTCTTTCAACCCCGGCTTTCCGCCACTGATGACCGGCGCGGAACTGGCGAAAATGATGCGCTATTCCGGCGTCACCTCGGCCTTCCGGCAGTCGCTCAAGATGCTCGGCATTACGCCCGTGCCCGGCCGCAACGACATTTACGATCCGCTCCTCGTGCGGCATCGCCTCAACTTGGCGCAGGGCATGGTGCCCCGCAGCCCGGACACCACGGCGTCGGCCGAAAAGCCGCTGAGCAAGACCGAAGAGCGGAGGATCCGTAATGCCCGGAAATGAGAACAAGACCCGCATCGTCGGCGTGCACCGCGTCACCAAGAAGCTCGCTGATGGCACGACGCGGAAGTATCATTACGTCTTTCGCGGCAGCGGCACGTGTTTCTGGAACTCGAACCAGGAATTCGGCGAGTCGGATCCCCGCTACGTCACAGCGTATGATGCCGCCTTGCGCGGGCTGAAGGTTAAGCCGAAAGTGGTCGAAAACTCGACTGCTTCGGTGCTGGAGCGCTATCGCGAATCTCGGGAGTTCCGGAAGCTCAAGCCCCGGACCCAGAAGGACTACACCCAGTTTCTCAACGCGTTCGAGGTCGAGTTCGGCGAGGATCCGATTTCGCTGTTCGAGGAGGCGGAGTCCTTGGGCGAGATACGCAAATGGCGTTCCGGCAAGTGGGGCCACTCGAACAAGCGCTATGACTACGCCGGCACCGTCGTGACGACCTTCCTCAACTGGTGCGTGAACAAGGACGCCGCAATCAAGGTCCACTATCACAAGGGTCAGGAGAAGCTCTACAAGTCGGATCGGTCCGACATGATCTGGCTGCCGGTCGAGATCCGGATGCTGCTGGCCCAAGCCACGCCTGAGGAAAGGCGGATCGTCATCGCGTTCTCGGAAGGCGGCCTCGCCCCGCAGGATGTCGGGCTTCTCCGGCGCCAGCACGTGCAGAGGACGCCCGAAGGCCGCCGCCTGTTCTTCCGCCGCCAGAAGACGAACAATCCCGTTAGCATTCCGGTGACGGACGCGCTGGGAGAGCTGATCGACACGATGCCGGACGGACAGGACCTGCTCGTGACTTCGCTCACCGGTCTGCGGCTCACGTCGGAGCGGGCCTCGCAGGTCGTTCGCGACCTCAAGGACAGGCACAACGCGAAGGTCGAAGCGGGCGACCTGTCGGAGCGTATCAGGGACGAGCTGCGCCCCTATGACCTGCGCGGCACAGCGGCCACGGCGCTGCTCAGAGCGGGCTGCTCGCTCAACGAAATCGCTGTCTGCATGGGCTGGGGGCTGCGGCACGCCGCGAACGTCATCGAACGCTACGCGGCACAGGTGCCCGAGGTTACGGACGAGGTGCATCGCAAGCTCAAGAAGGCTAAGAAGCAAGCCGCAAAGGCGGAGCGCAAGGCCCGCAAAATGGTCGCGAAGCGGGGCGGGGCATGATCGCACTGGATGAGGTGCGGGCCGACCTGACGCTGTCGGCGGCCTGGTGCGAGATATGTTACCCCCGCATAGCTGGCCG
Organism: uncultured Rhodobacterales bacterium; assembly: GCA_964397775.1. Classification (GTDB taxonomy): domain Bacteria; phylum Pseudomonadota; class Alphaproteobacteria; order Rhodobacterales; family Rhodobacteraceae; genus Allosediminivita. The sequence goes on along the minus strand of CAYNKL010000213.1, from coordinate 259 downwards.
GCCCGTCTACGGCCATGTCTTCGCGCTGCGCTCCGGCCGGACCCGGGTGACGGCGATGGTCGAAACCGGCGGGTCAGGGTTGGCCGAGGCCGAGAGGATCAACGCGCTCGCCGGCGCCTGCCTCGAAATCCTCGGCTATGCGCCCCTCGACTTCGGCACGCAGCCAGACCGGATCCGTGCGGCGCTGATCCGGATCGAGGCACGGTCGAACCACGACCGGGCCGCCGCGCTCCGACACTTCTCGGGGCTGGGCCTCACC
>CAYNKL010000212.1:0-6905 GCA_964397775.1 uncultured Rhodobacterales bacterium | reverse complement strand
CTACCTGGAACGGCTGACCGAGATGCACCCCGACAGCCTGTCGCTGCGCATGACGCGCGTGCGAGTTCTGGACCAGATGGGACGGCGGGACGAGATCGGGCCGGTGCTGCGCGACATGTTCGAGCGTTTCCCCGAGGACGAGGAAGTCGCCTCGATGCTGATCCGCTGGTATCTCTCGCGCCAGGAATTCGACGAGGCCGAGACCTTCCTGCGGGAACAGGCCGGCGCCGACGATGCCGAACCCGAGGGGCATTTCGCGGTGGTGCAGTTCCTGCTGCAATTGCGTGGCCCGGAAGAGGCGTTGGCGGAGCTGGAGCGCCTGGCCTCGGCCAACGAGGGCACGGACCTCGGCCGGCGCTATGCGCTGGAGGCGAGCAAGCTGCGCTTCGACGCGGGCGCAACCGAAGAGGCCATGCAGACCGCCAGCAACATTGCCGAGGTGGCAGGCGATACCGCGCTTGTCAACGACGCGCGCATCACGCTGTCGCGGATGCGGTCGGCCTCGGGCGATGTCGAGGGCGCGCGCGCGCTTGTCTCCGAGGTGCTCGAGAGCGACCCGAGCAACGTGGACGGGCTGCTGATGCAGGCGGCCTGGCGGATCCGCGGCGACGAGATGGGCGCGGCGGTCACCGACCTTCGGCTCGCGCTCGACCAGGACCCGCGCAACATCCGCGCGCTGCTGCTTCTGGCTGAAGCGCAGCAGAAGCTGGGCAATATCGAGCTGGCCGAACAGCGACTTGCGCAGGCCGTCGAGATCAGCGGCTCGGCTGCCGAGGAATCGCTGATCTATGCGCGGTTCCAGATTTCGCGGGGGCTTTTCGGGCAGGCCGAGCAGGTGCTGACCGAATCCCTGCGCGCGACGGGCAACCTCGAGGTTGCGCAGATGCTGGGGCGCGTGCTGCTGCAGCAGGGCGATGTCGAGGGCGCACGGGACGTCCTGGCCCAGTTCACCAACAGCGACAACCCCAACGCGGCGCCCATGGCACGGTCCCTGCAGGCGGCGATCATGTTCAGCCAGAACCAGATCGACGAAAGCCTGGAGCTTCTGCGCGAGACCGCGGACAGCGGCGAGGGCGAGGCCGACATGGGCGCGGAGATGCAGTTGCTGCGCATCCAGATGATGTCGGGCCGCTTCGACGAGGCCGAGCGCCTGCTTGAGGAACTGCGCGCGGAAGATCCCGAAAACGTGGCGCTACGGCTGCTGGAGGCGAACCTCGCGGCCGTGCGCGGCAATCGGGAGGAGGCGATCCGCGTCCTGCGCGAGGTGGTCGAGGACGCGCCCGAGCAGATCATCGCGATCCAGCGGCTCTATACGCTGCTGAACGAAACCGGGCAGGGCGAGGAGGCCACGCAGGTGCTGAGCGAGGCGCTGGAGCGCCAGCCGGACGAGCCGCAGCTTCTCGTGCTGCGCGCGCTGGAACTGGAGCGCGCCGCCGAACCGGAAGAGGCCATCGCGATCTACGAGCGGCTCTACGAGCAGAACCCCGACGACATCATCGCGGCCAACAACCTTGCCAGCATGCTTGCAACGGCGCGGGACGACGCGGAGTCGATCGACCGGGCCTACCGCATCGCGCAGCGTCTGCGCGGCATGACTCAGCCCGCGCTTCTCGACACGCTGGGCTGGGTGCAGCTGCGTAAGGGCGAGGTCGATCGCGCCATCCTGAACCTGCAGGCGGCGGCCCGCGGGCTGCCGGACAACCCCAGCGTCGCCTTCAACCTTGGGCTCGCCTACGCCGAGGCGGGGCGGACATTCGAGGCACGGGCCGAACTGGAGCGTGGCTTCGAACTGGCCGGCGACGACACGAGTGTCGCGCAGTACCAGCGGGCGAAGGAGCGCATGGCCGAACTTGACGGCTGACAGGACAGGCCGCCCTCCCGGTCTGTGACTTCACAGGCACGGGAGGCCGGTGTTTTTGCGTGCCGGGTCAGAATTTTTCTGTTCCCGGTTTCAATCGGATAAGGTGCGCCACAAGGTCCCTGCCAAACGGGATCGGCGTGAGAGCCTTGGAGCACGGGACGACAATGATGAAAATTCTAGGCACATTCCTTGCGATCATGACCTTCACCCTGAGCCTTCTGCCGGGGCAGGCGGATGCCTACGAGTACCAGATCAGGCCCGGCGACGTGCTGCGCGTCGAGGTGATCGAGGACGAGTCGCTCAACCGCGACGTCCTCGTGGCGCCGGATGGCCGGATCTCGGTGCCGCTGGCGGGCGTGCTGCGTGTCGGCGGCGGTACGCTTGAACAGGCGCGGTCGCGGATCACCTCGGCGCTGTCCGACGACTTTGCCAATACCCCCAACGTCGTGGTGTCGATCCTGGAGGTCAAAGAACGGCCGCGGCCCGCCGAGCCCAAACCGCTGAAGGTCTACGTGATCGGCGAAGTGAACAGGCCCGGTCTGGTCGAGGTCGAGGCCCACACCACGCTTTTGCAGGCGCTCTCGATGGCGGGCGGCTTCACCGATTTCGCCGCGATCAAGCGCGTGCAGCTGCGTCGCAGGGCCGGTGCCGAAGGCGAGCGCGTTTACACCTTCAACTACCAGCAGGTGCTTGACGGCTACAGCAGCATCGGCACGACGGAGATGGCCCCGGGCGACACGCTGGTCGTGCCCATGCGCCGGCTTTTCGAGTGACCGCGCGCACGGGGATCTGAGTCATGCGCGTTTCACGCAGCCTCCTTCTTCTGGGCGCGGCCATGACCGCGCTCGGCCTTCCTGCTGTGGCGCAGGAGGCGGGCGGCAAGCGCATGCGCCTGGATCTGAGTCAGGGGCTCCGCGTCACCACGAATCCCGATCTCGACCCAGGCGGTGACGAGACCGAGACCCTGGCGACGACCGATCTGGGCTTCACGCTCTCGACCGAGACGCGGCGCGCGTCGCTGGCGATGTCCCTCGGCGCGCAGCTGGTGGGCGAGCTGGGTGATGACAGCGACGGGCTCGAGTTCGACCGCCCCTCGGCCCGGCTGGACTACGGCTACCGCGGCCCCGGTGCCGAGCTGGGCGCCTTCGCCAGTATCGACCGGCAGAACATCGATTATCTTCGCGCACTGGACCTGATCGAGCTGCAGGACGGCAGCTTCGAGGTTCCGGAGGATCTCGACGACCTGGAGGGCAGCGGTTACCGCGTCAGCACTCGTGTGGGCGTGAACGGCGATTTCGGGCGGGATGACCTTTTCGGCTGGGGCTTCGATCTGCGCGGTAGCGATCTGAGCTACGAAGATGTCACCACCGACCAGCTGGAAGACAGCCGCCGGTACAATGCCCGGCTTTACAGCCATATGGACCTGACCCGGACGCTGCGCCTGACCGGTCGGCTGCGCTACATGCTTTCTGACAAGGAGGGCGCGAGCGCGACCGACACGACCGAGTACGGGCTCGGGCTGACGGCCCTGCGCCCCACCGGCCAGTATCGTGCCGCAGTGACCTTTGCCACGCCGGACAGGGCCGAGGACCGTGTGACCGTTACGGCGGGCGTGACACAGGAGCTTGGCCGGACCGGCGAGATCAGTCTCGACCTCGGCGCAAGCTCGATCCGCGACGACGAGACCGAGCTTGTCGCGACTCTTGCCTTCGAGATGCAGCCGACACGCACAAGCCGCGTGACAGCCTACCTCGACCGCGAGGTCGGGCAGGACAGCGACGGCGAGACCATCCTGTCGACGACGGCGCGGGCTGGCTGGCAGATGACCTACGACCCGCTCACTCAGTTCGGACTGTTCGCGACCTACGCGGACACCGAGTACCTGGGCGAAGGCGATGACACATCGCAACTGGGACTGAACGCGAGCATGGACCGGCAGCTGACCCGTGACTGGCAGCTTTCGGTCGGCGCGGGGCGCACCCTGCGCGACGATTCGGATTTCGCCGCGTCGAATTCCGTTTTCCTGACAATGAGCCGGGATTGGGACGGCCGTTTCTGAAGCGGCGACCATGGGCGCGGCCCCATCAACATATCGTCACGTTTGAATCGGTCTTCTTGTCAGGTGCCACATTTTTGTCGTAATGCGGGTCCGCGCGTAAGGCCCTGTGCGCAAGGCATTTCCGAAGGATAAATTCATGTCCGGCACCGCTTCTGTCCAACGGCAGATCCTGGCTCGCCCCCTCAACATGCAGGGGATCGGGTGGTTCGTGCTGCTCATGCTGTCGGCCGTGCCGATCTACTGGCTGGGCTTCGTGTCGCTGGGCCGCGCCTGGATCACGCCCGAGTACAGCCACGGGCCGCTGATCCCGCTGATCTCGCTCTACCTTTTCCTGCGCGAACTGCGCGACAAGACCCACCTGCCCGCGGGCACCCCGGTCAACCGCTGGCCGGGCGTGGCGGTGATCGTCGCCGCACTTGTGCTCGGCATCCTTGGCAACCTCGCCTCGATTCCGGACGTGGTGACCTATGCCTTCATCCTCTGGGTGGCGGGGGTCGTTCTGGTCTGCTTCGGCTGGGCCGAGGGCAAGCGGCACCAGCTTCCGGTGCTGCACCTGGTGTTCATGCTGCCGTTGCCGCAGTTCCTCTACTGGCAGATGACGATCTTCCTGCAGGGGATCTCGTCCGAGCTCGGGGTCTGGTTCATCCGGATGATGGACATCCCCGTCTATCTTGATGGCAACATCATCGACCTCGGGCCGTTCAAGCTGCAGGTGGCCGAGGCCTGTTCGGGGCTGCGCTATCTCTTCCCGATCCTGAGCTTTTCCTACCTGACGGCGATCCTTTATCGCGGGCCGTTCTGGCACAAGGCGCTGCTCTTCGTGATGGCCGCGCCGCTCACCGTCTTCATGAACTCGTTCCGGATCGGCATGATCGGCGTGCTGGTGAACAGTCATGGCATCGGCCAGGCCGAGGGGTTCCTGCACTTCTTCGAAGGCTGGGTGATCTTCGGCGCCTGCGTCGGCATCCTGTTCCTGACCGCGGTGATCCTGCAGCGCATGACGCGCAACCCCAAGTCGCTGGCCGACACGATCGACCTCGACTTCCAGGGGCTCGGCCCGCAGGCCACGCGCATCTTCGGGATCGACGCGTCGCGCGGGCTCATCATGGCGGCGCTGGTGTCGACGGCGGTGGCCGCGGCCTTCATCGTCACCCCGCGGGTGGAGCCCTCGGCCCCGCCGCGCGACAGTTTCGCGCTCTTCCCCAGCCGTTTCGACGACTGGTCGGCCACCTTCGTGCCGCTCGACGAGGAGGTGGAAGAGGTCCTGGGCGCGTCGGACTACGTGAACGCGGTCTACATGTCGCCCGGCGCCGAACCGGTGCAGTTCTTCTCGGCCTGGTATCACAGCCAGACCGAGGGCGAGGGGCTTCATTCGCCCGAGGTCTGCCTGCCCAACGGCGGCTGGGAGATCTATTCGCTCGACCCCTACGAGGTGTCGCTTCCGCAGACGGTCTACGACACGTTCACCGTCAATCGCGCGGTGATTGAGAAGGGGCTGAACCGGCAGCTGGTCTACTACTGGTTCGAGCAGCGTGGCACGCGCATGACCAACGATTTCGCGGCCAAGATCTCGGTCCTGAAGGACAGCCTCACACGGGGACGGACGGACGGCGCGCTTGTGCGTTTCGTCACGACGATTGGCCCGAACGAGACCGAAGCCGATGCGGATGCGCGACTTCAGGGCTTCATGGCCAAGGCGCTCGAGCCTCTGCCGCGCTACATCCCCGAGTGATCGGGAAGTCCCGGGCGTACGTCCCGGGCCTTCCGGCGGATCCGCTTCAGGCGGCCGCCCGGATGCTGTGCCGGAACTCTTTCATGCTCCAGACCAGCGGGATGACGAGAAGCACCGAGGCCCAGAGGCCGACGGTCGCAAGTGTGTGACCGCCGATCGTAAGGGCGGCTGCCAGCATGAGCAGCGCGGAGAGCGCGAGGGCTGGTCGGCTCGATCGGAAGGACAGTCCGAGATTGCGCCCGGCAAGAGCCATTGAAACCCAGAATCCCAGGATCTCGGCCACGATTGCGATCAGAAGGAGGTTCGGAACCGAGCCGCCGTTGACGATCACCCACCAGGCAACGGGCAGGCTTGCCACCCGGACGATGTTCGAAAGCATGGCGTTCAGGGTGTCGTCGCAGGCAAGCGCGATCACGTTGGGGCCCGACCGGAAGGACCGGATGCCCTGCTGAATGGCGAACCACGCCAGCAGGGGGATCAGGGCCGCGTATTTTTCGCCCAGTGCGAGAGAGACGAACACCGGGCCAAGCGCCAGGATCGCTACGACCAGCAGGCAACCGCTCAGCAAGGTGGCCTGGAGCATCGCCTGGGCAGCGCGCTCGAAGGGAGCGGGATCCTCGTCCCGTATCGCGGCAAAGCGGCCGAGCTGCGGGAGGAAGAAGTTCTGCGCCGATTTCCCCAGGACCAGGGTGGGCGTCAGCGTGAGCGTGACCCCCATTGAGAAGATTGCGAGGGGGGCCATGCCCAGCTCTCGCCCGACGATCATCTTGTCGCCCTGATAGACGGCGAAGAGCAGGAAGCCGTTGACGAGAAGGGGCCAGCCGAACCTGAGAGAGCGTGCCATGATCGCGCGGTCGAGCACGAGCCGGTAGGCGCGTTCCGCGGTCAGATGAGACGTGAGCGCGCCCAGAACCGCCTGGACGACCAGCGCGTAGAGCATGACGCGGAAATCGTTGAACCATATCGCAAGCGGATAGAGTGCCGCGAGCGAGACGAGCGCCGGCACCCCTCCGGTCAGGATAACGGGCCAGAACCGCATCGTCCGATTGAGCCGGTGGATATCGAAGTGCTGAAGCGCGTTCAGAACCGGGACGACCGCCATGACCTGGTAGGCCCAGGCGACGTCGGGAATGTTCATCAGGTCAGCGAGAAGGCCCGCGGCCAGGAAAAGGACTATCCCGGAAATGACGCCGCGAAAAACCTGGAAGCCCTGCAGGGCCGCCTGAAAATGCGGGTCATCGCCATCTTTGGCC
>CAYNKL010000211.1:0-6989 GCA_964397775.1 uncultured Rhodobacterales bacterium | reverse complement strand
CGGCATCCTGGGCGCTGATGCGCACCATGGCCACGTTGCGATCCGGCCCGAAGGACGGGTCGAACACCTCAGAGATCACCACGTCGCCCAGGTTCAGTGCCTGCAGCGCATCGCGGTAGGCCCCCACGTCCACCGGCTCGGAGCTTTCGGTGCGGATGGTCGTGCCGCCCCGGAAGTCGATGCCGTAGTTCAGCCCGCGGATGGCAAAGCTCGTGAAGGCCAGCACCATCATGACCGCCGAAATGCCCAGCCAGAGCCGCCAGCGCTTGAAGAAGTCGAACGACGTGTCGTCCGGTATGATTTTCAGGCGCATATCAGACCTCGATCGTCTTGGGACGGCGGCGTTCGAACCAGATCACGATCAGCAGCCGCGTCACGTAGATCGCGGTGAAGACCGACGTCAGGATACCAAGCCCGAGCGTCACGGCAAAGCCGCGCACCGGACCCGACCCCATGAGGAACAGGATGACAGCCGTGATGAAAGTGGTGATGTTGGCATCGACGATCGCCGAAAGCGCGCGCTCGTAGCCAAGCTCGATGGCACGTGCTGGCCCGCGCGACGTCTTGAGCTCCTCGCGGATACGCTCGAAGACAAGGACGTTCGCGTCGACCGCCATGCCGACGGTCAGAACGATGCCCGCGATGCCCGGCAGGGTCAGCGTGGCGCCGATCAACGACAGCATGCCGAAGATCAGACCGATGTTCAGGATCAGCGCGATATTGGCGAAGATGCCGAACAGCCCGTAGCTGAGGCCCATGAAGATCAGCACCGCGGCAAAGGCCACGGCCGTCGCGATCTGACCGGCCTCGATGCTGTCCTGCCCCAGTTCCGGCCCGATGGTCCGTTCCTCGAGGAAGGTCATCTTCGCCGGCAGCGCCCCGGCGCGAAGCAGGACGGCAAGCTGCGTGCTTTCCTCGACCGAGAAATCGCCGGTGATGATGCCCGACCCGCCCGCGATGTGGCTCTGGATGACGGGCGCGCTGATGACCTCGTTGTCGAGCACGATGGCGAAGGGCGAGCCGATGTTCTCGGCCGTGTAGTCCCCGAACGCCCGCGCCCCCGAGGGGTTGAAACGGAAGTTCACCGCCGGCCGGCCGTTCTGGTCAAAGGTGGGCTGCGCGTCGTTCAGTTCCTCGCCCGTCACGACGGGCGCCTGTTCGAGCACGTAGTACAGCCCCTCATGGTCCATAGAAGGAAGCAGCTCGTTGCCGATACCGGGGTTCTCGTCGGGATCGGAGGTCCGGCTGACGACGGGCTGGAAGGTCAGCTGCGCGGTCGTGCCGATGATGTCCTTGAGCTCCTGCGCCGATCCGATGCCGGGCACCTGGATCAGGATCCGGTCGAACCCCTGGCGCTGGATCGTCGGTTCGCGCGTGCCGACCTCGTCGATCCGGCGGCGGATGATCTCGAGGCTCTGGCGCATGGTGCGATCGTCGGTCGCCTCGCGCTCGGCCTCGGAGAGGGTGACGACGATGTCGCTGCCCTCGCCGCTTACCGTGATGTCGGTCGATCCCGCGCCGGTCAGCGTCTGGACCGGAGACGCCAGGCTGCGGACGAGGTCCAGAGCCTGCTCCATGTTCTCGGGCTTGCCGATGCGCACGCGCAGCTCGTCGGCCGCCGAGGGCTGAAGCCGGATGGTGCCGACGGTGTCGCGCTCCGGGCGCAGGGTGTCGCGCACCTCGGGCCAGAAGCTTTCCAGCCGCGCGGCATAGACGTCCTCGACCTGTACCTCGGCCAGAAGATGCGCGCCGCCCCGCAGGTCGAGCCCCAGGTTGACCAGCCCGGAGGGCAGGAACGAGGGCCAGGCCCCCGCCGCGTCCCGGTTTTCCGAAGTATCGGCGCCCCCCTCGATGGCTGAAACGGCATCGTTGTGCTGTTCCACCCGATCGTAGAAGAGGTTGGGCATCGCCAGCAGCAGACCAACCGCCACCAGCGCCCAGATCAGAACGCGTTTCCAGGTCTCGACTTGGAGCATCGCCGGTTCAGCCTTCGGCCGGTTCGGTCTTGGAGGTCACCTGCGCGATGGTGTTCTGCACGACGCGGACACGAACGCCTTCGGCCAGTTCGACCTCGAGCTCGTTGTTCTCCTTGACCTTGGTCACCTTGCCGATCAGCCCGCCCTGGGTGACGACCTGGTCGCCCCGGCGAAGCCCTTCGACCATCTTCTGGTGGTCCTTCATCTTCTTCTGCTGCGGGCGGATCAGCAGGAAATACATGATGGCGAAGATAAGGATCAGCGGAACGAATTGTCCGAGGGCTGCGGGATCCATGGGCACTCCTGTATGGTGTCAAGCGGGGCACCCCCGCGAATTGCGCGGAACCTATGCGCGGGGCCCGTGGGATGCAAGGAGAGTGCGGCGCGATGGCCCCTTCTCACCGGCGACGCGCGGCTGCGTCGCAGACCAGGGGTCTTGCACCGCAGGCGCCGCCGCCTACCCTGACAGGCGCGCCCGGTCCCTTCGGAGCCCTGCCCCGTGCCCCTGCCTCTCCTCCGCCGGCTGGCGGTCCTGCTGATCGCAGCGGTCCCGGCCCTGCCCGCCCTCGCCGATGACGCCGCCCCCGCCGTCGGTCGGCTGAACCTCGGCGGCTACAACCGTCTGCAGATGTGCACAGGTACGCTTGTGGCACCCGACCTCGTCCTGACCGCCGCGCATTGCGTGCTGGGTGACGACGGCTACGCCCGCCGCACCGAGGACATGGTTTTTGTCGCGGGCTGGGACGGCGCGTCGCACACCGGCGCCGCCGGCGTCCGCACGGTCGAGGCGCATCCCGGGGCCTTTCGCGACGGCCGCATCGACATCACACGCGACCTCGCCCTCGTGACCCTGGACAGCCCGCTCGACATTACGCCACTCGCCCTCGGCGTCAGCCCACCCACCGGCCCCTTCGCCCTGCTCGGCTACCCGCGCAGCGCCCCGCACCGCCTCCGCCGCGAGGACGGCTGCGCGGGCGAGGCCTTTCGCGCCATCTGGCGCCTCTCCTGCCGGGTCGAACGCGGCCAATCCGGCGGCCCCGTCCTCGCCGGCGAGGGCCCCGCAACCCGTGTCGTCGCCGTGCTTTCCGCCATCTCCGGCACGCGCGCCCTCGCCGTGCCCGTCGACGGCTGGCTGCGGCGAAGACTGGCGCGCTGAGCCCTACCCTCTGCCCGCAAGATCGGGCATAACCGGCCCCGACTCACGCAGAAGGAGCACCAAGATGCACGACATCCGCGCCATCCGAGACAATCCCGCCGCCTTCGACGCGGCGCTGTCCCGCCGGGGTGTGGAGCCGAGCGCGTCCCAGGTGCTCGATCTCGACCAGGCCCGGCGCGCCGCGATCACCGCCGCCGAAACCGCCCAGGCCGAACAGAACAAGGCCTCCAAGGAGGTCGGCAAGGCCAAGGCGCAGGGCGACGAGGCCGAATTCACGCGCCTGCGCGAACTGGTCGCCGCCAAGAAGGCCGAGGTCGCCGAGATGCAGACCAGGGCCAAGGAGCTCGACACCCAGCTCACCGATCTGCTCATGGGCCTGCCCAACATGCTCCACGCGGACGTGCCCGACGGCGCCGACGAAAGCGATAACGTCGAGATCCGCCGCTGGGGCGAGCCGCGCGCCTTCGACTTCCAGCCGAAGGAGCACTACCAGCTCGCCGCCGTGCAGGACGGCCTCGACTTCGAGACTGCCGCCAAGCTCTCGGGCTCGCGCTTTGCCGTGATGTCGGGCGCCGTCGCGCGCCTGCACCGGGCGCTTGCGCAGTTCATGCTCGACACGCACACCAACGAGAACGGCCTGACCGAGACCTGGACCCCGGTCCTCGTGCGCGAAGAGATGATGTACGGCACCGGCCAGCTGCCCAAGTTCGGCGAGGACAGCTACAAGACCACAGACGGCTGGTGGCTCGTCCCCACCGCCGAGGTGCCACTCACCAACATCGTCAACGGCGTCACCGTGGACGAAGGCTACCTGCCCCGCCGCTACGTCGCCCACACCCAGTGCTTCCGCTCCGAGGCGGGCAGCGCCGGCCGCGACACCACCGGCATGCTCCGCCAGCACCAGTTCGAAAAGGTGGAGATGGTCTCCGTCACCCACCCCGACCGCAGCATGGAAGAGCACGAGCGCATGACCCGCTGCGCCGAAGGCATCCTCGAGGCGCTGGGGCTGCCCTACCGCACCGTGGTGCTCTGCGCCGGCGACATCGGCTTCGGCGCCATCAAGACCCACGATATCGAGGTCTGGCTGCCCGGGCAGGACATGTACCGCGAGATCAGCTCGGTCTCGGTCTGCGGCGACTTCCAGGCGCGGCGCATGAACGCCCGCTTCAAGCCCGAGGGCGGCGGCAAGCCGCAGTTCCTGCACACGCTGAACGGCTCCGGCCTTGCGGTCGGGCGCTGCCTCATCGCGGTCCTGGAAAACGGCCAGACCGAGGACGGCGGCGTGATCCTGCCGCAGGTGCTGGGCCCCTGGCTCGGCGGCAAGACCCGCATCACGCCGGAAGGCACGCTGGAATGAACCGCCTCTGGGCGATCCTGTGCTTCGTGGCGGCGCTGGCCTTCGCGGCGTCGCCGCTTTTCACCAGCGGCTTCAACGGCTTCGATCCGGCCCAATTCCCGGTGCCGCAGGACGACCCGCCGGTGCAGCCCTCGGGCTATGCCTTCTCGATCTGGGGGCTGATCTATCTCTGGCTGCTGGCGGGCACCGGCTTCGGCCTGTTCAGGCGCTGGACCGATCCCGACTGGGCGCCCATGCGCCCGCCGCTGCTGCTCAGCCTCGCGGTGGGCGCCATCTGGCTGCCGGTCGCCAATGTCTCGCCGCTCATCGCCACGCTGCTCATCTGGGTGATGCTGGGCGGCGCGCTGGTCAGCCTGTTCCGCGTCGGCGACACCGACCGCTGGCTGCAACAGGCGCCGGTGGCGATCCTCGCGGGCTGGCTCACCGCCGCCTCCTGCGTGGCGCTGGGGCTGCTGCTGGCGGGCTACGCCTGGCTGCCCGAAACCCCGGCGGCGCTGATCGCGCTACTGATCGCAGTGGTCATCTCGGTCACCGTGCAGTACCGCCTGCACCGGGCCCCGGAATACGGCATCACGGTGATCTGGGCGCTGGTGGGCGTGATCATCTCGAACTGGCAGCCCTTCAACGCTGCGGTCACGCTGCTGGCGCTCCTCGGCATCTTCGCGATCCTCGCCCTGCGCGGCACCGACACCGAGTGACCTGAGCGGGCCCGGGCCATCACGCCCGCGCGCGCCGGAGACCCGGCTTCAGGCCTGGGGCAGCGTGACCCGGCCGTTGTGCAGCCAGGAAATCGCATCCTCCAGACGGTCATCGCCCCAGAAAACCTCGCCATCCACGACAAAGCTCGGCGCGCCGAAGACGCCGAGATCCATGGCAAGATCCGTCTCCACCTGCAGCGCCTTGCCGATCTTGGCGCTTTCCGCCTCGGCCACCGCCTTGACGGGATCAACGCCCGCGGCCTCCAGCGCCTCGGTATTGTTGGGCTCTTCGCCCGGCGGGTGCCCGGCCAGGAACCAGAGCCGGTAGGCGGCGCGGGTGTAGGCCACGCCCCAGCCCTGCCGCATACCCAGCACCGCAAGGCGGTTCGCCAGCGAGAAGTGTTTCAGCGGATAGGATGCCGGCAGATGCCCTTGCGGCAGCCCGTAGCCCTCGGCACGCCGCTCGATGTCGCGCCACATGTAGGCGGCTTTCACCGGCTTGTCCTTGAAGGGGATGTTGTTCTGATGTGTCATCACATGGCGCACGTCGAAAGGCCGCCAGATGACGTCCAGCCCCTCGGCGGCGGCAAGATCGGGCAGCCGCATGATGGTGAGATAGCTGTAGGTACTGCCGATCGCGTACCAAAAATCCATATGGGCCATGCGCATCCTCCTGCAGGCCGCCTCCCCGCGACCCCTTCGCCCGAGTATCATGCAGGCAAAAAGGTAAAAGGAGCACGAAAATGCGCGCGGAACCGCGTCAGTCCAGAACGACGATCCCCGAATGCTTCTGCTTGTGCTCGGGCTCCACATGGATGGTGATGCGCGCGCCGGGCACGGCCTCCTTCAGCGCCTCCTCGACCCGGTCGCAGATCTCGTGGGCGTCGAAGACCGTCATCTCGGCGGGCACGACCAGGTGGAAATCGATGAAGATCGCCTGCCCTGCGTGCCGTGTCCGAAGGTCGTGCGCCTCGACCGCGCCGCCCGCCTCCTGCGAGATCACCTCGCGCACGCAGCGCACTGTCGCTTCGGGCGCCGCCTCGTCCATCAGCCCGCTCAGCGACTCGCGCACGACGCGCGACCCCGCCCAGAGAATGTTGAGCGCCACGGCCCCCGCCAGCAGCGGGTCTAGGATCCACCACCCCGTTGCCACGGCCAGGAGCACACCCAGCGCCACGCCGAGCGAGGTCACCACGTCGGCCATCAGGTGACGCCCGTCGGCCACCAGCGCCGGCGACTGCGCCGACCGCCCCTTCGTGATCAGGATCCGAGACCAGACCGCGTTGATCACCGTGGCGCCCGTGTTGACCAGCAGCCCCACGAGCGGCAGCTCCAGTGCCACCTGCGACCGCAGCCCCTGCCAGGCCTCGTGCAGGATCAGCAGCGCCGCCACGATGATCATCACGCCTTCCAGCACCGCGCTGAAGAACTCGGCCTTGTGATGTCCGTAGGGATGCGTGTCGTCGGCGGGGCGCGCGGCGACCCGGATTGCGATCAGCGCCGCAACGGCCGTGGCCACGTTCACGGTGCTTTCGAGCGCATCCGAGAGCAGCGCGACCGACCCGGTCAGCCACCAGGCCAGCGTCTTGATGCCCAGCACCAGCGCGCCAATGATGATACTGCCGATGGCAAGACGAATGGGGGTCGACACGGGCGGCACTCTCCCGGCGGGAAACAGGGACGCCCCATCTATCGCCCGGGACGGCATCGGGCAACCACCGCAGACGCCGTTTTTTGCGCCCGGAGAAAGCCCGCCGGTCCGTGCTTCTTCTTGGTCCAAATATTCCGGGGGAGTCCCGCAG
>CAYNKL010000210.1:0-7005 GCA_964397775.1 uncultured Rhodobacterales bacterium | reverse complement strand
CGGCCGATGGCCAGCGAAAGCTGCTCGTCGGGGACCACGACCTCGATGCGCTCGGCATCCTCGTCGAGCACCACCTTGGAGACCTCGGCCGGCTGCAGCGCGTTCACGAGGAACGTCGGCATGTCGTCCGACCACGGGATGATGTCGATCTTCTCGCCCTGAAGCTCGTTCACGACGGCCTGCACGCGGCTGCCGCGCATGCCGACGCAGGCGCCGACCGGGTCGATGGAGCCGTCGTAGGAGATGACGCCGATCTTGGCGCGCGAACCGGGGTCACGGGCGACGGCCTTGATCTCGATGATGCCGTCGTAGATCTCGGGCACTTCCATCTTGAAGAGCTCGGCCATGAATTCGGGCGCGGTGCGGCTGAGGAAGATCTGCGGGCCGCGCGTCTCGCGGCGGACATCCTTGATGTAGCAGCGGATGCGGTCGCCGGGGCGATAGCTTTCGCGGCCGATCTTTTCGTTGCGGCGCAGGATCGCTTCGCCACGGCCGACGTCGACGATGACGTTGCCGTATTCCTCGCGCTTGACGACGCCGTTGATGATCGTGCCTGCGCGATCCTTGAACTCGTCGTACTGACGGTCGCGTTCGGCTTCGCGCACCTTCTGCAGGATGACCTGCTTGGCGCTCTGGGCGGCGATCCGGCCGAGTTCGACGGGCGGGACTTCCTCGGAATAGGTGTCGCCCACCTTGGGATCGGCCATGTATTGCTTGGCCTGCTCGACGGTGAGTTCGGCCTGGTAGTTCTCGAGCTCGTCATCCTCGACCACGGTGCGGACGCGGGTGAAGGTGGCGCGGCCGGTGCGGCGGTCGATGGACACGCGGATGTCCATTTCCGAGCCGTAGCGCGACTTGGCGGCACGGGCGAGGGATTCCTCCATCGCCTCGACCACCAGGGACGGGTCGATCATCTTTTCCCGCGCGACCGCTTCGGCGGTCTGCAAGAGCTCAAGCTGGTTGGCAGAGGTGATGGCCATCTGTCTTTACTCCTCGTCAGGCCGCCCGTCGGCCTCGATTTCATCGTATTGTCCGTCTTCCACGTGCGCCGCCTTGCGGGCCCGGAGCATCTCGCGCACCAGTTCGTCGGTCATGACGAGCTTGGCATCGGTGAGCCAGCTGAAGTCGAGCCCGATGGTGCCCTCGTCGACGTTTATCAGGATCTCGGTGCCGTCGGTCCCGGCGAGCACGCCGCGGAACCGCTTGCGGCCCTCGATCAGCTCGGAGGTCTCAAGCTTGGCCTCGAAGCCCTCGAACGCTTCGAAATCCTTGAAGCGGGTCAGGGGGCGGTCGATGCCGGGGCTCGAGACTTCGAGCGTGTAATTGTCGGTGATCGGATCCTCGACATCCAGCAGGGCGCTGACGGCGGTCGAGATCTCGGCGCAGTCGTCGACCTCGATGGTGCCATCGGGTCGTTCGGCCATGATCTGCAGGAGGGGAGTCTTGCCCCCCATCAGCCTTATGCGCACGAGTTCGAACCCCATGCCCTCGATGGCGGGGGTCAGGATCTCGGCCAGGCGTTGATCCATTGCGGATTTGGCTATGAGGTCGGACTCGGACATGGCGTCCTCGGTGTCTGAGAAACAAAAAAACGGGCCAACGGCCCGTTACATCGCTCCGGTGGAGCGCCGGTTTGGACCCCGGCGCGCCGCTGATGAAGCGGATATAGAGGGGCGTCGCCCTTTGTGCAAGAGGGAATGGGGCGTCAACCCCGTGCCGAGGCGCTGCCGCCCTCGTCTGACGTGCGCGCGGCGTAGTCGGCCGCGGCCCGGATGCCGCCGAGCGGGAAGACATGGATGCCGGCAAGCTGGCCCTCGGGCAGCTCGTCTGCGCGGGCGGCGAGGTCTTCGAGCACCGCGGTGGGTTCGAAGGGACGAATCAGCTGGCTCACGTCCTTGGCGCGCTTCTGCAGGACCGAGAGCGAGGGACCCACACCGCAGGCGATGGCGAACTTGATGAGGGTCTGCAGCTTGGCCGGTCCCGCAATGCCCACGTGCACGGGCAGATCGATGCCCGCCGCGTCGAGCCGCTTCATCCAGTCGATGACGGGGGCGGCGTCGAAGGCGAACTGCGTGACCATGGCCATGTCGGCGTCGGTGCGTTCGGCGAAGTCCTGCTTCCAGCGGGCGGCATCATCCACCAGCCTGGTGGAGCCGTCGGCGTCGATGTCGGGGTTGCCCTCGGGGTGGCCCGCCACATGCAGACGGCCAAAGCCGTGGGCGTCGAAAAGCCCGGTTTCGAGCAGCTGCATGGAGCTGTCGAAGTCGCCCGCCGGGGTCTTGGGCCCGCCCGCGAGCACGAGGGCCTGATCGGCGCCGCCTTCCTCAGCGTAGCGCTTGAGCCAGAGGTCAAGCTCTGCGCGGTCCTTCACGAGCCGTGCAGGCACGTGGGGCATCGGCGTAAAGCCCTCGTCGGTCAGCCGCTTGGTGGTGGCGACCATCTCGTCGATGGGGGTGCCCTCGATATGGGCGATGTAGACGCGCGTGCCCTTGGGCAGCACCTCGCGAAAATCCTCAATCTTGGAGGCGGTGCGCGGCATCACCTCGATCGAGTAGCCGTCGAGCATGCGGGCGGCGCGGCGGCTTGCGCCGGCCTTCTTCGATTTGCCGAAGTTCAGAATTGCCATGGAATCCTCCTCCCTGAGGTAACTCGTTCAGTTGATCATCGTTTCCGGCAGGAACAGCGAGATCTGCGGGAACGCGACCAGCAAGATCAGCGTCACGACCATCGCGCCCCAGAAGGGCAGCACCCCGCGGAAGATCTCCCCCAGTTCCACGTTGGGTGCGACGGATTTTACGATGAAAACGTTAATGCCCACTGGAGGCGAGATCAGGCCCATCTCCAGCGTCAGCACGGCCAGCACGCCGAACCAGATCGGGTCGATCCCGAGATCGAGGATCACCGGAAAGAAGATCGGCAGGGTCAGCACCAGCATGGCGAAGCCTTCGAGGAAGCAGCCGAGCACGAGGTAGATCGCGAGGATCACCAGCAGCGTGCCGGTCACCCCGAGATCCATCGCGTTCAGGAAGTCGCCCACGGCGCTGGGAATGTGGCTGAGCGCGAGGAACGGGTTCACGAGGTGCGCAGCGATCAGGATCAGCATCACGGTCGCGGTCGTCACGATGCTGTCCTGGCAGGCATTCCAGAAGGTCCTGAGGTCCAGCCGGCGGGTCACGACGCCGTAGAGGATCGCAAGGCCTGCGCCGACGCCCGAAGCCTCGACCGGCGAGAAGAAGCCCGCGTAGATGCCGCCGATGGTCAGCATGATCGTCACGAGGATCGGCAGGGCGCGGACCATGGCCTGCGTCTTTTCGGCGAAGGTCGTGGAGGGGCCGCCGGGGCCGTACTCGGGGCGCAGCCAGCAGATGATCGTGATGGTCGCGACAAAGGCAGTCAGAAGCAGGATGCCGGGCAGCACGCCGGCCAGGAAAAGCCGTCCGATGCTCTGTTCCGTGAGGATCGCGTAGATCACGAAGCCGGTGCTGGGCGGGATCAGGATGCCCAGCGTGCCGCCCGCGGCCACGCAGCCGGTAGACAGGCGCGGGTTGTAGTCGAAACGGTCCATCTGGGCGAGGCTGACCTTGCCCATGGTGAGCGCCGAGGCCACCGAGGACCCCGAGAGCGCCGCGAAGCCGCCGCAGCCGATCACGGTGGCCGAGGCCAGCCCGCCGCGCACCTGGCCGATGGCAGCATATGCGGCGTCGTAGAGCTGGCGGCTCATGCCGGTGTGGCTGGCCACGTTGCCCATCAGGATGAACAGCGGGACCACGACAAGCTCGGGGTTCGAGGCGAGGGTGAAGGTCTCGGAGGACAGCAGCGACATGGCCGCATTCCACCCGTTGAGCTGCCAGATCCCGAGGAAGCCCACCAGGAACATGGCGAAGGCGACGGGGATCCGGAGCATCAGCAGAATCAGGAGCGCGACGATCCCGGTGAGGCCGATGGCGCTGGCACTCATGACTGTTTCCATTCCTTGCGTATGTCCCGTCCGGAGACGATCAGTTCCACTGCCCGCAGCAGCATGCCAAGCGCGGTGAGCGCGGCAAAGGCGCAGAGGGCCCATTGGAACCAGGCCTTCTTGAGGCCGAGAAGATTGGTCGAGAGGTTCAGCATCACGCTGAGCTTCGCGCTATCCCAGACCGACCAGGCGATGAAGCCGAAGATCAGCGCGCCGAGTAGGGCGGCGAGGATATCGATCATGCGGTTGACGGTGCCGGGAAACCTACGCTCGAGCAGATCGACGGAGATGTGCCCGCCGCTGCGATCGCAAAGCGCCATGCCACCGAAGACGAGGATCACCATGGTCATGGTGATAAGATCCTGGCTGCCGAAGAGCGGGCTGCCGAAGGCGCGACCGATGACGTCGACCAGGATGATCCCGGTTTCGGCCACCAGTCCGAGAGAGCCGATGGCGGCGGACAGGCTGATAAGCCCGTCCGCCACGGTTCTGATGGTGCGAAGCACTTATTCGCCCCGCATCGCGGCCAGGGCACCCTCGCCGTTCACGTCCGCGACATAGGCGTCGACCACGTCGGAGACCGCGTCCTCGAAGGCCTGAGCCTCTTCGTCGGAGAGGTCGACGAAGGTGTTGTCGCCCGCGTCGCGTGCGGCCTGGATGGCGGAGTCGGCCGTGGCGTACCAACCTTCTTCGGCGGACTTGGAAAGCTCCATGCCTGCCACCTCATCGACCGCGGCCTTCTGCTCGTCGCTGAGCCCGTCATAGGCGCCCTGGCCCATCACGGTGTAGAAGGCGAGGCGGCCGAGGTTGGCGCCGAGCGTGTAGCTGTTGGCCACCTCGTCGAGGCGGAAGTCCGCGAGCGTCGAGCCGCCGGTGATGACACCGTCGATGAGACCGGTCTGCAGGGCGTTATAGACCTGATTGATCGGCATCTGCACTGGGGTCGCGCCAAGCGCTTCGGCCACCTTGGCGGCGGTGGAGCCCGCGACGCGGACCTTCAGGCCTTCAAGGTCGGACGGCTGGCGGATGACCGCGTCCTTCATGATGAAGATGTTGGGCTCCGAGGTCCAAAGCGCCAGCGGCTTGGTGGCCGGGAACTCGGACTTGAGGTGATCGTCGTATGCGGCCCAGAGCGCCTCGTAGCCGGGCTTGTCCAGCGGGATCGCGTTGGGCATTTCCACGATCATGGTCTTGCCGAACTGCGACGAGGTGTAGCCGGGCAGGCCCCAGACCATGTCGGCGGCGCCCTGCACGGCACGAACGTACTGTTCGACCGGGCCGGCCCCGAGTTCGCCGCCGTGGTAGCCACGCACGGTAAGTTCGCCGTCTGTGGCGGCGCTCAGGTCCTTGTTCAGCTTTTCGATGACGCTGGCGTTGATGGTGTGGAACGGCGGCGTGAAACTGGCGAATTTCAGTTCCTCTGCCTGTGCTGTGAAGGCCGCGGTCACGGCAAGTGCGGCACCTGCGACAACTTTCCTGATCTGCATTGTCTTCCTCCCAGTGAGACGTGCATCCCCCCGTTCCCGCAGAGGGCGGAGGGTATTCCCGGCGGCCGCCTGGCCGCCGCCGGGGTTCTTTGTGCCGGGCTTTGGGGCCCGATGCCATGCAATTATTCTTATCGTGGCACGGCAGTTGACCTTATCGCGACAGGATCAGGCCGCTTTGGTGCGCCAGCTGTCGGCGTAGTTTTCGCGGGCTTCGCTGGAGTAGGGCGTCGGCGACACGCGGACACGGATCTCGGCCTGCTTGTGCGGCTCTGCCGAGGTCTTGGCGGTGTCGTCGGGCTCGCCCCACTTCATGGTCAGGACGTCGCCGATCTCGACGCTCGAATCGACCACGCCGAGGCTCAGAAGGCAGCGCTCGTTCCAGCTGTAGCCGTTGAACATGGACATGCCGACCATCTTGTCGCCGTGCATCACCATGTCCGCGCTGGAGCTCGCGTAGTTCGGCTGCGGGAAGTCGATCCACTTGTAGGGCGTGCCTTCCTCGAAGGCCGAGGAGATGACCTTGAGCACGTCCTCCTTGTTCCACTCGAAGGTGACCTTCTTGCGGTTGGTGGGGGCGTCTTTCATCTTGGTCAGGGCTTCCTTGCCGATGAAGTCGTCCTTCTTCCAGCCGATGTAGAATCCGTAGCCCAGCTCGAACGGGTTGACGTAGTAGTCCTCGATATTGTCCGAGACGAAGCTGCCGCCGATGGCGCCCGCGGCCTCGTACATGTCCGAACCCAGCCATTCGCGGTATTCGGCGAGCATGCCGTCACCGGTGTAGATGCCGGGCAGCGGCGAGGGGATCCAGCCGGATTCCAGCGTGTTGGTCGAATAGGCGCGGCTGCCGCAGCGCACGATGTCGACGCCAGCGTCCTTGGCAGCCTCGAGGATGGTGTTGAGGATGTAGCTCTTGTCCTCGTAGGGGCCCCAGATCTCGAGACCGGGCGCGCCGGACATGCCGTGGCGCAGGGCCTGCACCTTCTTGTTGCCGACGTTGATCCAGTCAACGTGGAAGAACTTGATGTCCGGAACCGGGCCGCCGTTCATCTTTTCGAAGATGGCGGGCGCAAGCGGGCCCTGGATCTGGTAGCGGTAATGGGTGCGCAACACGCGCTCGCCCTCGGGGCGCGACGGCGACCGGGGGTCGTACTTGATGCGCACGTTCCAGTTGCCGTAGGCGGCGCAGAACATCAGCCAGTTCGAGGTCGGCGCGCGGCCCACCAGAACGTATTTGTCTTCGCGCTCGCGGAAGATGATGTGGTCGCCGATGACATGGCCGTTGGGCGTGACAGGCACGTAGTGCTTGGCGCGGTTCAGGTCGAAGTTCCCGAAACCGTTGATGCCGTGGTAGGCGAGGAATTCGGTCGCCTGCGGGCCCTCGACGATGAGCTCGTCCATGTGGTGGCTCTGGTCAAACAGCACGGCGCCATTGCGCCAGGCGGCCTGTTCGTTGCGCCAGTTCTCGAATTCGGGCGTCACGACAGGGTAGACGTACATCCCGGCGCGCGAGTTGCGCAGCATTTCGACCGGGTTCTTCCAGTCCTTCATGACGTCGTTAAG
>CAYNKL010000209.1:0-7047 GCA_964397775.1 uncultured Rhodobacterales bacterium | reverse complement strand
ACATGGCCGCCGGCGGGTTGAAGTTGCGCGCCGTCTTGCGGAACACGCAGTTGCCGCTGGTGTCGGCCTTCCAGGCCTTCACGATGGCGAGGTCGGCAAAGATGCCTTCTTCGAGGATGTAGTGATCCTCGCCGAACTTCTTCACTTCCTTGCCTTCGCCGATCTGCGTGCCATAGCCGGTGCGCGTGTAGAAGCCCGCGATCCCGGCACCCCCGGCGCGCATGCGCTCGGCCAGCGTGCCCTGCGGGTTGAACTCCAGCTCGAGCTCACCCGACAGGTACTGCCGC
Organism: uncultured Rhodobacterales bacterium; assembly: GCA_964397775.1. Classification (GTDB taxonomy): domain Bacteria; phylum Pseudomonadota; class Alphaproteobacteria; order Rhodobacterales; family Rhodobacteraceae; genus Allosediminivita. The sequence continues at coordinate 6,760 of CAYNKL010000209.1, read as the reverse complement.
ATGAACTCGGCGTTCTCGCCCACGTAGGACGACATCATCTTCTTGACCTGCCGTGTCGCCAACAGCTTGCCGAGGCCGAAATCGTCGACGCCCGCGTTGTTGGACGCCACGGTCAGCCCCTTGACGCCGCTGTCGACGATGGCGTCGATCAGCAGTTCGGGAATGCCGCAGAGCCCGAAGCCGCCGGCGGCGATCAGCATGTCGTCGCGCAGCAGCCCGTCGAGCGCCTCCGCGGCCGACCCGTATACCTTTTTCATGAAGACCCCTCCCTTCAACAGGATATCGCCAGTGGTGTGCCGTGCAGGCGCAGCAAAGTCAACGTGGGGGCCTGCCCGATCAGATCAGCCGCACCTGCGTACCGACGGGGGCGATGCCGAAAAGCTCCTCGATCTTCTCGTTGTAAAGCCCGATGCAGCCGTCTGACGACCGCCGCCCGATCTTGCGGGTGTCCTGCGTGCCGTGGATGATGTAGGCGGGCCAGCTCAGGTACATCGCGTGCGTTCCCAAGGGGTTGTCCGGTCCCGGCGGCATGTACTCCCAGTCCGGAAACCGCTCGAGCTGGCTCGGCGTGGGCGTCCAGTCGGGGCCCACCTTCTTGCGCACGATCTCGGTATAGCCGCGCTTGGTCAGTTCCTCGGTGCGCGGCACGGAGGTGGGATAGACGCGGTAATCGTTGCCATCCCCCGACCAGTAATGCAGCGCCCGGGCCCGCGTGTCGCAGACGATGGTCGCCACGCCCAGATCGTCGAAGTGATCGCGCCAGTCGAGCCCGGCAAAGCTCGACATGTTGCGCCGCACGATGGTGTCGGGGTCTTCCTGCGCGCGCGCCACGGCCGGCACCACAAGCGCCGCACCCGCGGTGCCAAGCAGCCTGCGCCGGGAAAATCTGTTGCCTGTCATGGGGGTCTCCTGCCTGATTGCCTCTCACCGCAGGGATGACAAGCAATCAGGCGGAAGGGAAATCACACATTCTTCACGCAATATGTGAGTGCTGATCTGCCACAGGTCACTCGCCCGAGGCCGAACTGTCGGTCTTCTTCTTCGCCGTGGACTTGGACGTGGTCTTTTTCGCCGTCGTCTTCTTCGCGGTGGACTTGGAGGCCGCAGACTTCGACGCCGTCTTCTTCGTCGTGGTCTTCTTGGCCGCCGTCTTCTTGGCGGGCGCCTTCTTGCCTGACTTCGCCGCCTTTTCGGCGATAAGCTGGACCGCCATATCCATGGTCACGTCCTTGGGCTCGGTGTCCTTGGGCAGGGTGGCGTTCACCTTGCCCCATTTCACGTAAGGCCCATAGCGCCCGTCCATGATGTTGACCGCGCCGCCCCCGTCGGGATGCTCGCCCAGTTCCACCAGCGCCTTGGCCGCGGCACTGCGCCCGCGGCCCGGATTGGCCCGCTTGTGCGCCAGCAGCTCCACCGCGCGGTTCATGCCGATCTCGAAGACGTCGGATTGCTCCTTGAGGTTGGCGTAGACGCCCTTCTCCTCGTCCGGGGCCTTGTGGAAGATGTAGGGCCCGAAACGGCCGAAGTTCGACTTCACCTCGCCGCCGTCGGGGTGTTCCCCCACGATGCGCGGCAGGCTCAGCAGCGTCAGCGCCTTTTCCAGCGTCATCTCGTCGGCCTGCCAGCCCTTGGGCAGGCTCGCGCGCTGGGGCTTCTTGTTCTCTTCGGTGACCTCGCCGCGCTGCACGTAGGGGCCGAAGCGGCCGGTGCGCAGGCTGATTTCCTCGCCGTTCTCGTCCTCACCCAGAACGCGGTCCTCGTTGCCCTCGCCCTCGCCGCCGATGGGGCGGGTATAGCGGCACTCGGGGTAGCGCGAGCAGCCGACAAAGCCGCCCGAGCGCGAGGTCTTGAGGTGCAGCTGCCCCTCGCCGCACAGCGGGCAGGTCCGCGGGTCCGAGCCATCCTCACGCGGCGGGTAAAGCTGCGGCGCCAGCGCGTCGTCCAGCACGTCCAGCACCTCGGCGATGCGCAGCTCGGACGTTTCGGCGATGGCGGCGCTGAAATCGCGCCAGAACTGCGCCAGCAGCTCCTTGTAATCGCTCTCGCCCGCGCTGACATGGTCCAGCTCCTCCTCGAGCGCGGCGGTGAAATCGTATTCCACGTAGCGCTTGAAGAAGTTGAGCAGGAAGATCGTCACGATCCGGCCCTTGTCCTCGGGGATCAGGCGGTTCTGCTCCTTGCGGACGTATTCGCGGTCCTGGATCGTGGTGACGATGCTGGCATAGGTCGAGGGCCGCCCGATGCCGAGCTCCTCCATCCGCTTGACCAGCGTCGCCTCGGTGTAGCGCGGCGGCGGCTGCGTGTGGCTTTGCGTGGCCAGAACGGCGCCGTTCTCGGCCAGCACGGCTGCATCGCTCTGCTGCATGCCACCGGTCTTGGCCTCGACCACCTCGTCCTCGGAACCGCTCGCCTTGGCATAGGCCCCGGTCAGCGGCGCGTTTTTGGCGAATCTCGCGGGCTCGCCCTCGTGGATCTGCGGCAGGCGCTTGTCGTCGTCCTCGATGGGCTCGTCGCGGCCTTCCTCGTAGACGCGCAGGAAGCCGTCGAACAACACCACCTGCCCCGTGGCGCGCAGGCCCACCTGGCCGTCGTCGCTGCGGATCTCGACCGTGGTGCGCTCCAGCCGCGCGGCCTCCATCTGGCAGGCGATGGTGCGCTTCCAGATCAGGTCATAGAGCTTGCGCTGGTCGGCATCGGTCAGCTTCAGCGCAGGCGCGTCCTTGCGCATGTCCGTGGGACGGATGCACTCGTGCGCCTCCTGCGCGTTCTTGGCCTTGTTCTTGTACATGCGCGGCGACTTCGGAACGTAGTTCTCGCCATAGCGGTCCTTGATCGCGTCGCGGGCGGCGTGGACCGCCTCGGGCGCCATGTCGATGCCGTCGGTCCGCATGTAGGTGATGTGCCCGGCCTCATAGAGCCGCTGCGCCGCGCCCATCGTCTGGCGCGCGCCCATGCCGAACTTGCGGCTGGCTTCCTGCTGCAGGGTCGAGGTCATGAAGGGCGCCGAGGGGTTGCGCGAGCCCGGCTTGGCCTCGACTCTGTCGACCTTGAGCGCGCGCGACGTGATCGCCTGCACCGCCATCTCGGCCTGTGTGGCGTTCTCGATGTCGTAGCGGTCGAGCTTCTTGCCCGCCAGCATGGTGAGGCGCGCCTCGTAGTCCTGCCCCCGTGGCGTGGCGAGCTGCGCGCGCACCTGCCAGTATTCGCGCGGCCGGAAGGCCTCGATCTCCATCTCGCGCTCGACGATGAGCCGCAGGCAGACCGACTGAACCCGCCCCGCCGATTTCGCCCCCGGCAGCTTGCGCCACAGCACCGGCGACAGGTTGAACCCCACGAGGTAGTCGAGCGCACGGCGCGCCAGATAGGCCTCGACCAGCGGCGCATCGATGTCGCGCGGGTTCTTCATGGCCTCGGTCACGGCCTTCTGCGTGATCGCGTTGAAGGTCACGCGGCTCACCTCGGTCGACTTCTTGATCGACCGGCGCTTGGTCAGCGCCTCCTTGAGGTGCCAGCTGATCGCCTCGCCCTCGCGATCGGGGTCGGTGGCGAGGATGAGGTTGTCGTCGCTCTTCAGCGCCTCGGCGATCGCCGCGACATGCTTGCGCGAGTCGTTGGCGATTTCCCATTTCATCTGGAAATCATGGTCGGGATCGACCGAGCCGTCCTTGGGCGGCAGGTCCCGCACGTGCCCGTAGGACGCCAGAACCGTGTAGTCGGAGCCAAGGTACTTGTTGATGGTCTTGGCCTTGGCCGGGGATTCCACGACGACGACGGGCATGTGGGGGAACCTCTTATTGGTGCGCTCTGGCGCTGCTCGGGGCGCGTATGGCGACCAGCCATGTGGGGTGCAAGACCCTTTTGTCAATCCGGCAGGTCATGACCTTGTCGGGAGCCGCGCCACGGCAATGCCCCGCCGACGGCCCCGAAATACGCAGAATTATATCTTTATTACAGACGGTTACCCCAACCTTCCGAACAAGACCTCGGCCCGGCGCCCCGCTAGCGCAGCGACAGCAGTCCGCCGGGCTGCCTGCGGATACGCCCTTCGAGCTCCAGGTCCGTCAGCACCGGCGACACCGCTCCCGAGGGCGCAGCAAGGTCCCGGATAAGCTGATCCTCGGCCAGCGGCGCCTGTCCCAGCCGCGCCAGGATCTGCCCGTGCAGATCCGCTGTTTCCCGCAGGCTGCGCTTCTCCGGCGGCGCCTCGGGCATCTCAAGCGGCAGGTCGCGCTGCGGCGCAGGGACATCGGCCAGCGGCAGCGCCTCCACCACGTCGTCGGCGCCGCGTACCAGCCGCGCGCCGTCGCGGATCAGCATGTTGCAGCCCCCCGCACGCGCATCGAAGGGATGGCCGGGCACGGCCATGACCTCGCGCCCCTGTTCCGCAGCGGCGCGCGCGGTGATCAGCGATCCGGACTTGGCCGCCGCCTCGACCACGACAAGCCCGCGCGCCACGCCCGACACGATGCGGTTGCGCGTCGGGAAATGCCGCGCCTGCGGCTGCAGCCCCATAGGCGCCTCGGACACCAGCGCCCCGCCCGCCCCGAGGATATCCTCTGCCAGCGTCGTGTTCTCGGCCGGGTAGATCACGTCCACCCCGCCCGCCAGCACCGCCACGGTGCCGCTGTCCAGCGCCGCGCGATGCGCCGCCGTGTCGATCCCGCGCGCCAGCCCCGAAGCCACGACAAGGCCCGCCTCTCCCAGCCCGGCGGACAGCGCGCGCGCCATGCGCAGCCCCAGTGACGAGGCATTGCGCGCGCCGACAAGCGCCACGCAGTCGCGCGCCAGGGCCGAAACGTCGCCACGCACCCAAAGGAACGGCGGCGGATCGGAAATCTCGGACAGAAGCGGCGGGTAATCGGGGCTGCCGAAGCAGACCATCCGCGCCCCCGCCCGCGCCGCGGCCTGAAGCTCGGCCGCCGCCACATCGGGCGGACAGGCCCGGTAGTCGCGCACGCCGGCACCCGCCGCGACCTCGGGCAATGCCTCGAGCGCCGCCTGCGCGCTGCCGTGTTCACCGAGAAGCCGGAAAAAGGTGCTCACGCCGACACGGCGAGAGCGCAAGAGACGAAGCCAGGAAAGACGGTCGTCTTCCGTGGTGGGTGGGAGTGGGGGGTGAGTGGAAGAGTAGCTGTCGTCCATCATCCTTGCCCCGTCTCTTGCAGGGACAGGTCTAGGACAGCATTGGTTAATCCTAGGTAAACCAACGAAGGCAGGCAGGCGGCTTTTGCCCAAGTCCCTGAAATAGAGGACGACTTTTTTCCGCGCCGCGGTCCTCTCGGCGCGGACTCAGCCGCAAGGCGCTCAGCCGCCCGAGCCACCGACCGTCAGACCGCCGATCATCACCGTGGGCTGGCCCACGCCCACGGGTACCCACTGGCCGTTCTTGCCGCAGTTGCCCATGCCCGGGTCCAGCGCCATGTCGTTGCCGATCGCTCGGATCTGCTGCAGCGCGGTGGCGCCGTCGCCGATCAGCGTGGCGCCCTTCACCGGCGCACCGACCTTGCCATCCTTCACGCGGTAGGCCTCGGTGCAGCTGAACACGAACTTGCCATTGGTGATGTCCACCTGCCCGCCGCCGAAGCCCACGGCCCAGATCCCATCCTTCAGATCGCCCACGATATCCTGCGGGTCGCTGTCGCCGCCCAGCATGTAGGTGTTGGTCATGCGGGGCATGGGGATATGGGCAAAGCTCTCGCGCCGGCCGTTGCCGGTGGGCTCCACGCCCATGAGCCGCGCGTTCTGCCGGTCCTGCATATAGCCCACCAGCACGCCGTCCTCGATCAGCACGTTCTTGCCCGAGGGCGTGCCCTCGTCGTCCACGGTGATCGACCCGCGCCGGTCGGGAATCGTCCCGTCGTCCAGCACCGTCACGCCCTTCGCCGCCACCTGCTGCCCCATCAGCCCGGCAAAGGCCGAGGATTTCTTGCGGTTGAAATCGCCCTCAAGGCCGTGGCCCACCGCCTCGTGCAGCAGGATGCCGGGCCAGCCGGGGCCAAGCACGATGTCCATCACGCCCGCGGGCGCCGGTTCGGCGCGCAGGTTCACCAGCGCGATGCGCAGCGCCTCGCGCGCCTTGCCCTGCCAGTCCTGCGGCTCCAGCAGCCCGTCGAGCGTCACGCGCCCGCCGCCGCCGGCAGTGCCCGCCTCGCGCAGGCCGCCGTCCTCGACGATGACGCTCACGTTCACGCGGGTCATGGGGCGCACGTCGGTGACCAGCCCGCCCTCGGGCCTCAGGATCGCCACCTCCTGCAAGGAGGCCGAGATCGTCGCCGTCACCTGCACAACGCGGGGGTCGAGCTCGCGGCAGAAGGCGTCGATCTCGCGCAGCGTCTCGACCTTCACCGGAAAGGCCGCGCCCGCGATCGGGTCGGCATCGGTATAAAGCGTGCGGTTGGTGCCCTGCGGCGGCTGGGCCATGGTGCCGCCGCCGTCGCCCACGGCCAGCCGCGCGGTCTCAGACGCCCGCTTCAGCGAGGCCTCGCTGATTTCGGTCGAATGGGCATAGCCTGCCACCTCGCCACGCACCGCCCGCAGGCCGAAGCCCTGCGCCGCGTCGTAGCTGGCCGTGCGGATTCGGCCGTCGTCGAGAACCAGCGATTCCGAGCGCCGCCGCTCCAGGAAGAGCTCGCCGTCATCGGCTCCTGCCGTTGCGTCACGCAGCACCGAAAGGGCCGCGTCCCGGTCCAGCAGGGTCTCGAATGGGCGGAAGGGCGCATCGGTCATAAGGGCCTCGAATTTGACATGGATCAAGAAAAGC
>CAYNKL010000208.1:0-7054 GCA_964397775.1 uncultured Rhodobacterales bacterium | reverse complement strand
GCGAAGAACCGGGGAAGGCCCCGACCGGAACGGTGCAGACTGCGCCGCGTTGAGTCCATGTAGCGCGCGAAACACAGCCGATTGGAGCAGTCCCATGACCGAGAAGGACGACTTTCCGCGCGACCCCGAAACCGGGGAAACCCGTGCCGGGCCCGGCGATGCCGGCGCATCGGACCATCCGCGCCTCTTGCCGAAACTTGCCAACGAAGGCGCCCGTTCAGCCCGTGCCGTCCAGATCCTTGCGGTTCTCGTCGGCATCGGCGTGATCGTGGCCGTCATCCGTGCCCTTGCGGGCTGAGGCGGGGCTGTAGAGCCAGCCCAAGAAGCTGCGGTCGAAATTGCGCGGCGACTCGATGAAGGGCAGATGGCCGGTGTCCATTAACGTGGCCTGCGCGTTGGGCAGCCGGCCCAGCAGATCGAGCTGGTGATCGGCGGGCAGGACCGGGTCACGCGCGCCGACCACCGCAGTGACGGGCAACTGAAGCTCTCCGAAGCGATCCACGATCTGCTGCGCGCCGAGCCATTGCACGATCCGCGCAAGGCTGAGTGGCGGGCAGGCAAGAAGCCCCTCGCGCATGGATTCGGGGACGGGCATCGGATCCGCTGGATTGGCCTGCACCGTCCCGCAGTAGCGCTGGAAGGTGTCGGGCCGAGAGAGCGAGGCCCGGTGCACCAGCCGCGCCGAGATCGAGCCGATGACGGGCAGCCCCAACATGCGAGCGAGTGTGCGTGATTTCACGATGCTCTCGCCGTGAAACAGGGCCGACACCAGGAAGATGTCCGAAACAAGCTCCGGGTAGGCCAGCGCGAGACGCAGGGCCACGAGGCCGCCGGTGCTGTGCCCGACCAATCGGACCCGGCGTCCGCCGAACCGCTGGCGCAGGTGGCGGGCGTAGACCTCGAGAAACCGGTCGTCCTTCAGCAGCCAGTCGGTACGCGAAAGGCTATGCGCGGCGGTGTGGCCCGGCAGCGGCAGGTTGGCGGTTTCGGGCATGAGCGCGCCCTGCCGGTCGAGCAGGCCCTCCCAGACATCGGGTGTCTCGAAGAGGCCATGCAGGAAGACCACCGGGTCGCCGGCGGTCCGGACAGAGGCGGCGCGGTCTGCGTCGGTCAGCATGGCGGGCTCCTTCGGGCCGGGGCGGATGCAAACCCAACCGTGGCTGCCGCACGCAGTTCCCGAAAGGCCGGGTCCCGGTCTCTGCAATTCTGTGACAGGCGTGTGCCCGCGCAGGCAGCGCGGGGGCCGCATCTGCCGGAAATCAGATCAGCCAGAACACCGTCACGGGAACCATGGCGGCCAGCGACATGATCGTCAGCCCCAGCAGCACGAAGAGCCCGTCCTCGGCCAGCATGGCCGTGCAGAAGCACAGCACCGCGGCGCCGAGGATCGAAGAGGAAAAGGGCACGAACTCGAGCAGCGGCATGCAGAGGCCGCAGAACAGGCAGAGCGTGGCAAGCCAGGGCCGGAAGGCCCGGGAGACCAGCACCTTGAAGCGGTCGCGGGCGTGATCGTCGAGCCAGTTGGCCACCTTGCGCAGTTTCTGTGCCGCGTTGCGGGCCTTCTCGCCCTCGACCTTCTGACGCATGAGGAAGTTCGGCAGCCAAAGATGTTCGCGCTGGGTCAGGAGCTGCCCCGAAATGACCGCGATGGTCAGCCCGCAGAAGGTCGAAAAGAAGGGGATGCCCGAGAGTGGCGAGACCACCAGCAAGGCCGGCAGCATCATCATGGGCAGGAAGGAGGAGCGCCCGAAGGCGGTCACCATGTCCTGCATCCGCACGCAATCGCGATCGGACACGTCGTGCAGGCGGTCGACAATGCTGCGCACGGGGCGCGTGTCTCTGGTGGGCATCTGGCGGCGTTTTCCTTTGCGAACGGTTCAAAACACCTGGCGAGAACCTGAGGTTCCCCGCGGCGCGGCACGAGGGCTCAGAATGCGACCTGAAGGCCGATGGCGGTGCCGTAGGTCAGCAGGATGAGCAGGCTCTCGATCCCGATGCTGCCGGGGCCCTGTTCCTGCCGGTAGAGCATGCCAAGCGTGACGATCGACGTCATCACCAGTCCCGTGGCCAGCCAGAAGATGTCGCTCGTGCCAATCGCGTGATAGATCGACCCGTCGCGGTAGCCCACGTCCGACAGCGTCAGGAAGAGCACGTCGAAGGTGTTGCCGCCGATGATGCCGCCCATGGCCAGTTGCAGCGAGCCCTGCCGCACGGCGGCAAGCGTCGTGACGAGTTCGGGCAGCGAGGTGATGACGGCGGTCATCAGGGCGCCCACGACCGAGGCCTCGAGCGAGAAGCGGTCGATCATGACTGAGGCGACGTTGGACAGGCCCCAGCCCGAGATACCCATGAGCGCCATCAGCCCGAGGAACACGGCCAGCAGCATCCAGGTCGACCGGTGGTCGTGGTCTTCCTCCTCGGGCTCGTCGGGGGCGGTCTCGCGTGTCTTGACCGGCTTCCACATGGGCTTGATCCGGATCTCGCGCGACCCGCTCACGCCCGCGATGTAGACGGCGATCAGCACCAGCGAAATCGGATGTACGCCGAGGATCGCGATGTCGGGGCCCGTCATGGCCATCAGAGGCAGGGACAGCAGCAGGATCAGCAGCCCGCCCTGAAAGACGTTGGCCAGGTCGGCGGCGGCATGTTCCAGGTTGGCGCGGCGATAGAGGATATCGGCCAGCGCGAGAAAGGCCGTCTGCGCCGCGATGCCGCCGATCCCGTTGGAAAAGGCCAAAGACGCGCGCCCGTCGAGCGCTGCCGTCAGCGACACGATCACCCCTGAAAAGGACGTGGCCGCGCCCAGCAGGACCCCGCCGATGATCGCCTCGCCCAGCCCGGTGCGATCGGCAAGCTTGTCGGCAAGATAGGTCATGCGCAGCCCGCAGGTGAGGATCACGAGCGTCGCCACGGCAAAGATCCCGAAAATCGGGAGCAGCGATAGGTCCTGGAACATTTGGCCTCCTGATGAAGAAGGGGAACGCCAGCCGCCGCATTCGGTTCACCGAAAAAGCGTTGACGGGGAACCTTTGCCGGGTGCACCGCATTGGCTGTTGATCCTGATCGAGAGCCCGTTCATTTGAATACCTCCCGCGGTCAAGCCAGCGTGACCTGGCGTGCCCGGCCCGGCGCCGTCGGGCGCAGCATCCTCGCCCATGGCTTCATCTTGGCGGCCGTGCCCTTTCCGCCATTCGCCGTCGCGCTGATCGAGGGGGCGCAGCCCCTTGCGGTTGCCCTGGGCATCCCGCTGCTGCTGTGCGTCCTCGCCGGGATCTGGGGGCGTTTCGCCCGCCATCCCGACGACCTGCGCGCGATCGAGGCCGGCTGCACGCTGTCGGCGTTGCTTCTGATTGCCTGCGCGATGCCGCTGGCCGCCTTCATGAGCATGGGGCTGACCTTCACCGACGCCGTCTTCGAGGCCGTGTCGGGCGTGACCTCCACGGGGCTCTCCATGACCGGCGGAAGCCTCGACTGGCCGCTATCGGCGCATGTGCTGCGGGCCTGGCTGCAATGGACCGGCGGTTTCGCCATCGCCGTGGCGGGCGCGGCGCTGATCCTCGGGCCGGGCAAGGCGGCGCGCGCCATGGGCAACGCAGGCCTGACCGAAAGCGACATCCTGACATCGACCCGCCAGCAGGCGCGGTCGATGCTGATCGCCTACGTGGCGATCACCGTGGTGGGCGTCGCGCTGCTGATCCCGCTCATGCCCGCCCCGTGGGAGGCGTTGGTGATCGCGCTCGCCGCCGTGTCCACCGGCGGTTTCTCTCCCCGGCCCGACAGCCTGGCCAGCTATTCGGGTCTGGCGCAGGCGGTGACCATCGCGCTCTGCATCTCGACCACCTTCTCGCTCATGGCCTACGTCTACCTGCGCCGTCGCGGCCTGCGCGACGCCATCGGCCGCACCAACGTCACGGCCATGCTGTCGGCCATGGCCGCGGGCACGGCGGTCTCGGGCTTCGCGCTCTGGCAGCGGGGACTGACAGGCCCGGAAATCGGCGCGGGCGTGGTCAATTTTCTCAGCGGGTTCAGCACGGCGGGGTTCTCGGCGGCGCCGGTCAGCGCGGCGCCGGTGATCCTGGCCCTGCTGATCGCGGCCATGATGATCGGCGGCGGCACCGGATCGACGGCCGGCGGGCTCAAGATCGACCGGCTGGTGCTTGCCTTCCAGATGCTGCGCCTGACACTGATCCGGATGCGGTCGCCCGATCGGGCGGTGACGCGATTGCTCGACCACGGCCAGAAGGTCGAGATCGACCGCATCACCTCGGTCGCGGCGGTGGCGCTGTGCTACTCGATCTCGCTGGTGGTGGGCTGGATGATCTTCCTCATGGCGGGGCACGACCCGCTGGGATCGCTCTTCGACATGGTCTCGGCGCTGAGCACCGTGGGCCTGTCCTCGGGCGTGACCGACGCCGACCTCGCCCCGCACCTGAAATACGTCCTCGTCGTCGCGATGCTTCTGGGCCGGCTGGAATTCCTGGCCCTGATCGCGGCGGTGTCCCCCATCACCTGGTTCGGGAGATAGAGACCATGCGCATCGTCATCATCGGGGCCTCGCGCTTCGGCACCGCCACCGCGACGCGGCTGAGCGAGAACGGCCACGAGGTGGTCATGATCGACCACAACGCCGAGCGGCTCGACGCGCTGTCCGAGGAGCTGGACTGCGGCATGATCCACGGCGACGGCACGCTGCCCTCGGTCCAGCGCGACGCCTACGGCGATCACGCCGATGCGCTCATAGCGCTGACCAACCAGGACGACGTGAACATCCTCGCCGCTGCCGTCGGGCGGTCGGTGGGGTTTGATCGCGTCGTGCCCCAGATCGTCCGCCCCGAGCTGCTCGCCGTCTGCGAGGAACTGGGGCTGAAGGATCTCATCACGCCGCATGCCACGGTGGCGCGGTCGCTTGTCGACGTGATCGAGGACCACAACGACGCCACGCTCGACCTGCGCCTGCACAAGGGGCTTCAGGTGATGGGCTACCAGATCGGCAAGGAGCGGGCCGGCACCTGCGTCGGCGATCTCGACATGCCGCGGGACAGCAAGGTGATCGCCGTCACACGGGGCGAGGACGAGGCGCTTGTCTTCGAGGATACCGAGCTTCAGGAGGGCGACCTGCTCATGATCGTGGCGGCCCGCGGCGTGAAGTCCAAGCTCGACACACTGTTCGACACCGACTGAGGGCCGCGCCGGTGATTCGCCACGCGGTGTTGCCTCTCGGCATCGAAGCCCGCGGCGGTCCGCACGGGGCAGCGCACGCTGACGAGGCAAAGGCTTAACCGCCGTTTCGGAATGTTCGGGCCACTCTTCCTTCCGGAGAAAGCCCCATGTCCGAACGCTCGGCGATCCTGTCCCTGCCTTACATTCAGCCCGCCCAGGCCCAGAAGCATGTCACGCACAACGAAGCCCTGCGCCACCTCGATCTCGTGGTGCAGCTCGGCGTGACAGACCGTGACCGCGGCACCCCTCCGGCGGATCCCGCCGAGGGCGTGCGCCATATCGTCGGCGCCGGTGCCAGCGGCGCCTGGGCGGGCCGCGAGGGACAGATCGCGCTGTGGTCCACGGCCGAGGGCTGGCTCTTCACCCCGCCGCTGACCGGCTGGCGGGCCTGGGTCGCGGCCGAGGAGGATCTCGTCGTCTTCGACGGCACCGGCTGGAAGGGCCTGCACGAGGTGCTCGGCATCAATACCGTCGCGGACGAGGTGAACCGCCTTGCGGTCGCGTCGGAGGCCAGTCTCTTCTCCCACGACGGCGCCGGCCACCAGGTGAAGGTCAACAAGGCCGCCGCCGGTGACACCGCCAGCCTGCTGTTCCAGACCGGCTGGTCCGGCCGGGCGGAGATGGGGACCACGGGCAGCGATGCCTTCGCGCTCAAGGTCAGTGCCGACGGGGTCACCTGGCGCACCGCGCTGGAGGCAGACCCGGCCACCGGCCTCGTCACCGGCGAGGCCGTTCAGCAATCGGTCACCGACACCACGGCGGGCCGCCTCATGCGCGCCGACTACGGCTATGGCCCCGGCAACGTCACCGGTACCGTGTCGCAAAGCGGCGGCGTGCCCACCGGCGCCGTGATCGAAAGCGGCAGCACCGCCGACGGCAGCTATGTCCGCTTTGCCGACGGCACGCAGCTCTGCCGCTTCGAGCTGCCGGCGAGCTACCTGGACGGCGCGCGGATCGGCGCGACCTGGACCTTCCCTGCCGCCTTCGCTGACAGCCCGATCGTCTCGGCGGTGATCGACAGCCGCAGTCTCCCGATCACGCCCGGGGCGGATGGGCTCGGGGCCCTCTTTGTCACACCGCTGGGGGGCAGCGCGGTGTCCGTGCGGCTTTTCAGGGCCGCCGGCGCCGCGAATTTCATCTCCGATGACAGCGCGCTGCTGCAGGTCACAGCCACCGGGCGCTGGTTCTGATGGGTGCCGCAAATTTCGCCATCTACGGGATGAAGTAAGGTCTCGTTCATCCCCCTCGGGCATCTACATTGCCGTAGGTTGGTCGCGATGCTAGGTCCGTGCCAACTTTAACAGATGCCGGAGGGTTTCATGGCTGAGGATTATGTCGTCAGGGATATTTCGCTTGCAGGGTTCGGCCGCAAGGAGCTGGACATTGCAGAGACGGAAATGCCGGGTCTCATGGCGCTACGGGAAGAATACGGAGCTGCGCAACCGCTGAAGGGCGCGCGGATCGCGGGCAGCCTGCACATGACGATCCAGACGGCTGTTCTCATCGAGACCCTAGTCGCGCTGGGCGCCGACGTGCGCTGGGCCTCGTGCAACATCTTCTCGACGCAGGACCACGCCGCTGCCGCCATCGCCGAGGGCGGCACACCCGTCTTTGCCGTCAAGGGCGAGACGCTGGTGGAATACTGGGATTACTGTGACCGCATCTTCCTGTTTGAGGACGGCGCGAACATGATCCTCGACGATGGTGGCGACGCCACCATGTACATCCTGACCGGCGCGCGCGTCGAGGCGGGCGAGGAAGAGCTGATCGCCACCCCGACCTCCGAGGAGGAAGAGGCGCTTTTCGCGCAGATCAAGAAGCGCATGAAGGAAAC
>CAYNKL010000207.1:0-7084 GCA_964397775.1 uncultured Rhodobacterales bacterium | reverse complement strand
GGGAGGCGGTGGAAGCCCGCGCGGGATGAGCCGGCGGCTCCACTTCTTCAACATGCTGCTGCGCCGCACGGCGCGGCCCCGACTGGCACGGACCCCAACGCCTGAGGTGGCGGCGCGCGACATGGAGCGCGGCGCCCGATTTCTGTTTCGGCCGCCGCCCTTCCTGCGCCATGTCGTGCGGCCCGGAGGGATGCACTGGTTCTCTCAGGGGCCCTGCGCGCCGCGTCGCGTGATCCTCTGGTTTCACGGCGGCGGCTACGTGGCGGGCAGCCCGCGCACGCACCGCGCCATGCTGGGACGCCTGTCGCGGCTGGCCGGGGTCGAGGTCTGCGCGCCGGACTACCGGCTGGCGCAGGAGGCACGGTTTCCGGCGGCGGTCGAGGATGCGCGCGCCGCCTGGAAGCGGCTGATGGCCGAGGGCTACCGGCCCGGCGATGTGGTGATCGGCGGGGATTCCGCGGGCGGCGGGCTTGCCGCCGGGTTGCTCGCGTGGCTTTGCCAGCAGGGCACGCCGCCCGCGGGCGCGGTGCTTTTCTCGCCTTGGACGGATCTCACGCTGAGCGGCGCGTCCCTGACCGAGAACGCCGAGGCCGATGCGCTGCTGCCGGTCGGGCGCATCGGCGAGCTGGTGGAGATCTGGCTGGGCGAGGCCGACCCCGCCGATCCCCGCGCCTCGCCGCTTTGGGCCGAGTTTCCCGCGCCGCCGCCGGTCTTCATCGCCTGGTCGCAGACCGAGATCCTGCGCGACGATGCGGCGCGACTGGCAGACCGGCTGGAGCAGGCAGGCAGTGAAGTCCGGCGCATGGTGCACCCGGTGGCGCCGCATGTCTGGCCCTATTTCCTGGGTTGGTTTCCCGAGGCGCGGCAGACCCTGCGCCGCGCGGCCGTCTTCGTGCGGGAATGTCTCAGGCCGGTTCCAGCGAAACCAGGCGGTAGCTGAGCGCCTCGGCCACGTCGGACCGGCGCACGGTGTCGACGCCTTCGAGGTCGGCGAGCGTGCGGGCCACGCGCAGGACACGGTGATAGCCCCGCGCCGTGAGGCCGAAGCGGTCGGCGGCCTTGGCGAGCAATTCCTTCCCGGCGGCTTCGGGTGTGGCGATCTCTTCCAGCAGGCGGCCTTCGGCATCGGCGTTGGTGCGGCAGGCCGGCGCGTTGCGGAAGCGCGCGCTTTGGCGGTCGCGGGCCAGGGCCACGCGGGCGGCGACCTCGGCCGAGCCTTCGGCGGCCGGGGGCAGGTCGAGGTCGGTGAAGGCGACGGGCGGCACCTCGAGCCGCAGATCAAAGCGGTCCATGAGAGGGCCCGAGATGCGGCCCATGTAATCGGCACCGCAGTTAGGAGCACGGTTGCAGGCGCGGGACGCATCCATGAGGTGGCCGCAGCGGCAGGGATTTGCGGCGGCGACCAGCAGGAAACGGCAGGGGTAGCTGACGTGGGCATTGGCGCGGGCCACCATGACCGTGCCGCTTTCGATGGGCTGGCGCAGGGTCTCCAGCACGGCGCGGGGAAATTCGGGGAGCTCGTCGAGGAAGAGCACGCCGTTGTGGGCAAGGCTGATCTCGCCCGGCCGGGCGGAGCGACCGCCGCCGACGATGGCGGGCATGGAGGCCGTGTGATGCGGCTCGCGGAAGGGTCGCGTGCGCGAGATGCCGCCTTCGTCCAACAGCCCGGCGAGCGAGTGGATCATCGAGGTTTCCAGCGCCTCGGACGGGGTGAGCGGCGGCAGCAGGCCGGGCATGCGGGCGGCGAGCATCGACTTGCCCGAGCCCGGCGAGCCCAGCATGAGCAGGTGGTGGCGCCCGGCGGCGGCGATTTCGAGCGCGCGCTTGGCCCGTTCCTGCCCCTTCACGTCACGCAGGTCGCGGCCCGAGGGATCCTCGTGCACCTCGCCGGGGCGGGCCGGTTCGATCACCGCTTGGCCGGTGAAATGGCGCACCGCCTCCATGAGATCGCCCGCGCCGATGACGGGGCAGGCTTCGACCCAGGCGGCCTCGGCGCCCGAGGCGCGGGGGCAGACCAGCACCTTGCCCTCGGCGGCGGCGGTCATCGCGGCGGGCAGGGCGCCGATCACGGGTACGAGCGAGCCGTCGAGGGAGAGCTCGCCCAGAGAAACGGTCTGGGCGACAACCTCGTGCGGCAGGATCTCGAGCGCCGCGAGCAGGGCCATGGCGATGGGCAGGTCGAAGTGCGAGCCTTCCTTGGGCATGTCGGCGGGTGAGAGGTTCACCGTGATGCGTTTGGAGGGCAGCGCGATGGAGAGGGCGGTGAGCGCGGCGCGGACGCGGTCGCGTGCCTCGGACACGGCCTTGTCGGGCAGGCCGACGATGGAAAAGGCGGGCGTGCCGGGCGAGAGCGCGCATTGCACCTCGACCGTGCGGGCCTCGACCCCCTCGAACGCGACCGTGTAGGCGTGTGAGACCATGCCACCCCTTTCCCTGAGCCCGATCGGCAGGGTGGGGGAGACATGGTTAGAAGTTGGTTAACGCGGGTCGGATCAGGCCGCGCGGTCGCCGTCGAGCCAGCCCGCCACCTGCGGCCAGGCATCGGGGTCGGCCACGGTCTTGTCCCGGCAGGAAGGGTTGCAGAAGCCGAAGATGCGCCCCTCGCTTTCCATGAGATAGGTGGGGGACTTGCCGGAGTAGGGGCAGGCGTCGTTCTCGGGCGTGCCTTCGTCCACGGCGCGGGCGGCGCGCGGTGTCGGGCCGGGCCAGGGGCGTTCGGGCAGGTCGAAGTGGTACCATGGCAGGTGCTCGCCCCGGACCAGCCCCATGGCGCGCCAGCGGCGGAAAGCCGGGTCGGTCAGGTGGGCGGCGACGTAGTCATAGGCCGGCGCAGGCAGCGGCAGGTCGAAGGTCGCGACGCGCGTGGCAACCGGCGCGAAGAAGGCGTCGGCGGCGGAGTAGTCTCCGCAGAGCCATGGGCCGCCTGATGCCTTGAGCGCGAAGGACCAGAGGTCTGCGATGCGCACGAGATCGGCGATGACAGCCTCGGATGGGGTAAAGCCCTCGTAGGCGGCGCGCAGGTTCATGGGGCAGGCCTGGCGCAGGGCGGTGAATCCTGCGTGCATCTCGGCGGCGAGGCTGCGTGCGGTGGCACGCAGGCCGGGGGCATCGGGCCAGAGCCCGGCCTCGGGGTGACGGGCGGCCAGTTCCTCGGCGATGGCGAGGCTGTCCCAGACGACGGTGCCTTCGGGCGCGATCCAGGTCGGCACGGTGCGCGCGGGGTGGACCTGCTGAAGCTGGGCGGCGACGCTGCTTTCCTTGAAGTCCAGAAGTTTGATTTCGGGGGACAGGCCGAATTTCTCGAAGAGAAGCCAGCCGCGCAGCGACCAGCTTGAATGGGCGTAATCGCCGATGATGAGCGTGCCGGTCATCCTGATTTCCTTCTGTCTGCGCGGGTTCCGCCGTCCCAGATTAGCTGGCGCCGGTGGGTATGGGAAATTTCGAGATGTGAGGCGAATGTTAACGGTTCGTGAACCGAGATTGCGGACGATCGCAGCGCTCGGAAACTTTTTTGCAACCCGCGGTCATCCAGAAACGTTCCTGGTCCGTAAGACTAGGTGAAGGCCAACAGAGATTGCCGCACCGCGGCCGACCTGGGGAGCGACCATGGCACTCGACGCATTCAATGACCAAACCCTGTCCCGCCGCGCCATGAAGGCTGAACTGCTGGACGCTGAGACCGAACTGAAGCTGGCATACGCCTGGCGCGACGAGCGCGACGAACAGGCGCTGCACCGGCTGATCACCGCCTACATGCGGCTGGCCATTTCGATGGCCGCCAAGTTCAAGCGCTACGGCGCGCCCATGAACGACCTTATCCAAGAGGCCGGGCTGGGCCTGATGAAGGCCGCCGACAAGTTCGACCCCGACCGGGGCGTGCGGTTTTCGACCTACGCTGTCTGGTGGATCAAGGCGAGCATCCAGGACTATGTGATGCGCAACTGGTCCATGGTGCGGACCGGGTCGACCAGCAACCAGAAGTCCCTGTTTTTCAACATGCGCCGGGTTCAGGCGCGGCTGGAGCGCGAGGCGGCCTCGACCGGTGAGAGCCTCGACAAGCACCAGCTGCGCCAGATGATCGCCATGGAGATCGGCGTGCCGCTCTCCGATGTCGAGATGATGGAAGGCCGGCTTTCGGGCTCCGATTATTCGCTGAACGCGACCCAATCGACCGAGGACGAGGGCCGCGAGTGGATCGAGGCGCTGGAAGACGAGGGCGATCAGGCCGCACAGATCGTCGAGAACAGCCACGACACGCAACAGCTTCGCGACTGGCTGGTGTCGGCGATGGGAGCACTGAACGAACGCGAGCGGTTCATCGTGCGCGAGCGCAAGCTGCGCGAGGACGGGCGGACGCTGGAGTCGCTCGGCACGGAGCTGGGGCTGTCCAAGGAGCGTGTGCGGCAGCTCGAGGCGGCGGCTTTCACGAAGATGCGCAAGTCGCTTGAAAACCAGAGCGGCGAGGTGCGACACTTCCTCGCATGAGGCGTCTCATCTTATTGCTCACCCTGTGGCCGGCCATTGCGTCGGCCGCTTTTGGTGAGGCCGATGTGCTGTTCCTCGGAGAGCAGCACGACAACCCCCACCATCACGCCCGTCAGGCCGAACTCGTCCAGGAGGTGGACCCCGCTGCGCTTGTCTTCGAGATGCTGACGCCCGAGCAGGCCGAAAAGGTGACACCCGCGCTTGTCGGGGACTCCGATGCGCTTGGGTCGGCGCTGGGATGGAGCGACAGCGGCTGGCCGGACTTCGCGATGTATCATCCGATCTTCGCGGCGGCGCCGGAAGCCGCGGTCTATGGGGCTGCGGTGCCGCGGGATCTGGCGCGGCAGGCGATGGAGGCCGGGGCCGAGGGTGTCTTTGGCGACGAGGCGGCGCGCTACGGTCTGACCGAGGCGCTGCCCGAAGATCAGCAGGCCAGGCGGGAAGAGATGCAGATGGCGGCGCATTGCGATGCGCTGCCGGTCGGGATGCTGCCGATGATGGTCGAGGTGCAGCGGCTTCGCGACGCGCGACTTGCGCAGGCTGCGTTGCAGGCACTTGAAGAGACCGGCGGGCCGGTGGTGGTCATCACCGGCAACGGCCATGCGCGCAAGGACTGGGGCGCGCCGGCGGCGCTGGCACGTGTCGCACCGGAGGTGTCGGTGCAGTCGCTGGGGCAGGGCGAGACACCCACGGGGGCGCCTGAGGGGGGCTTCGATCAGGTAGAGATAACCGCGCCGGCGGAGCGAGAGGATCCCTGCGCGGCCTTTGCCACGGAAGAGGGTTGATCCCCTAGAACCGCAGGTCGACGGCCTCGGTGTCGCCGCGCCGCTCGGCCGCGCGTTCGGCGGCGAGATCCGCTTGCGCCCTTGCGCGGTTGGCATCGGCCAGGGCAGCGATCTTGCGGTCTGCGGACGAGGGTTCTGCCGGGGCAAGCGCGGCCGCCTTGACGATTTCCATCTTGGCGATGGTCGCGGCCGGATCGCCCTCGACCGGGCTGACGTCGATGGGCACCTCGCCGCCCACGGCGTAGCGCCCGCCGTCGGGACCGGCCTGGTAGGTGTAGCTCGGCTGGCCGGTGAAGGGGCGCCCGACTGCAGCATGGGCCTGTTCGTGGGTGCGCACCTCGCGGTCGCGGGCCTTGAACTCGGTCACGACCTGCTGCTTTGCCTGTTCCTGCTGCGTCTCGACATCGCGCTCGGCCGCGGCGGCCTGGCGCGCGGCGATGACCGGGCCGATCATGGCCCAGGCGGCGCTGGAGCTGGCCTCGTCGACGAATTGCATGGCGGCTGTGCGACCCCGGGTGCTTTCCTTTTCCGAGCCTCGGAGGATAGGGTGCGCCTGCTAACGGCTTGTTAAGGTCGTAGGCGGATCACGGGATCGGGACGGCAAGTGATGCTCACGGGGAAGCGCATTCTTCTCATCATCGGCGGGGGAATCGCCGCCTACAAGGTGCCGGAACTGATCCGGTTGCTGCGCAAGGACGGTGCGGCGGTGACGCCCGTGATGACCGCGGCGGCGGGAGAGTTCGTGACGCCGCTGACGGTGGCGTCGCTGGCCGGAGAGAAGGTCTATACCGAGCTTTTCGACCTGACCGACGAATCCGAGATGGGACATATCCAGCTGTCGCGCGTGGCGGACCTGGTGCTGGTGGCGCCGGTGACGGCGAACCTCATGGCGAAGATGGCGAACGGGCTGGCGGACGACCTGCCGTCGACCCTGCTGATGGCGACGGACACGCCGGTGATGATCGCGCCCGCCATGAATGTGCGCATGTGGGAGAACCCCGCGACGCGGCGCAACCTTGCGCTGCTGCAGGGCGACGGCGTACGCGTGGTCGGTCCGAACGAGGGCGACATGGCCTGCGGCGAATATGGGCCCGGGCGTATGAGCGAGCCGTTTGAAATCCTGGCGGAGGTGGAGCGGGCGCTGACGGCGGGGCCGCTGAGTGGGCGGCGCGTGGTGGTGACCTCGGGGCCCACGCACGAGCCGATCGACCCGGTGCGCTACATTGCCAACCGGTCCTCGGGCGCGCAGGGCAGTGCGATCGCGGCGGCGCTGCGGGATCTGGGCGCCGAGGTGGTCTTTGTCACAGGCCCGGCCGAGGCGCCACGCCCTGCGGGGGTCGAGGTGGTGGAGGTCGAGACCGCGCGCGAGATGCGCGATGCGGTGAAGGCGGCGCTGCCCGCCGATGCCGGTGTCTTTGCCGCCGCGGTGGCGGACTGGCACGTGGAGGGCGCGAGCGCGTCGAAGATCAAGAAGGGGCCGGACGGGGCGCCCGCGCTGCGGTTCTCCGAGAACCCGGATATCTTGGCGGAGGTCTCGCAGATGGGCGCGGGGCGTCCGCGGCTTGTCGTTGGTTTTGCCGCCGAGACCGACGACGTGATTGCTCATGCCACCGCCAAGCGGGCGCGGAAGGGCTGCGACTGGATCGTGGCCAACGACGTGTCGCCCGCGACGGGGATCATGGGCGGAACCGAGAACGCGGTGACGCTGATTTCCGGGGACGGGCAGGAAGAATGGCCGCGTGCGGGCAAGGCGGAGGTGGCGCGCAAGCTCGCCGACCGGATCGCGGCGGCGCTGGGGAGCGCCTGAAGGCGAC
>CAYNKL010000206.1:0-7102 GCA_964397775.1 uncultured Rhodobacterales bacterium | reverse complement strand
GCGGCATAGGCACAGAGCCCCACTGGCGGGGTGTCATCAGCCACGATACCGTAGTAGAACACGAAAAGGTGGATGGCGATGATGGGAATCCCAAGGCTGGCTTCCTGGCTCAACGTCAGAATCGCCGGCGCGGTCATGGCCGTGGCGCTGGCCGTGGCCGGTAAGGAGTGACCCATGCTTCAACCTAAGCGCACAAAATTCCGCAAGGTCCAGAAGGGCCGGATCAAGGGTCTCGCCAAAGGCGGCTCCGACCTGAACTTCGGTTCCTTCGGTCTCAAGGCCACCGAGCCCGAGCGCATCACGGCGCGTCAGATCGAGGCGGCTCGCCGCGCGATGACCCGCCACATGAAGCGTCAGGGTCGCGTCTGGATCCGTATCTTCCCCGATACCCCCGTTTCGGCCAAGCCGATCGAGGTCCGGATGGGTAAAGGTAAGGGTTCCGTCGACCGCTGGGCCTGCAAGGTCAAGCCGGGCCGCGTGATGTTCGAGATCGACGGCGTCAGCGATGAAGTCGCACGCGAGGCCCTGCGCCTTGCCGCGATGAAGCTGCCGATCAAGACCCGCGTGGTGGTCCGCGAGGACTGGTAAGCCCGCAGGGTTTTACCCGGGAAATCAGATGCCCCCGTCGCAACCAGCGGCGGGGGCATTTTCTTTGGCGGTTCAGTTCCGGGCGATGTCGCTGGCCAGGATCGGGGCCATCTGCCGTTCGAACCAGGCCCAGGTGCGCGTCGCGCGGTTGCCGGCATGGCCGTGGTAGTGCGACCAGCCAGAAGAGGTCGGCAGCCCGGCCCAGATCTTGGCGAGGTTGTTCATGAACTGCGTCGCGGTGAGCTCCCCTTGCAGCGCCTCGGCCAGTCCGGCGTCGGCGATCAGCATGTCGGCCAGCCGGTCCTGCACCTGAGGCGAGAAACGCGTTCCAGGCGCCAAGCCGCTGCGCTTGACCAGCATCCGCAGCGTATCGGGGATGAACTGATAGCGGCCGATGGCGTGTGGCTGGCCCGGTGTGGCGCGGGTCCAGGCCTCGATCTCGGCCAGAGTCATCTGCGTGGGCGGTTTCGGCGGCCGGATGCGGGCGCCGTGCTGGACGGCGTCGTAGCCGTCCGGCCCGGCCTCGGCCGCAGCGATCAGGTGGCGCAGGCGTTCACCGCGGCCCGCGTTCGGGCCGGGGAGCGGCGTGCGGGGGATGCGTGCGAAGAGGCTGGTGCCCTCGCGCCCCGCAAAGAGGCTGGCGCCGGTACTGCCGCCCTCGCTCTCACGCGGCTGGACGAGGGGTTGGGCCTGCCGAAGCAGCGGCCCGGTCGCCCCCTGTATCAGCGGGATGCCCTGCGCCGCGGCGGGGCCGCACAGGAGCAGGAGGACAAGCAGGCAGCGCGGGAGGGTCATTCTGACCGAGGGACTTAGAATCATGTCCCGGACCATGGCGGCAATGGCTTGAGAAACCCTTGCCGGGGATCGGGACGGGGGCTAGTACCGGCCTCATGAGCCAGATCCGTTCCCTTTTCGCGACCCGCCTGTACCGTGCCCCGCTCTCCGAGCAGGGGCCCAAGATCGACACCGACGAGCTGGCGGCGTCCTGCTATTCCATCGCCGAGGATGACGAGGCGGGGCAGGAGTGGTGCGAGGAGAACGGCTACCCGGGCTACACCTCCTACGCCTCGCTCACCGACCTGCCGTGGCGCTTTCCGATCTTCGGGGATCTGGTGAAGGCGCTGGATCTGCACGTGGCGCAGTTCGCCGAGGATCTGGAGTTCGACCTTGGCGAGGGGCGGCTGGAGATCGAGGATCTCTGGATCAACATCCTGCCCGAGGGCGGCACCCATGGCAGCCACATCCACCCGCATTCGGTGATCTCTGGGACGACCTACGTGGCCATGCCCGACGGGACCTCGGCGCTCAAGCTGGAGGACCCGCGGCTGGCGATGATGATGGCCGCGCCGACCCGCCGGAAAGGGGCGCGGGAGGAGCTGAAAACCTTCGTCTACGAGGCGCCAAAGGTTGGCGACGTGCTGCTCTGGGAGAGCTGGCTGCGCCACGAGGTTCCAATGAACATGAGCGAGGACGACCGGATTTCGGTCAGCTTCAACTACAAATGGGTTTGAGGTGTCCCGGGCCGGGACATTTTTCGACCCCTTTGAAATCAATGACTTGGTTGGGCGGCTTTACTGGTCATTAAGGATGTCCCGGGGACGGGCAGCCGAAACAGGCTGGGCTTGAGCGGCATTCCGGGGCACTCTGGCGGCATTGTCGCCAAGGTCGTTTCCATGCCTGATCTGCTCCGGGACCCCCGTGTCGTCGCCGCCCTGATCGCTGCGCTTGTCGCGCTGATCGTCAATCCCTTTGCCAGCGTTCTGGTCGAGCGGGTCAAGGCCCGGCTGGACGGTCGCGCGGCCGAGCGGAAGTCGCGGCTGGAGTACGAGCACGAGGCGCGCCGCAGGCTCTACACCGCCATCGGCGATCTGCGGTTCCAGCTGTTGCTGGCGGCGCGCGACGTGGCGGCGCAGGTGCGGACGCTGGGTTCAGGGCGCAAGCTATGGTCGCTGAAGCTGGGCGGCTACTTCGGCAACAGCGTCACCTACAAGCTGCTGAGGCCCTTTGCCCTGTCCGAGGTGATCGAGGGCAAGATCGCCATCGCCGACTTCGGCGTCGATCCCGATGCCATCGAGCTGCTGCGGCTCAAGCGGTCGATCTCCAAGGCCATGTCGAGCGGCGACGCGATCCTCGAACACCCCGATGCCGACTGGGACGCGCAGGTCGAGCATGTCTACATGTATTCGCTGAGCCGCATTGCCCACGCCCTGATCGTCACCGGCGAGGATGGCAAGCCGCGCGTCATGACGTTCCCCGAGTTCGAGGCATTCGTGGCCCAGCCGGGCAGTGCCGACCGGCTGGAACCTGTGCCATCGATCCTGGGGGACTTCAGCATCGAGGCGAAACCGATCTTCTGGACGCGGCTCGTGGCCTACGGCTACATCTGCGCCCATTTCGTCGATCACGCGGGTCGGCCCATCGGATTTGCCCCTTCCGAGTACCCGACGCCGGCGCTGCTCGAAAAGATTGAGGACCCCTACCTCAAGGCGCATCTCGCAGAGTTGCCCCGGCGCTTCGACGCGATCCGCAGCGCGGGGCTCTAGGGCATTCGCGCTGGACGCGCGGCGGGGGCGCGGCGATAACGCGGTCCGACAGCCGGAACACCGGCGCGCCAGCAGGGGGCAGAGATGGATCCGCGCAAGCTCGAGATGACGGTGCTGATGACACCGGACATGGCCAATTTCAGCGGCAAGGTGCACGGCGGGGCGCTTCTGAACCTGCTCGACCGCGTCGCCTTTTCCTGCGCCTCGCGCTATTCGCAGCGCTACGCCGTGACGCTTTCGGTCGACCAGGTGGTCTTCAAGGAGCCGATCAACGTGGGCGAGCTGGTCACCTTCCGCGCCAGCGTGAACCACGCCGGCCGCACCTCGATGGAGATCGGTATCCGGGTGGAGGCGCAGGACATCCGTTCGGGCAAATCGCGGCACACCAATTCGTGCTACTTCACCATGGTCGCCATGGACGACGAGGGCAAACCCGCCGAGGTCCCCGAGCTGAAGATCCTCGATGACGTCGAGGCCGCGCGCCAGCGGGCGGCGGAGGTCCGCAAGAAGCTGCGCCGCGAGTTCGAGGAAGAGATGGCGAAGGCGAGCAAGGGGTAGGATGCGAGGCGTGTTCGACGGTTTACCGACAGGGACTTTCCCATGAGGCGGACGCGACCCCTTACACTGATGTTGATCATTCTGATCGGGCTGATCGCTGGATATGTGGGCAGGGGGACGCTGACCCCGCCGATCAACCGGCCGGCCGAGATGATCGCCCTTTTCGAGACCTATTGCCTGCCTCTCAAGACAGCCAGTGCCTTTGTCCCTCCCGAGGGGCCTCGTTTTGAGAGATTGGGTCTGATCGCGGATGAGAAACGCTGGCTCGATCACAAGTCTCTGGCGAACGTCATTTTGGACGACTGGGGTGAATGTAGAGTCTCAGACATAATGATGCCGCTGAACAACACGGAACAGGAGGAATTGGAACGCCTGGTCCCGGAGATGGTCGCCGAGCAGTTGCCTGAGCTTTCTGCCACTCCGATGGTTGGTCTTGAGAACTGGGATCTCGCACGTGCGTGGTGGCACGACCCTCAGGGCGCCAATCACTGGGGGGTCAGCCTGGTCAGGGCGGGCTCGGCATTTTTCTTTGATCCCAGCACAAACCTGAGATTTGTCGCACCTTCGAGGTTCGGTTCCTGAGAGCGGGTTGGTCTGCGACGGACGTGGAGCCGTCGCAGGACCGTTGGCCACGTGGCCGCTGTCGCACTGAACGAGCCTTCGCGCCGGGAATCTTGAAGAGGCCGGAGCCTCTTATCAGGCTCTTTCGGTCCACACCGGGATAAGGCATGGGCACACTCGATCCGGACCGCTACCGCGCGCGGCGGTGGTGCGTGGCTTCAAGATTCAGTCAGGCCGGGCGGGAGACTTCGGTCGGACAGGCCAATCGGTCCTTCTCCCCCTTGCCAACAAGGGCCATCGCGTCTATAGGGGCCGCTCATCCACGGACTCCACCGGAATCAGGGTGACCCTCGCGTCGCAAGGGGCTCTCCGGTGATGTTGAAGAAGGAAGGGCGACATGAACGCCAGTGAACTCCGTGACAAGACCCCGGACCAGCTCCGGGATCAGCTTGTCCAGCTCAAGAAGGAGGCCTTCAACCTCCGTTTCCAGCAGGCCACGAACCAGCTGGAAAACACCGCGCGCATGCGTGCGGTGCGCCGCGACGTCGCGCGCGTGAAGACCATCCTGAACGAAAAGGCCGCTTCTGCGGCAGGCGAGGAGGCGTAAGACCATGCCCAAGCGTATCCTGCAAGGCACCGTGACCTCCACCGCCAACGCGCAGACCGTCACGGTCAGCGTCGAGCGCCGGATGAAGCACCCCGTGCTTCAGAAGACGATCAAGAAGTCGAAGAAGTATCGCGCACACGACGAGGCGGGCAACGTCTCGGTCGGCGATTTCGTCTTCATCCAGGAATGTGCGCCCAAGTCGAAGACCAAGCGCTGGGAAGTCATGTCCCAGGACATGATCGACGCGTTCAACCGCCAGCGCGAAGAGAACGCCAAGGTCCAGCAGAAGCTCGACGAGGAACGCCACGCCCAGCACGAGCGTGAGCGGGCCGAGCGCCAGGAAAGCGAAGCCGCCCACTAAACCGGGCGCACCGGGCCCCGAGCGGGGCCCGGATCACAATCGAAACCCCGGGGACTTAACGAGAACAGCCCCGGAAGGTCGGGAGAAACCACATGATCCAGATGCAGACCAATCTGGATGTCGCTGACAATTCCGGGGCCCGGAAAGTTCAGTGCATCAAGGTCCTCGGCGGCTCGCATCGCCGCTACGCATCGGTCGGCGACATCATCGTCGTCTCGGTGAAAGAGGCCATTCCGCGCGGCCGCGTGAAGAAGGGTGACGTCCGCAAGGCCGTCGTCGTGCGCACCGCGAAGGAAGTCCGCCGCGAGGACGGAACCGCGATCCGCTTCGATCGCAACGCCGCCGTTATTCTGAACAACAATAACGAGCCCGTCGGGACCCGTATTTTCGGCCCCGTCGTGCGCGAGCTGCGTGCGAAGAACTTCATGAAGATCATCTCGCTCGCTCCGGAGGTGCTGTAATGGCTGCCAAGATCCGCAAGGGTGACAAGGTCGTCGTGCTGACCGGCAAGGACAAGGGCAAGACCGGTGAGGTCACCGAAGTCATGCCGAAGGACGGCAAGGCCGTCGTGGAAGGCCTGAACATGGCCGTCCGTCACGTCCGCCAGAGCCAGACCAGCCAGGGTGGCCGCCAGCCGAAGGCGCTGCCGATCGACCTGAGCAACCTCGCCGTCGCAGACAAGAACGGCAAACCGACCCGCGTGGGCTTCCGCATGGAAGGCGACAAGAAGGTCCGCTTTGCCAAGACCACGGGGGACGCGATCGATGCTTGATACCCAGAGCTACACACCGCGTCTCAAGGCGCAGTTCCGCGAGACCATCAAGGCGGCGCTCAAGGAAGAGTTCGGCTACACGAACGACATGCAGATCCCGCGTCTGGACAAGATCGTCCTGAACATCGGCTGCGGTGCCGAGGCGGTGCGCGATTCCAAGAAGGCGAAATCGGCTCAGGAAGACCTGTCCAAGATCGCCGGCCAGCTGGCCGTGACCACCAAGGCGAAGAAATCCATCGCCGGCTTCCGCGTTCGCGAGGAAATGCCGCTGGGTGCCAAGGTCACGCTGCGTGGCGACCGGATGTATGAATTCATGGACCGCCTGGTGAACATCGCGATGCCCCGCATCCGCGACTTCCGTGGCGTGAAGCCGAGCTTCGACGGCCGTGGCAACTTTGCCATGGGCATCAAGGAGCACATCGTCTTCCCCGAGATCGAGTTCGACAAGGTCGACGAGGTCTGGGGCATGGACATCATCATCACCACCACCGCGCAGTCCGACGCGGAAGCCAAGGCGCTGTTGAAGCATTTCAACATGCCCTTCAACGCCTGAGGGAGCCGAGAATCATGGCAAAGAAAGCAATGATCGAACGCGAGAAGAAGCGTCAGCGGCTGGTGGAGAAGTACGCCGCCAAGCGCGCCGAGCTCAAAGAGATCGCGAACGACGAATCCAAGACGATGGAAGAGCGGTTCAAGGCGCGCCTGGAACTGGCGAAGCTGCCCCGCAACTCCTCGCCGACCCGTCTGCACAACCGGTGCCAGATCTCGGGTCGTCCGCACGCGTACTACCGCAAGCTGAAGATCAGCCGTATCGCCCTGCGCGATCTCGGTTCGACCGGTCAGCTTCCCGGTGTCGTGAAATCGAGCTGGTAAGGGAGGGCATTACATGAACGATCCAGTCGGCGATATGCTCACCCGTATCCGGAACGCGTCGATGCGCGGCAAGTCGACAGTGTCGACGCCCGCGTCCAAGCTGCGCGCCTGGGTGCTCGATGTGCTGAGCGATGAGGGCTACATCCGCGGCTACGAAGCCGGGACCGATGCGCTGGGACACCCCACGCTCGAGATTGCCCTGAAATACTACGAAGGCGCCCCCGTCATTCGCGAAGTGA
>CAYNKL010000205.1:0-7108 GCA_964397775.1 uncultured Rhodobacterales bacterium | reverse complement strand
GGGCGAACGCACCGTAACGCGTATGGATCTGAGCGAAGCCGTCTTTCGCGAGGTGGGCCTGTCACGCAACGAAAGCGCCGAACTCGTGGAATCCGTGCTCGAGCACATGTCGGATTCGCTGGTCGCAGGCGAACAGGTGAAGATCTCGTCCTTCGGGACCTTCTCGGTGCGTGAAAAGGCGGCCCGGGTGGGGCGAAATCCCAAAACCGGCCAGGAAGTGCCGATCCAGCCCCGCCGCGTCCTGACCTTCCGGCCTTCGCACCTGATGAAGGAACGCGTCGCGCAGGGCAACAAGTCCTGATGCCGCCGGTGCCCAAGTCACCTGACGCCTTCCGCACCATCTCCGAAGTGGCGGAATGGCTTGATACCCCCGCCCACGTCCTGCGCTTCTGGGAAAGCAAGTTCACCCAGGTGAAGCCGGTCAAGCGTGCCGGTGGCCGCCGCTACTACCGGCCTGCCGACATGGAGTTGATCGGTGGCATCAAGCGCCTGCTTCATGAGGACGGCATGACCATCAAGGGCGTGCAGAAACTGCTGCGCGAACAGGGCGTGCGCCACGTGGCCTCGCTCTCGCCCTACAGCCTCGATGGCAGCGTGACCGGCACCCCGGTCGAGGACGCCCCGTTTACCGAAGCCGAAGCGGTGGAAACCGTCGTGCCCTTCGCCCGCAGTGCGCCCGCCGAATCGGATCAGGCGCCGCAGGCCGTGGCCCCGGAAGATCCCGCGCAGGAAACCCTGTCCGAGACGGCCGAGGCCCCTGCCCCCGCCGATACGGTCATGGAGGAAGCACCTGGCGGTGACCTTCCCGAGGCGCCCGCCTTCGCCGCCAGCGCAGAGCCGCTGGAAGAGGATTCGGGCCTCGCTGCGGACACCGCGGCCGATGTGCCCGCCCAGGACCCCGAGGAAGAGGTGGCCATGTCCGATCTCGACCACCTGATCGAGGACGACAACGCCCCCGGCCTGCCCCTCTTCGACACCGATCCGGCCGAGCCTGTGTCGGAAGAGCCCACCTCGGTAGAGCCTGAGGCGCCCGAAGCGGCACGCGCTCCGCTCGTCGCGCGGGAAATCGCGCCCGTCACGCCGCGTCCCGGCGTGCTGTCGCAGCTTGCCCGCGTCGACCGCCTCTCCGCCCGTCAGGCCAGCCAGATCGCGGGTCACGTGGCGGCCCTGCGGCAGATCTCCGACCGGATGTCCGCGGCCCAGACCTAAGGTCGTCGCGTCAGGGAAAAATCCCTCTCAAGGGGGGTTGCCCCGGCCCACAAAACGGGTATGACACGGCCTCACAAGTCGGGCTATGGCGCAGCCTGGTAGCGCGTCCGTCTGGGGGACGGAAGGTCGCAGGTTCGAGTCCTGCTAGCCCGACCAAAATTTCCCCGCATCGCAGGTATGGCAACGGTAACGGCATCGCCCGGCCCCGGGCCCCGCGTCTTGGCGACCTGCTTCCCCCCGCCGTCCCGGCGCTGCTAAAAGGGCGGAACAGTATTCGGGAGAGGCATATGACCGGGGTTCTCGCCAGCCAGCAGATCGAAGCGCTTTTTGCCTCGGACGCCATCTCGGCGCAGGCGCCGCTCGTCGAAGGGCAACTGCAGCCCGCCAGCCTTGACCTGCGTCTCGGCTCGACCGCCTACCGTGTCAGGGCCTCCTTCCTCGCCGGCAGCGGCAACCGCGTCGCGGACCGCCTGGCCGAGTTCGAGATGCACCAGATCGACCTCACGCCCGGTGCGGTTCTGGAAAAGGGTTGCGTCTACCTCGTGCCGCTGCAGGAGAGCCTCTCCCTGCCCGCCGACGTCCACGCCATCGCCAACGCCAAGAGCTCCACCGGCCGGCTCGACCTGCTCACCCGGCTCATCACCGACGACGGGACCGAATTCGACCGCATCGCGCCCGGCTACGACGGGCCGCTCTACGCCGAGATCTGCCCGCGCTCTTTCTCGGTGCTGGTCAAGCCCGGCACCCGGCTCAACCAGATCCGCTTCCGGCAGGGCCGCAGCGTGCTCACCGACGACGAACTGCGCAGCCTTCATGCGACCGATACGCTGGTCACCGGGGGCGAACCGGTCATCGACCAGGGCCTCGGCTTCTCGGTCGACCTGCAGCCCGGCCGCGACGGGCTCGTGGGCTGGCGGGCCAAGCCGCACACCGGGCTGATCGACCTCGAGAAGATCGACCACTACGACCCTCGCGATTTCTGGGATCCGCTGCACACGGAAAAGGGCCGCCTGATCCTCGACCCCGATGCCTTCTACATCCTCGTCAGCCGCGAGGCGGTGCATATCCCGCCCAATTACGCCGCCGAGATGGCGCCCTACCTCGCCATGGTCGGCGAATTCCGCGTTCACTACGCGGGATTCTTCGACCCGGGCTTCGGTCACGGGCCCGCCGGAGGCGCCGGCGCACGCGGCGTTCTGGAGGTCAGATGCCACGAAGCGCCCTTCGTTCTCGAGCACGGACAGATCGTCGGACGGCTGGTCTACGAGCGCATGTCAGAGGTCCCGAAACGCCTGTATGGACAGGGCATAGCGTCCAATTACCAGGGTCAGGGCCTGAAGCTCGGCAAGCAATTTATCGCCGATTCAAAGGGTTAAGAAACAAGCGCCCCGGGAACGTTTCCCCGCCTGCCTCCCTTTATGTGCTGCCAAACCGAAAACGGCAGATAACAAAGGAAGGACACGGAAATGACCAAGGGCATCAAGACCGGGCTCATCGCCACCACCGCGCTCGCACTCGCAGCCGGGCCCGCGCTTGCCGACATGACCGCGACGGCCACCACCGACCTCAACCTGCGCTCGGGCCCCGGCCCGCAGTACGAAGTTGTCGGCGTGATCGACGGTGACGAATCGGTCGACATGGCCGGCTGCACCGAAGGCGGCGAATGGTGCGAGGTCACCTACGATGGCACCTCGGGCTGGGCTTACTCCGCCTACCTGACCGCGCCGATCGAGGGCCCCGAGGCCGAGCCTGTGGTTGTCTACCAGAACACGGCTGACGTCGCGATCATCGAGTACGAGGACGACAACGCGGCCGATGCCGCCGCCGGCGGGACACTCGGCGCAGCCGCAGGTGCCCTGCTTGTCGGCGGCCCCGTCGCGATCGCCGCAGGCGCCGTGCTCGGCATGGCCGGTGGCGCCGCGGCCGACACGCCCGAGGCCACCGTGACCTATGTGCGCAGCAACCCGGTCGAGCCCGTCTTCCTTGAAGGCGAAGTGGCACGCGGTGCCGGCATTCCGCAGGAAATCGAGGTCTACGAGGTTCCGGACAGCGACTATTCCTACCTGAACGTGAACCGTCAGACGGTCATTATCGACCCCGAAACCCGCCGCATCGTCGAAGTGATCCGCTGATCGCAGCCTGATCCAAGACAGTGAAGTCCCGGCCCACGCGGCCGGGACTTTTTCTTTGTCCGGAGGTCAGTCCTCGAAAAGCTCGCTCTGCCCCGTCTGCACGGCCTCTTCGGCGTCCTCGTCCTCCGATGCCTCGGGCGCCCCCTCGGGACGCGGCCGGCTTTCCAGCAGCCCTGCGGCGCGCAGCTCGGCGAGCCCGGGTAGGTCCCGCGCGTTTTCGAGCCCGAAGTGGTCGAGGAAGGTCTCTGTCACCACGAAGGTCACGGGCCGGCCGGGCGTCATCCGCCGACGGCCGAAGCGCACCCACTCCATCTCCAACAGCTGGTCCACCGTCCCCCGGCTCACGCTCACGCCGCGGATCTCCTCGATCTCGGCGCGCGTCACAGGCTGATGATAGGCGATGATGGCCAGCGTCTCGATTGCCGCCCGCGACAGCTTGCGCGTCTCGACGGTCTCGCGCGTCATGAGGAAGCCCAGATCCGGCGCCGTGCGCATCGCCCAGGCCTCGCCCACGCGAACAAGGTGCACGCCGCGGCCCTCATAACGCCTGCGCAGGTGCACCAGCGCCTCGGCGGCATCGCAGCCGTGCGGCATCCGCGCCTCGAGCTCGCGCGAGGTCACCGGCTCGGAGGCGGCAAAGAGCATGGCCTCGACCATGCGCTCCTGCTCGCCCATGGGCGGCGCCTCGAACAGGCTCTCGCGCGGGCTCTCTTCCGCGGCCTCGGCTTGGGGCTGTTCGTCGTCCTCAGTCACGTCTGTCCTCGCGTCGGCGCAGTTCGATCGGGGCGAATATCCCGGACTGGCGCAGTTCCGCCTTGCCCTCCTTCACCAGCTCCAGCGAAGCGGCAAATGTGGCGGCGGTGGCCGAGCGCCACTTGACCGGATCCTCGTCCCACCCGTCCGGCAGGTAGCTCTGGATGTCGGTCCAGGTGCCGGCAAAGCCGATCATCCCCCGCATCCGGTCCAGCGCCTCTTCCATGGTAAAGACCTTGTCGCGGTCCATCACGAAGGGGCGGAATTCGTCGCGCGTGCGGATGCGCGCATAGGCCTGCATCAGGTCCAGCAGCGTCGCCGAATAGACCACGCGCTTCTTCTGCTGAACGCTCTCGGGCTGGCCCCGGGCAAAGAAGTTCCGCCCCAGCTGATCGCGCCCCATGAGCTGCGCCGCCGCCTGCCGCATGGCCTGCAGGCGTTCGAGCTGGAACGCCAGATGCGCGGCAAGCTCCTCGCCCGAGGGGCCCTCCTCCTCGGGATCGGGCGGCAGCAGCAGGCGTGATTTCAGAAAAGCCAGCCAGGCCGCCATGACGAGGTAATCAGCCGCTAGCTCGATCCGCAGTTCCTTGGCCTTCTCCACGAAGGCCAGGTACTGCTGCGCCAGCCCCAGCACCGAGATCTTGCGCAGATCCACCTTCTGCGTGCGTGCCAGCGTCAGCAGCAGGTCCAGCGGCCCCTCGTACCCGTCGACATCGACAACCAGCGCCTCGGCCTCGAGACGGTCTGCCACGGTGGACAGGGCGGTGACGTTGTCGCTGGCGTCCTCGTCGGTCATTCGTCCGGGCTGTTGATGAGCGCCTCAAACTCCGCCTCGAGCGCCTCGATGTCAACAGTCTCGGGGTCCCGGCGCGCCTCCAGCGCCGCTTCCGCGCGGCCCTGCGCCGCCGGGCCGAGCACACCGACCCGCTCCATGAGCGGCGTCATCTCGTCGAGCTTGCCGTTGCAGTGCAGGACAAGATCGCAGCCCGCACCAAGCGCGGCCTCGGCACGCTCGGGCACCGTGCCCGACAGCGCCTCCATCGAGATGTCGTCGGTCATCAGCAGGCCGCCAAAGCCGATATCCTCGCGGATGCGGGCGATCATGGTGGGCGAGATCGTCGCCGGCGCGTCGTCCAGCGCCTCGTAGACCAGGTGCGCGGTCATCCCCAGCGGGGCATCGGCAAAGGCCCGGAAGGGTGCGAAGTCGGTGCTCTCAAGCGTCTCGACCGGGGCCGATACGCGTGGCAGGTCCAGGTGGCTGTCGAGCGTCGCCATACCGTGGCCGGGGACATGCTTGATCACGGGCAGCACACCGCCGTCGAGGCACGCCTGCAGGACCGCCTTCCCGATGTCGACGACCGCCTCGGGCGTGTCACCGTAGAGCCGGTTGCGCAGGATGGCGTGCGTCTCGGGGCGCGCCACGTCCAGCGTCGGCACGCAGTTGCCGTCGATGCCGTAGCCCCGCAGCTCCTGAGAGATCATCGCGTAGCGCAGCGCCATGCCGCGCGCCCCGTCCGGCCCCAGCCGCGCGATATCGTCGAGCGGCGGCAGCCATTCCCGCGCCATGGGCGGCCGCAGGCGCTGCACACGCCCGCCCTCCTGGTCGATGAAGACAGGCGCGTTCCAGCCCACGGCCTCACGCAGGTCCGCGGTCAGGCGGCGAAGCTGGTTGGCGGTCTCGATATTGCGCGCGAAAAGGATGAAGCCGAAGGGATTGCTCTGCGCAAAGAACGCCCGCTCGTCCCCGCTCAGCTCCGTTCCCGCGCAGCCGAGGATGGCCGCGCCCCAGGCCGTCACCGCGTCACCACCGGGATACAGTCGACGTTGCCCGCGACGAAGGCCGCGCAGAAGCGACGCGCATCTGCGAGGTCGTCGAACCCGTGCGCCCGCAAGCGGTAGAAGACGCGCCCGCCGGAAGTGGCCTTCTCGATCACCCGCGCCTTGTCCACGAGGTAATCACCGAAGCGGCCGCGCAGGCGGTCCCACTCGGTGCGCGCGGTCTCAGGGCTGTCAAAGGCGCCGATCTGCACCAGCCGCGTGCCCGAGGGCAGCATCTCGGGGTCCATCTCGCGCACTTCCGCGCTTTCCCTCGCGACCGCCGCCGCGGCTTCGGCCGGCGGCGTGCCGAGCGAGGCGGTGCGGATCCCCGCGGGCCGCACCCTGGGACGCAGCGACACGGACAGGCCCGGCCCGTCGAAGGGCGCCACGTCACCGTCGCCCTCTTCGGCATCTGTGACGTCGCCACGGCTGCTGACGGTCGGCGTCGCGCCGCTTTCGTCTGCCATGACGCTCGCCAGTGCATCGTCGATATCGTTTGTCTCGGGGGCAGTCTGCTCCGCGGCCTCGCCCTCGGGCGTGCCTGAGGCAAGTCTCTCGGCCAGCGCATCAATGGGATCGCCGCTCACCGCCGCCCCGTCGGAGGTGCCGCCGCCCACGCGGGCGCGGCGCTCATCCTCTGTCAGCTCCGGCAGCGCACCCTGCGGCACGTCGTCGGCGCCCAGCCCCGCCTCGCGCGGCGCCAGCACCAGCCGGTCAACGGGGCCCGAGGCCTCGCCGTTGCCGGCGACCTCGTTCACCGCGAGCGTGCGGTTGTCGCTCAGCTCGCCGCCCGGGTCTTCCGGCGTGATCCGCATGGGACCTTCCATCGCGCGCACCACCGGCACGCCCGACACGTCGCGCATCACGACCCGGTAGCCCCAGACGCTGATGCCGATCACCAGCGCCAGCGAAGCCGCAGCGCCGGCCCAGTTGGCCAGGCTCGCCACTCTTGCGGAAGACGGGGCGGAATCGCCCCCATCGTACCCGTCGAAGGTATAGTCTGCCATGTGCGCCTCATTTTCCCCGACGATGCATTGCCGTCAGGTGATCTGCCCGAAACGAGCCGGCGGGCGCCTTGTGGTCAGCGCATCTCTTCGACCGGCTTGACCCCCAAGATACCAAGACCGGCCGAAATGACAACCGCGACGGCCCGAGCCAGCGCGATTTTCGCTTGACTCGGGGCGGGGTCATCTTCC
>CAYNKL010000204.1:0-7108 GCA_964397775.1 uncultured Rhodobacterales bacterium | reverse complement strand
AGCCAGAATAATGTGTAAGGGTGCGCGCTACCCTCAAGTGCGACTCCCATTAGAAAACAGTTGGTTATCTAATGGAGAGAGTCTGCCATGGGAGCGGTATACGCGCAACTGAGCGTCAAGGAACGTGTCCAGATCGAACGTTGGAAGCTGGCGAAGGTCCCCGTCCGGGAGATGGCGCGCGTGTTGCAGCGCTCGAAAGCCACCATCTATCGCGAGATCAAGCGGAACTGGTTCAGCGATGAGTGCCTGCCGGCCTATGACGGCTACTACGGCGCCGCCGCGCATCAGAAAGCCGCCAATCGGCGTGTTCGGCAGCGCAAGCTGATCCGGCATCCGCAGCTTCGAAATCAGGTCGTCGAGCGGATCAAGAACGGCTGGACGCCCGAGCAAATCGGCAACCGATTGATCCACGAAGGTGCAAAGCTCCGGGTCTGCCAAGAAACGATCTACCGCTACATCTACTCGAAGGAAGGCATGGCGCAGGAGCTTTGGTGGTACCTGCCCGAACACCGCAAGGCCCGCCGGCCGCGTCGCGCCCGGAAGCGCCGGGCTCCAAAATTCGACCGTGATGTCAGTATCCTGTTCCGCCCGGACGACGTCGCACACCGCAGGGAATTCGGCCATTGGGAGGGTGATTTGATGCTGTTCAAACAATCGCTTGGCCAGACTAACGTCACTTCTCTGGTCGAACGTGTCAGCCGTTTCACCGTGCTGCTGAAGAACGCGAACAAGCGCACGAAACCGGTTATGACCAAGATCGTGAAGGCGGTGCGGGATTTGCCCGTCGCGGGTCGCAGATCCATCACCTTCGACCGCGGCACGGAGTTCGTGTCATGGCCGCATCTGCAGGCCCAGCTCGGAACCCAGACCTGGTTCTGCGACCCCTCCTCGCCCTGGCAGAAAGGCACAGTCGAGAACACCAACCGCCGGCTCCGGCGCTGGCTTCCAAGGCAGCGCGACGTCGCGGCCATGACGGAGCTCGAGCTGAAGCAACTCTGCGACCAGCTCAACAACACGCCTCGCAAATGCCTTGGATGGCGGACCCCGGCCGAGGTCTTCCGCGAAAAGATGATGGAGGAAATCGGCCGACGCCCCTACCGTCGGAGGTCATGGGAGTCGCGCTTCAAGTAGCGCGCACAGCTCATACAGATTGACGGCTCGGAGCACCGCTGGTTCGAGGATCGGGGCGATCCCTGCACCCTGCTCGTCTTCATCGACGATGCCACTAGCACGCTCATGGAACTGCGCTTCGTCAAGTCAGAGAGCACCTTCAGCTATTTCGAAGCGTTGGAGCGCTATCTGACGACACATGGCCGCCCCGTTGCGTTCTACAGCGACAAACACACGGTCTTTCGCGTGCCAAAACCCAGCGAGCACATGACCGGCATGACCCAGTTCGGGCGCGCTCTGGCAGAGCTGCAGATCGAGATATTGTGCGCCAATACCAGCCAGGCCAAGGGCCGCGTGGAACGTGCGAACCGGACATTACAGGATCGCCTGGTCAAAGAGCTGCGCATCGCGGGCATCTCGGACATGAAGGCCGCAAATGCCTTCCTGGGCTTGAGCCGAAGGCAGGTTCATCGGCTTCTGAAGACGTTCCGGGCCGATGGTCCGGCGGCGATCCGGCACAAGGCCCGCGGACGTCCGTCCAACAACCGGATCGATCCCGCGGTACGTGAGTTTGCGCTGACGCTGATCCGTGAGCGCTACGCCGGCTTTGGACCCACGTTCGCAGCCGAGAAGCTGGCGGAAGACCATGGCCTGAAGGTGTCGCGGGAGACCTTGCGCAAATGGATGCAGGATGCCGGCATCTGGCTGTCGCGCAAGCAGCGCAGAACGTTTCACCAGCCGCGCCGGCGCCGGGACTGCTATGGCGAGCTCGTGCAGATAGACGGCTCTGATCACGCCTGGTTCGAGGAACGTGGTCCGGCCTGCACGTTGCTGGCCTTTGTCGACGACGCCACAAGGTTACGTCCGTCAAGGTGGTGTAATTTCCCGGATGGCCTGAGGTCATGATCAGGCGGCTTTCGTGGTAATGCTGAGAATGGGGTCGATCTCCTCCTTGTCGATCTGGGCGAAGGCCTCGACCATCATGTAGCGGCTTGATGTCTGCCAGTCGTCGTTGGCTTCGAACAGGACGGCACCGATCAGACGTGTGATGGAGGCTTCGTTCGGAAAGATCCCGACGACGTCGGCGCGACGCTTCACCTCTTTGTTCAACCGCTCGATGGGGTTGGTTGAGTGCAGCTTGGTGCGGTGCTGGCGAGGGAAGGACATGTAAGCCAGAACGTCGTGCTCGCTGGCATCCATGAGGTCTGCGAGCTTTGGCCAGCGGGGGCGCAGTTGTTCGGCCACCTTGTGCCAGATTTCGCCCGCGTGGGTGCGGTCAGGTTGATCGAAAGCCTGGCGGATCGCGGCGGCGACCACAGTGTGCTGGCCCTTCGACACATGGGCGAGAGCATTTCGCATCCAGTGGACGCGGCAGCGCTGCCACGTCGCCTCGAACACCCGCGCGATTGCGGCTCTAAGGCCGGTGTGCGCATCGCTGATGACCAGCCTGACGCCTCCGAGTCCACGGGCCTTCAGCGACCGCAGGAACTCTGTCCAGAATATCTCGGCCTCCGATGGCCCGATGCCCAGGCCGATGATTTCCCTGCGCCCCTCGGTGTTGGCGGCGACTGCGATTATGGCCGCGACCGGCACGATACGCCCGCCTTGGCGGACCTTGAGGTAGGTCGCGTCCAGCCAGACGTAGGGCCACTCGCCGGTCAGCGGGCGGTTCAGGAACTCGCCGACACGCTCGTCGATGTCCTTGCAGAGTTTGGATACCGTGCTCTTCGAGATGCCGGACAGCCCCATCGCCTGCACCAGCTCGTCGACGCGACGGGTGGAGACGCCGCCGATCCACGCTTCCTGGATGACGGCCACCAACGCCTGTTCGGAGGTCTTCCGAGCCTCGAGGAAGCCCGGGAAGTAGCTGCCCTGCCTCAGCTTCGGCACCCGCAGGTTCAGCGTGCCCAGACGGGTATCAAGAGCGCGCTCTCGATACCCGTTCCGCCATGTCGTTCGTTCGCCGCTGCGCTCGTGGCGCCCAGCACCGATCAGGCCGTCGACATCGG
The DNA here is from genome assembly GCA_964397775.1 of uncultured Rhodobacterales bacterium. GTDB lineage: Bacteria > Pseudomonadota > Alphaproteobacteria > Rhodobacterales > Rhodobacteraceae > Allosediminivita. The sequence continues at coordinate 3,989 of CAYNKL010000204.1, read as the reverse complement.
CCTCCATGATCAGTTGCAGCACCGCCTCGGCGATGGTGCGAAGGAAATCGCCCTGGTCATGCTTGGCCATAAGCTCGGACAGGTCCATGTTCGTCTTGGTCATCGGGGTCTCCGTGTGATCCGTGGTTGAAGTCGCCAAACTCCACCTCGATCATACACCTCGGTGACCACCCGGGATTACACCGTCGACGGCGCTGAAATTACACCACGTGCGCGGACGCTACCCGCCACAAGCACGCTGATGCATCTGGAGTTTGTAGCCTCTGAGAGCACCTTCAGCTATTTCGGCGCGCTCGAGCGGTATCTCGCGGCGCACGGCCGGCCCGTGGCCTTCTATTCCGACAAGCACTCGGTGTTCCGTGTCGCCAAGCAAGGGGCGAAGTCGGGCCATGGCATGACCCAGTTCGGTCGGGCGCTGAACGATCTGAACATCGAGATCCTCTGTGCAAACAGCAGCCAGGCAAAGGGCCGCGTCGAGCGCGCGAACCGTACCCTGCAGGATCGGCTGGTGAAGGAACTACGGCTGGCGGGCGTCTGCGACATGGCAGCCGGCAACGCGATCCTGCCAAGGTTCTTGGCGCGCCATAATGCGAAGTTCGCCAAGGCGCCGCTACGGGCCGACAACCTGCATCGGTCCCTGAACATGGAACCGGATCGTCTGCGAGAGATCCTGTGCTTCCGCAATGAGCGCTATGTCACCAGGCAACTGGCCTTCTCCTATGAGCGGCAACGCATCTTCGCCCTGCCCGGCCATGCTTCTCCACCCTCGGTGAGACATTTCAGCTTTGCGCAGCCGCGGACATTTCAACTTGGTTGCAACAAATAATGTGTTGATTGTAGCCTGCGTGAGTTGCGGTTAAACCGCTCCGCAACATGGCTTTTCCTCTGGCAAGACAGGCCGGGGATGTTGGCCGATACCAAAGTCCCCCGTTTCTTAAAGGGATCGAGACATGAAGATCGCAGTCGCCGGCCTCGGCTATGTGGGCCTCTCGAACGCCGTTTTGCTGGCGCAAAACCACCCGGTCACGGCGCTCGACGTTTCCGAGGAGCGGGTGGAACTGGTCAACGACCGTAAGAGCCCGATCGTTGACGCCGAGATCGAGGACTTCCTCGCCAACCGCGACCTCGACCTAAGCGCCACCACCAGCCCTGAACAGGCTTATGTCGAGGCCGATTACGTCATCGTCGCAACCCCGACCAACTACGACCCCAAGACCAACTATTTCGATACCTCCAGCGTTGAGGCGGTGATCGCACAGGTGGTCGCAGTGAACCCGCGCGCCACCATCGTCATCAAATCGACCATCCCGGTGGGCTACGTGCGCCACATCCGGCGCGAGATGGAAACCGACCAGGTGATCTTCAGCCCCGAGTTTCTGCGTGAAGGCCGGGCGCTCTACGACAACCTGCACCCCTCGCGCATCATCGTAGGCGAACGCTCGGAACGGGCGCGGATCTTTGCCGACCTGCTGCTGGAAGGCGCGGTCTCGAAGGATGTGGAGGTTCTGTTCACCGATCCCGACGAGGCCGAGGCGATCAAGCTCTTCGCGAACACCTATCTCGCCATGCGGGTGGCCTTCTTCAACGAGCTCGACAGCTACGCCCTCGCGGGCGGTATGGACAGCCGCCAGATCATCGAGGGCATCAGCCTCGATCCACGCATCGGCAGTCATTATAACAACCCCTCCTTCGGCTATGGTGGCTACTGCCTGCCCAAGGATACGAAGCAGTTGCTGGCCAATTACAGCCACGTGCCGCAGAACCTGATCCGCGCTATCGTGGATGCCAACCGCACCCGCAAGGATTTTCTCTCCGACCAGATCCTGATGCGTGGCCCGAAGGTGGTGGGCATCTACCGGCTGGTGATGAAGGCGGGGTCGGACAATTTCCGCCAGAGCTCGATCCAGGGCATCATGAAGCGGCTCAAGGCCAAGGGCGTCGAGATCATCGTCTACGAGCCGGTGCTCGACGAGCCCGACTTCTTCCGCAGCCGCGTGGTCAACGATCTCAAGGCATTCAAGGCCGAGGCCGACCTCATCGTCGCCAACCGCCTCACCGACGAGATCGATGACGTAGCCGAGAAGGTCTTCACCCGCGATCTGTTTGGCGCTGACTGAGGCGAATGGCTTCTAACTTGGAAACATTGGGCACCGCCGACTCTCATCGATGGCGGCTGAGCAACGACGGTGCGCGCTTGCTCGGGAGTGCCGGCGCTTTTGATTAACGTTCTCCCTCGCGTGCGAGCAGTACGTTCGAGAGCTGCACCTGCTGCCGCTTGGCATCCGCAACTTCGAGAAGGATGGCCGAAACGTCAGGGAATGTTTTGTGGCCCACAATCAGTTCGCCATAATGTTCGACGAGCGCTTCGACGCTTGAGTATTCCGAACCGCGTGGATCGGCACGGATACACAAAGTTCAGGACACTCCCAGCCCCAGCGGTCCGCCAAGGCGAACCGCTGGGGCTGGACCAACTCTCGATCATCACTCCGGTCGCTCTTCATTTGATCGCCACCAGAGTAAACTCGGCCCGGCTGGTCCGCATGACTGAGCGCGCCGCGACAATAGTCGACACCGGCCTCTCGACCGAGCACAAGCGCATCGCTGCTCGAACCGCTGCCAATTACTCTGGTGGGCAACTTTTTGCTGGTCGTGGTGCTTTCAGGGCTGCTGCCGACCTTCAACCTACAGGCGATGATAGCAGAGCAGGCCCAAGCTGAATACAATCTCTTCTCGCCACCAACGGCTCGTTTTCGCGCAATCCGTTAAGCGATAGCTGTAGACGCCGATCATTTACGCAGTTCGCTCTTTTTTTTACCCGATCATTCTCGGTAGACAACCGCGAGCAAACAGCCCAAACGTCTAAGTTCATATTGTGCTACAAATTGAAGAAACCGCCCTTCCCGGGGTCCTGGTCCTCACCCCGCGCCGCTTCGGCGACAACCGCGGGTTCTTTTCCGAAAGCTGGAACAAGGCGCGCATGGCCGAGCATGGGCTCAACTATGAATTCGTGCAGGACAACCACTCGCTCAGCGCCACGCCGGGCACCGTGCGGGGGCTGCACTTCCAGAGCCCACCGCATGCCCAGGACAAGCTGGTGCGCTGCGGCAAGGGCCGACTCTTTGACGTGGCCGTCGACATCCGCAAGGGCAGCCCGACCTACGGCAAATGGGTGGGCGAGGAGCTGAGCTTCGAGAACGGCCGCCAGTTGCTGGTGCCGGCGGGCTTCCTGCACGGCTTCGCCACGCTCGATCCCGACACAGAGATCATCTACAAATGCACCGATTACTACGCCCCCGAGTGTGACGGCGCGGTGCGCTTCGACGATCCCGATATCGGCATCGACTGGGGCATCGACAATTCCGAGGCGGTGCTGTCGGAGAAGGACGCCGTGGCGCCCTTCCTGAAGGATTTCGACAGCCCGTTCACCTTTGAAGGATAAAAGCAGATGAAACTTCTGGTAACTGGCGGCGCGGGCTTCATCGGGTCGGCCGTGGTGCGGCTGGCCGTCTCGGGCGGCCACGAGGTCGTCAATCTCGACGCGCTGACCTATGCCGCCTGCCTCGACAACGTCGCCCCCGTGGCCGACAGCCCGCTCTACGCCTTCGAGCAGGCCGACATCCGCGACCGCGCCGCGCTCGATGCGGTCTTTGCCAAGCACGCACCCGACGCGGTGATGCACCTTGCCGCCGAGAGCCATGTCGACCGCTCGATCGACGGGCCCGGCGATTTCATCGAGACCAACATCACCGGCACCTACAACATGCTGGAAGCGGCCCGCGCCTACTGGGTGGCGCAGGACAAGCCCGAGAGCTTCCGCTTCCACCACATCTCCACCGACGAGGTGTTCGGCTCGCTGCCCGCCGACCCGGAGGTGATGTTCACCGAGGACACGCCCTACGACCCGCGTTCGCCCTACTCGGCGTCGAAGGCCAGCTCCGACCACCTGGTGCGCGCCTGGCACGAGACCTACGGGCTGCCGGTGGTGCTGA
>CAYNKL010000203.1:0-7132 GCA_964397775.1 uncultured Rhodobacterales bacterium | reverse complement strand
GACGACGGCTGCCGCGTCGCGGTCGACGTCCTGCGTCCGACGCGCGGGGGCGAGCTGCTCGCCGGGCCGCTTCCCACCGTCGCGCTCGCCACCGGCTACCGCCGCGCCTATCGCAAGGCCGCCGAGCACCCCTGAGCCGAGGATGAACGGCAGAAAGGGCAACCCCGGCACGAGCGCGAACAGGGCCATCAGCACAGCCACCGTTCCCAGCGCCGCCGGGTGCCGTGCGAGCTGCCCCGCAACCGCCACATCGGTGGCCCCGATCGCCCCGCCCCGCGCCAGCAGAAGCCCCGAGGCGATGGAGATGATCACCGCCGGAATCTGCGACACGAGGCCGTCGCCGACAGTCAGGATCGCGTAGGTTTCGAAGGCGCGGGACAGCGGCATGCCGTGGCCGAAAATCCCCATCACCATGCCCATCACGAGGTTCAGCAGCGTGATCAGAAGACCCGCGACCGCATCGCCCTTGACGAATTTCGATGCCCCGTCGAGCGACCCGAAGAAGGTCGTCTCCTGCTGTTCGCGTTCCCGCCGTGCCTTGGCTTCGGCGTGGTCGATGGCCCCCGCCGACATGTCGCTGTCGATCGCGAGCTGCTTGCCCGGCATCCCGTCGAGCGCAAAGCGCGCTCCGACCTCGGCCATGCGTGCCGCCCCCTTGGTGATCACGGCGAAGTTCACGATCATCAACACGCCAAACACCACGAGCCCGAGGAAGACGCTGCCACCCATGACAAAATTGGCAAATCCCTCGATCACATCCCCTGCAGCAGAGGTCCCGGTGTGGCCCTGACCGATGATCAGTTTGGTCGAGCTGACGTTGAGCGAAAGCCGCAGCATGAGCGAGGCCAGCAAGATGGTCGGAAAGGCCGAGAAATCCAGCGGACGCTCGATGAACAGGGTCACCGTGAAGATCAGGATCGCGAGGCCGAAGGACGCGGCAAGGCCGACATCCAGGATCCAGGCGGGCACCGGCAGGATCATCATCACGATGACCGCCATCAGGGCCACGGCGAGAAGCACGGTGGGCTTGAAGAACATGCCGGTGCCCATCACCTGGGCCCGTTCGTGCTTTGCGCCGGGTATCGGGATGCAGCCCCGGCGTCGTCATCCGGTCCGGGGGAACGGCGCAGCGAAGATTGGTGCCGTCGTATCTGCCGGAAAAGAACGCCCCCCGACATGGTTACTCCTCCGCAAGACGCGTCTGGTCGAGCAGCGCCCGAAGCGTGTCTCGGGTTTCGGCGCCGGAGGTGGCGAGCGCTTCGACGACGGCCAGGCTCGGCTCTGCGCCGAGACTGTCCGGAAGCGCCGATCCGGCCAGCTCCGCCGCTGCGGCCAGAGCATCCTCGCCTTCGCCGAGCGTCTCCCAATCCCCTGCAAGCCAAGCGGCAGACCGTGCCGCGCCGTCCTCGCCAAGGGCACCGAATGCGGTCTGGGCATAGGTATAATCGCCCATCATGGCGCGTGCCCGCGCGCGCAGCGCAAGTGCGTCATCCCCCTGCAGGCCAATCAGTGCGATCTCGGCCTGCTGTGGATCGGAGCGGGCAAGATGGATCTCCGAGAGCAACAGCCGGCCTTCGCGAGAGTCTCGCCCGAGCCCCGGAAGCGATGCCCAGGCCATCGCCTCTTCCGCGAGACCGAGACCCAGTAGCCGCCTTGCCACCGTGAGAGCCACATCTTCCTCGACGAGCGTCGCATAATCCGCCCGTCGTGGCACCACCTCCTGCAGAAACCCGGTGTCCGAGCCCTGTTCAGACAGCGCGGTCAGCAATTCCGAAGCCGCGGTCCTGCGCTGCGCCTCGGGCATGTCGTCGCCGTTGTGAAAACCGTCGAAAGCGGTTTCGAAACGACGGTTCGCGGCCAACGCCCGCAGATGCGCCAGCCACAGTTCCGGCCCTTTTTCGGTGGCGCGCAGCTCTGTCGAGTAGGCTGCCGAAAGGTCGGTCATCCGCGCGTTTACCGGCACGCCATTCTCGGAGGCGAGCGCGATTGTTGCCGCGACCGCATCGGGGGCATGCGTGCCTGCCCCGTGCGACAGGTCTTCGAGGGCCGAATGGGCCTGCTGTACCGCGCCGTCGAGGCGGTCGATCTGTGCCTGGCTGAAACGCATGTCCGCGTCGGACGCGCCGCCGGACCGGGCCAGCCGCGACAGCAGGTTGCGTGCGGCGTCGATATGGCCCGCGTCCGCCAGGCGGTTGGCAAGCGTCGGGCCGAGCACCGGCCGCAGGGTTCCGGGCAATGCCTCGAAGGCGCGCCTCACCGAACGATCATCGACCTGCGCCTCCGCCGGGAGTTCGGGAGCCCCGGCAAGCGCCCAGAGCGCGGCGGCGCCCTCGCAGCCGGTCTGGCCCGCAAACACGCCAGCACGATCGGCCCCGCCATCCACGATACCGGAGAGCGCATAGAGGACAGGGTCGCGCCGCTCTGGCGCGAGCTCGAGGAGCGCCCGCGCTTCGGCACCGAAGCCGATATAGATATGGGCGCGCACCAGCTCGATGAGGATCTCCGGGTCGAGCGTGTCGAATTCACCGTAGAGCCGCCTGCGCAAATTTGGAATGGCCTTGTCGAACGTTTCGTCGGTACCCCAGGACGCGATGTCGAGCACCTCATCCGCGACGCAGCCAGTGCCGCCGATGCGGACACGCGCTTGCATGTCAGAGGGTTCCCGGCCAAGGATCGCTGCCTCGATCTGAGCCGCATGATCCGGCGTCGGCGTTCCGGGATCATTCAGAGCATCCGTGGCGGTATCGGATCCGATCGCGTCCGACTCTGTGAGACGTTGCGAAAGAACATTTCTGCTCGGCGACAGAAGACCGTCGCTCGCCGCGGTCGCGAGTTGTTCAGCCAAGGTCCGTCCGAGCGTGGTCGGATCCATGCCATCGGCTGGCGCGGCGGCCGTGGGCAGGGCCTGGTCCGCCTCAGACGCGCGTTGCGGTACGAAGACCGGCAGCAGGGGATTGCGCGCAGGCGACGGTCCGATGCCCGGCTGCGGACCGACCCGAATGCCGGAGAGCGGCCTCACCTGCTCCGGCATTGGTTCGGCCTCACCCGCGGTGGCCGGAGCTTGTCCTGACCGGATGTCGAGCACCAGCATGCCCGGCTCCGCCAGAAACGCGTCTGAAACGCAATCACAGCCAAGCTCCAGCACGAGGCCCGCCCCGTCTGGCAGCGGCGCGAGGTCCGAGAGCCGCGCGGTGTTGATGCGTTCAAAGACGGCGCTGCTGTCGAACCGGTAGCCTCCGCCATCGAATCGCAGCTCGACCCGCCGGGGCGCGACATACTCCGTCTGCCACCCCAGCCCGTCGGGAATATCGAGCGCAAGCCTTGTGAAAGAGCCGTGTTCTCCGGAGCGGACGCGGATCTCCTGCGCCGACGACGCGCCGGCACACAGCCAGAGCGATATGCAGAGCAACGCGACCCGGATCATGCCGCCGCCTGCTTGACGTTCTTCAACGCCTCTTCGAGATCGGTGAAGCTCGGCCGGAAATGCGCCGGGGTGTTCTGGCGTCCGACCTCTATGCAGATGTTGGTGGCGTGATTGTGCAGGTTCGCGACAAGCACCTCGCGGATCAGCTGATAGAAATGCAGATCTTCCTCAATCACCGCCTTGACCTTCACCGCGAAGGGACCGGCGAAACCGTAGGCCAGAAACACCCCGAGAAAGGTTCCCACCAGCGCACCGCCGATCAGCTTGCCCAGAACCTCGGGTGGCTGGTCGATAGAGCCCATGGTCTTGATCACCCCAAGAACCGCCGCCACGATTCCCAGCGCCGGCAGCCCGTCGGCCATCGCCTGCAGCGCATGGCTCGAGTGCATCCGATGATGCTCGAGCGCTTCGATCCGCTTGTCGAGCACCTCTTCAACCTGATGCGGATCATCGTAATTCATCGACATCGAGCGCATGGTGTCGCAGATCAGTTCGATGGCGATCTTGTCGCCCTGGATCTTCGGGTATTTGGAGAAGATGGTCGATTCAGCCGGAGACTCCACGTGCTCCTCGATGGCGACGGGGCTCTGGCGCGCCAGCCTGATCAACTCGAAAAGCAGGCAGAGCAGTTCCTTGTAGTCCGCCGGCTTCCATTTCGCGCCCTTGAACACCTTTCCGACATCCTTGAGCGTGTGCTTCACCACGCCCGCGTCATTGCCGATCAGAAACGTGCCCACCGCGGCACCGCCGATCATCATCATCTCGAACGGGCGCGATTTCAGGATGATCGACATCTTGCCACCGGCGAGAAGATACCCGCCGAAGACCATGCCGAAGATCACGACGATCCCGATGATTCCCATCATTGCGGTGACTCCTTCACCCATCCCGCGCGCTCATGCGTGTCATCGTCTTGGTAGCGCGGGGGCGGTTAACAAAACCCTCAGCTCCGGAGGTTTCAGCGGCTACATCACGAGGAAATCAGCGTGCAGCGCGCCGGCGGCCTTGATGCTCTTGAGAATATCGATCATGTCGCGCGGTGAGACACCAAGCGCGTTCAGCCCTGCGATCACCTCTGAGAGCGAGGTACCGCCCGGCACCTCGGCCAGACCGATCCCGGGCTCCTCGACGATATCGGCGCCGGTGCGCGGGACGATCACGGTCTCGCCCTCGGCAAAAGGGTTCGGCTGCACGGCGATCGGGGTCTCTTCGATGCGCAGGGTCAGGTTCCCCTGCGAGACGGCAACGCGGGAAATTCGCACGTCCTCGCCCATCACGATGGTGCCCGAGCGCTGATCCACCACGACGCGGGCGCGACGCTCCGGCTCGACCGGGAGGTTCTCGATCGCGACGACGGCCTGCGCCGGAGATCCGGTCCCGGTTTGTTGCAGGTTGACGGAGACCGTGCCCGCATCCAGCATCTCTGCCGCACGGCGCCCGACCCGCCGGTTGATCGCCGCCTCGATCCGTGCCGCGGTGGTGAAGTCAGGTTCGCGCAGCGCCAGCCGCAGGGTCGACAGATCGGCGAAGGCGAACTCAACCTCGCGCTCGATCCGGGCGCCCGCGGGGATCATTCCAGAGGTCGGGACCCCCTGCACCACCCGCGCGGCATCCCCCTCGGCATTGACGCCACCCGCGATCACGGTGCCTTGCGCCACGGCGTAGATCTGCCCGTCGGCGGCGTTGAGCGGGGTCATGATCAGGGTGCCGCCAAGCAGGCTGCTGGCATCGCCGATCGCCGACACCGTCACGTCGATCTGGCTGCCCGCCCTTCCGAAGGGCGGCAATCGGCTGGTCACGAACACCGCGGCCACGTTGCGAGGCCGGAACTGCTCACCGGTCACGTTGACCCCGAGCCGTTCGAGAATGTTCTGCATGATCTCTTCGGTGAAGGGAGCATTGCGCAACCCGTCGCCGGTGCCGTTGAGGCCGACCACCAGACCATAGCCGACAAGATCATTGGAGCGGACGCCGTCAAATTCCACCAGATCCTTGATGCGGACGGACTGCGCTGCAACGCTCTGGGTCAAGACAGCCAGAGTGAGGGCGAGGCAGAGACCAAGCAGGCGCGTGATCATCTCAGGAACTCCACCAGCGACATGCGCGAGGAGCGCACCGTGATGGCGTAAAGACTCTCGAGCTGTGCCCGGGTGTTCTCATAGCGGGTCGCGGTCTCGAACTGATCCGTTCCGACAAGGTCAAGCCGGGCAATGCTCGTGGCCGTACGTTCGGCCGCGTTGCGCGCGGTGGTCTCCTCGATCCGCTGCTCGAGCGTGCCAAGCCCGGCCCTCAACTCGACCATGCTGGCCATCGCGGTTTGCAGGTCGAGCGCGGCACTGGAGATCAGGTCGACCTTGACCGCATCGGTCAAGGAGAGCGTGTCGTCGCTGGCCAGAGCCGCCTTGGCCATCGCCTTCATGACATCGCGAAACACCTCGTCGTCGCCCCGAATGTCGACACCTGCGCTTTCGGTGGCGCTCAACTCGAGCGGCGCGAGCGATGTCGTCGATCCGAGATAGCCGTCGGTCTCGAAGCCACCACCGGGCGCGTCGAACCAGCCGTCGAGCGCGGTCTCGACCTCTGCTGCGGTCGTGGACCCTGCCAGCGCGGTCTGCAGCTCGGCGATCATCGCTTCGCTCTCGATCACCGCGGGGGTATCGGTGGCGGTGCCCGAGAACAGGAAGCGCCCGGCGACCGACCGGTTGAGCCCGTTCAGCATGTGGCCCAGGGCATTGCCCGCCTCGGTCGAAAGGGTGCGGAACATCTCGTCGTTCGGGGTCAGCTCGACCGCGAGAAGCACTTGCGAGAGCTGTTCCGAACGTGTCTGGATTTCCTCCAGGGTGGTTTGCATCGTACCGGTGAGAAACGCAGCCTCCCCGGTATTGACCCGGTAGGTTTCGAGCTGCGCCAGCCGCCGGTCGATCGAGACCAACGAGGAAACGTCTCCGCCGAGGTGGGACACCGGATCGCGAACGAAACCGGTCGCGATCTCGGTGCCCAGCTGGTCAAGATCGCGGTTCAGGCGGGTCTGGTGGGTGCGCAGGACAAGGGTTCTGGCAAGATCTCCGACGGTATCCAACGGTGCCTCCTTAGATGTTCATAAGGGTCTGCATGAGCTCGTCCACCGTGGTGATGACGCGCGCATTCGCCGCATATTGCTGCTCGATCCGGAGGAGCGCCTGCAGTTCGGCGTCGGTATCGACCCCCTTGGACAGTTCAAGCTCCTTGAGCGCGGTGTTCTGGGCGCTGCTGAAGCTCTGTTCGCCGTCCGCGCGCAGCCGGGCCGCGGCGATGCCGGCATGGAAATCCGCGACATGCTGGGCAAAGCTCTGTGCGCCGGACCCGAGCGCCGCAGAACCCGGGGTCATCAGCGCGTCCAGCGCATCGGAATAGCCCTGAAGCAGACGCGCCTCTCCGACCGGTCCCTGCACCGCGGCGCCAAGACCATCCCGAAGGCGCCAGGTCCCGCTGCCGGCCGGGTCGACCAACGCGTTGAGCGAGATCCGTCCCGCGAGCCCCGTTTCGTCCATCGGGTCGAAAGCGGCGCCCGCATCGGTAAAGAGACCGGGGTCCGTGGCCCCGAGGGTGCTGTCCGGACCGCCGGGGGCAAAGCGCTCGATCAGGTCGCGGGCAATGACGTCCATCGCCGCCTGTATGTCCGGCGCAACGACATCGCGGATCTGGAACTGGGCCCCCAGCGTGCCGCCG
>CAYNKL010000202.1:0-7203 GCA_964397775.1 uncultured Rhodobacterales bacterium | reverse complement strand
ACTTGCGGGCGATTTCCTCCGTCTGGCCGGCATTGTCGGCGGTTTGCTTGATGTTTGCGGTCATCTGCTCGACCGAGCTCGACGCCTCTTCGGTCGATGCGGCCTGTTCGGTCGCGCCCTGGCTGAGCTGTTCGGCGGTGGACGCCATCTGGGAGGATCCGGAGGCCACCTGGGCGGCGCCACCGGTGACTTCGCCGACCACCCGGCGCAGGTTCGCTGTCATCTCGTTCATCGAGTTGAGCAGGTCCCCGATCTCGTCTTTCGAGGTCAACCTGACGGTCTCTGTCAGATCGCCCGCAGCGACCTTGCGGCTCAGGTTGATGCCCCGCGCCAGCCCCCTTGAAAGCGTCACGACGATCCACAGACCGGCGACAACGGACACGGCGGCGATGCCGATCATCATGGCGATGGTCAGGTTGCGGGCGCTTGCATAGTTCGCTGCCGCGGCGGCGGCCGACTGTTCGAGACCCTCCTGGTTGGCCAGCAGGATCGCATCCACCTGGGTCTCCATCTGTTCCCAGGCGGATTGGCCTTCATCGTTCAGCAGGCGGAAGGCTCTGAGGCTCTCGTTCTCGTCGGCCAAGGCCATGGCCCGGTCGTTGACCGACCGGATACGTTCGAGGATCGAGTCGTATCGATCGAGAGATGCGCTCCCTTCCTCGGTTGCGATGTCCCGCAGGCTTCTGAGGTAACGGTCGTGCCGGGACCGGGCGGTATCCATTCCCTCGACGATGTCCCTGCGGGTGACGGGGTTCTCCACGAGGAGGTATTCCCGCACATCGCGCTGCACCCGCAGCTGCTCACGGCCCAGTTCCAGGCCGAGGCGGATGCGTTCGGCGTCGTTGTGGATCACCATGTCCATGCGGTTCTGCATGCCTGCCAGCTTGTTCAGGGCGATCGCGGAGGCGATGATCGAGGCCAAGACGATGACGGCGAGGGTCAGGGACAGTTTCAGTTTGAGTGTCATTCGCATGTTGGAACCTCAGGACGTGTTGCAGTCTGCGCGGTCGATCTCGAGGAGATAGCTTGAGAAGATCGCGGCGAGATCGGGGATGATGAAGAAACGGTCGCCTTGCCTGCCGACCGCCCGGACGTAGTGGCGGGGCCAGCTTGCGCCGACGGCGGGAACGTCCTCGAGGCTGGCCGAGGTCACCTTGGTCACCTCGTGCACCTGTTCCGCCAGCACGCCGACGACGGACGGCGTTCCGGCAAGCGTGAGGTCAAGGACAAGAATGCGGGTGTCGTCGTTCGCCTGCTGCTGAGGCATCCGCAGCGGAATGCGCAGGTCGGTGAGCGGCACGACGGCACCGCGCACGTTCAGCAGGCCCGCCGCGAAAGGCGGCGCGTTCGGCACACGGGTGATCTGCCCCGGCTCGATCACGGTCCGCAGAACGTCGGTCTCTATGGCCAGGAGCTCTCCGCCGAGGCGGAACGTGACCATATCCCAACTTTTCCCTGTGCCTGTGTCTGTGCCTGCGCCGGTATCGGCTGGCTGAACCTTTTCCAGGATGTCGGACATCACGCGGCCTCCCTGCTGTCGAGGGCCTGCCCAAAGGACACGAGCTGGGGAACGTCGAGGATCAGAGCGACCGACCCGTTGCCGAGCACAGTGGCGCCGGAAAAGGTCTTGAGCGCCGCGTGCAGGGGCGAGAGCTGCTTGATGACGGTTTGCGACGATCCGATGATGCGGTCCACCGTCAGCCCTACCCGCAGGCCGGCAGCGGTGACGACCACCACCTTCTGGTGCGGTCCCGGCGCGCCCGAGCTCTCGAGCAGGTCGCGCATGCGCAGGTATGGCACGAGCTGGTCGCGGATATTGAGGAACCGTGTCGTCCGCGCGTCGCCGTTTTCCTCCTCCGGCAGCTCGATGATGTGTTCGACGGCTGCCAGGGGGATGGCATAGCGCTCGTCCGCGATCTCGACGAGGAGGCCGTCGATGATCGCCAGCGTCAGCGGAAGGCGCATGTTGATCCGCGTGCCATGGCCCGGCTCGCTGTCGACGTCGATGCTGCCGCGCAATTGCTCGATGGTTCGCTTGACCACATCCATTCCGACGCCGCGCCCGCTGAGTTCCGTGACCTCCGCCGCGGTGGAGAAGCCGGGTTGCAGGATCAGCGCCCGAACCTGCTCATCGTCCAGATCCTCTGCCGGTTCGATCAATCCTCGCGCCTCTGCCCGGGCGCGGATCTTGTCCAGATCGAGCCCGCGCCCGTCATCGGAGAGCGAGATGATCACCTCGGCGCCGGAATAGCGGGCGGACAGCCGGATGGTGCCATGCTCGGGTTTGCCCATCGAGCGGCGTTGCTCCGCGGTCTCCAACCCGTGATCCGCCGCGTTGCGGATCAGGTGCATGAGTGGGTCGGAGAGTTTTTCGATCACCGTCTTGTCGAGTTCGGTGTCCTGCCCATCGATGTCGAAGCAGATGGGTTTGCCCAGAGTGCCGGTGAGGTCGTGCACGAGGCGTCGGAACCTGCCCGTGATCGTCTCGATCGGGGTCATGCGAATGGACATCGTGGTCTCGCGCATGCCGGAGGCGAGGCGTTCGATGTCTTCGGCGACCGCGACCAACTGCGGATCGCGGGAGCGGGCTGCAAGCTCGGCCAGGCGCGCCTCGGCGATGACCAGTTCGCCGACCCTGTCCATCATCTCGTCCAGTCGCTCGGCGGGGACGCGCATCATGGACCGGTCGCCGGCAGGGGCGGGCGCCGGGGCCGCCTCGACCGCCTGGGCATCTGCCACCCCGCCGGTGGCGATGCCGTCCTCCCCGGCTTGCCCCGGCGCGTTGCGCCGGAGGCTGAGTTCGAGCCCCGTCTCGTTGAACAGGAAGACATCGCGAATGTCGCCCTCGGACACGTTGTCAGGCAGATCCATGCGCCATCCGATGTGCAGCTGCGCCGGATCCATATCGTCCAGAGGCGGCACGTCATTGAGGACCGGCTCGATATTTCTGGCGCCCATGTCGCGGAATTCATCGAGGATCGCTTCCGGGCGCCCGCCGAGTGCGAGCGTGTCCGGCGCCAGTCGGAACGCGACGTGCCACCCCTGATCCTGGACCTCGGCCCGGTGATAGCCCGAGACCAGCGCGGCCAGCCTGTCCAGCAGCACCGCCCCCGGTTCGGCCGGCCCGCCGGCCAACAGCTCCACCACGTGGTCGCGCGCCGACAGGGCGATCTCGATGAGCTGCGGCGTCACCTGCAGCGTGCCGTCCCGCACCGCGTCAAAGGCGGTCTCGAAGTCATGCAGGAACTGCGACATCGCGACCTGGCCGAACATCGCCCCGCTGCCCTTGAGCGTGTGAAGGTCGCGAAAAGCACTGTCGATCAACGACTTGTCCGTTGGGCGGGCTTTCAGGTCCAGCAGGGTGGCTTCAAGCGATTCCGTCAGGTGTTGCGCCTCGATCAGGAACAGCGGGTCGACATCCTCACTCATCAGCCCAGAACCTTCTTCACGACGCTCAAAAGCTCCTTGTCGTCGAACGGCTTGGTCATCCAGCCGATCGCCCCGGCCTCGCGCGCCTTCTGCTTGAGGTTGTCGGCGTTCTCGGTGGACAGGAAGATCACCGGAACACCCGCGCTGCCCGGAAGCTTGCGAAAGGCACGAATGAACCCGATACCGTCGAGCCTGGGCATGTTCTGGTCGGTGATGACGGCGGCGGGGGCAGTGCTGCGCGCCACGCCGAGGGCCGCCTGACCATCCGCGGCCTCGACCGTGTCATATCCGGCGATGCGAAGGGTCGAGGAAATCAACCGCCGGACGGAGTCGGAATCGTCAACGACAAGGATCGGTCGGGGCAAGCGCGCTCTCCATTTCGGTGGTGTGTGGCTGGCAAAGCCGATCGAGGGCGAGCCGCCGCCAGATCGTCTCTGGCTGGCTGCCCGGTGCCATGACGAGGGCGACCTCCTTGCCCCGCGCGCGGGCGGACCGGACCGCTGCCGCTATGAGTTGTGCGCCGGCTGCGTCGATCTCGGCCGCATCCGTCAGATCGATCCGGCAGGTATCCCGGCTCAGAAGCGCGACCAGGCGCCGCTGCTCCTCCTCGATATCAGTGATGACGTAGGGCAAAACCGGCACCTCGACTTGGAACTGACCTGTCCTTGCTAGACCGGGGGAGGTTTACAAATCGTCAAGTCGGGCAGGCAAAAACCTGGTGCGCCTAACCTCTCATTAAGCCGGTGCCGATAGGGGTGTTGTGCCATATGCGATGCCCTCTCCATCCGGTGAGCGTGCGCTCGGACCACACCGTGTGATCGATACCTTATGCCAGCTTCTCTTGCTCGACCGCTCGCTCAGCACACCCCCCTGACGGCGCTTCAGGCGGAAGTTGACGCGATCGAACGCGTGTTCTCTGACGCGGTGGAAGCGCTGATCGCGGGGCGCGAGGGCCTCGTCAGCATGATCGGCGCCTTGCGGTCCTATGAGGAGGGACTGCAATCCTGCATCGATCAGGATCTTCCCAGGGGGCTGGCACGGCTGGCCGAGCGGCTGGAGGATGCAGAAACGAGGGACGCAGACAGCCTTCAGACGCTGGGGCGCATGATATCGGATCTCTCGGGCGTGAACACGCCATTGCACCACCTGCAGGAACTGATCCGCACGTTGGAGATCTTTTCCAGCACGGCCAGCGTCGTCGAAGCCGAGGCCGAGCTTTCCGGCGGGTCCAACTTTTCGTCCCAGATCAAGTCTCTCTCGGTCAAGAGCTACACGGGCCTGCAGGACCTCAAGGCGCTTGTCGGCGGTCTGAAGACGCAGGTTGAGACCCTGAGGACGACACAGGAACAGCATGCCTCAGCCGGGTTGCAGCGCCTCGCCGGGATCGGCGATCAGCTGATGGCTTTCAGCCGCGGGGTGGAGGCCGACCTCGTCAAGGCGCAGGCCCCCGCACGCCGTGTTCATGACGTAGCCGAGCGCATAGGGGAGCGCATGAACCGTGCCCTGGCCGCGCTGCAGATCGGCGACAGTTTCCGGCAGCGTCTGGAACACGTCATCGAAGCCCTCCGGACGTGCGAGGCCCGCGGCAGGGACAGCCCGTCCGCCGGAACGCTGATCCGCATGATCGCGGTGCGGCAGCTCTTTGCGGCGGCGGATGCGCTGGGCCGCGCGCTGGCCAGCTTGCCCGGCGATCTGCGTGCGATTCAGACAGACACGAGGAGCCTGCTGAACATGGGGCATGAGCTGAAATCGGACACCTCTCTTTCGGCGCGCTTCCTGCCGATCAAGGATCTCAGCGCGCGCAGCCTGTCGGCGCTTCAGTCGGGGCAGGCGCATCGACGGATGCTGGAGGACCGGATCGGGGCGATGGGGGCGGTCGTCGATGAGGTCAAGGGCACGCTGGACCGGCAGGCCGTGCTCGATGAGGACATGAAACTGGGCAGCGTGAACGTCTCCTTGCTCAGCCGGAGTGCCGTCCGGGGCGGCAGTGCGCTGAACTACGTCGCACACGAGATCGCCGGATTGATCGAGCGATGCCTTGCGCAGCGTCTCGACGTCGTCGACATGCTGTCCGAAATCGTCGCCTCGATCTCGCAGGCGCAGGATCAGCAGGCCCTGTCCGCCGATCTGAAGGCCATCGGCGACGATCTCGACGGCCTGGCCCGGGTGCTGCAGATCTGGGAGGCGCTCTCGGCCGGCATTGACGAATTGCTCGCCACCGGGCCGGCAAGCGCGACGGCCTTTGGTGACTGCGCCGACCGGATGGCGGCTCAGCACGCCCTCGTCGACCGGATCCGCGCCATTGCCGCGCAGCTCGAGTGCGGTCAGGCATCGGCCGAGCCGCGAGACCTCTACCGCGACGCCAACGCGGCCGAGGCGGCCGACTGGATGCGCAGCCTTTACTCGGTGCCAGAGGAGCGCGACCTGCACGACGAGATGTGCGGGACAGGCGCGGCACACCACGCGGCGCACATGGCATATCCGCAAGGGGCGGAACCCGAGGGCGATGATGCGTTCGACTGGTTCTGACCCCGACCAGACCGCGCTCCCCTGTCTTGGCAGAGACGCTGCGCAAGCATTCAGGTCGTGTTGCTTGCCGTGTGAGGCACGCGCATCCTTGGCGCCCGCCTTGTGCCGCTCAAGATGCGCGCTTCGAAGGCTCGCACCGCGCCGGCAAGATGTCCCCGTGGCGCGCGGGATCGGCGCGATGGTGTGCCGGATCGCTCTCAGGGCGATGTCCTGGGCAAAGACCCGAGAACCGGCGAATGGCTCTGCCTGCCGACACTCTCGGTGGGCTCGAACCGCCGCAGGCACAGCGCGTTCATGGGCCAGTACGCGGCGCTTCGCCCTCGCGGGCCCTTGGACTTTTCCGGCAGCAGGGACCGCGAGCGCGGCGCCCCTGTCTTCTTCTGGCCAGAAATATCCCCGCCGGAGGCAGGCCGGACCCTGCGGCCGGGCGGTACGATCGGGGAATGGGCGCTCAGGCGAAGGTGTCGCGGATGACCCGCTCGACCGTCTCGAGCAGCACGGCGTTGTCGAACCGGGCCACGGCGGTGTCGCGGGCGGCGCGGGTCATGGCGGAGCGGTCCTCCATGTCCAGAAGCTGCGCGATACGGTCGGCGAAGGCGTCTTCGTCCCATTCGGGCACCAGCAGGCCGTTGACGCCATCCTCCACCGCCTCGGGAATGCCGGCATGGATGGTCGAGAGCGTGATGCAGCCGCAGGCCAGCGCTTCCTGGATCGCGGTGGGCAGGCCCTCGGTATTGCCGTTCTTGGCAGTCACCGAGTGCTGCAGGAAGATCTCGGTGCCCATGAGGTGCTGGCGCACCTCGTCATGGGCCAGGGCGCCGGTGAAGGTGACCTGCGCGCCGATGCCGAGCTCGGCGGCCATGGCCTTGCAGGTTTCGAGAAGCGGGCCGTCGCCGATAAAGGTGAGCTGCGCGTCGCGGCCCTTTGCGGCGCTCGCAAAGGCGCGCAGCGTCACCTGAGGGGCCTTCTTCTCGACCATGCGCCCCACCGCAAGGAAGGAGCCCGGGGTCTTCTCGGCCGGGGTGAAGCGGCGGATGTCGACGCCCGAGGGCACCACATGGGCGTTGGGATGCGTCACGCCGTGGCGGGCGAGGTTGTCGAGCAGGAACTGTGAGACCGAGAACACGCCCGCAAGCCGCGGCATCATGTGCTTGTAGGCGCGCACGGTCTTTTTCGAGCGCAGCGCGAAGCTGGCATCGGTGCCGCGGAAATAGGTGAAGCAGGGCAGGCCCATCTCCTGCGCCA
>CAYNKL010000201.1:0-7319 GCA_964397775.1 uncultured Rhodobacterales bacterium | reverse complement strand
CTGCGCGGCAAGCACAAGCCCAGCTTCACGCCCCATATGGACATGGGCGACAACGTCATCATCATCAACGCCGACAAGGTTCAGCTGACGGGCAAGAAGCGTCACGAGAACTTCTACTGGCACACCGGCTATCCCGGCGGGATCAAGGAACGCACCAAGGAGCAGATCCTCGAGGGTCCGTATCCGGAGCGCGTGGTCTTCCAGGCCGTCAAGCGGATGCTCCCCGGCAACCGCCTGTCGCGCAAGCAGCTGACCAACCTGCGCATCTACGCGGGCAGCGATCATCCCCACGAGGCACAGAGCCCCGAAGTCGTGGATGTGAAGTCCAGGAACTCCAAGAACACCCGGGTGGCGAAGTAATGGCTGATCAGATCAATTCGCTGGAAGAGCTGGGCGAAGTCGCGGGCGATGCCGTCGCGATGGAGCCTGAAACCCCGCGCGAACCCGTCCGTGACGAGCTCGGCCGCTCCTACGCGACCGGCAAGCGGAAGGACGCCACCGCGCGCGTCTGGATCAAGCCGGGCTCCGGCAAGGTCACCGTCAACGGCAAGGACATGGAAAAGTACTTTGCCCGCCCGGTGCTGCAGATGATCCTGCGCCAGGCCTTCTCCGTCGCCGGTGTCGAGGGCGAGTTCGACGTCTTCGCCACCGTCAAGGGCGGCGGCCTCTCCGGCCAGGCCGGCGCGGTCAAGCACGGTGTCTCCAAGGCGCTGCAGCTTTACGATCCCTCGCTGCGTCCCGCGCTGAAGGCGGCAGGCTTCCTGACCCGCGACAGCCGCGTCGTCGAGCGTAAGAAGTACGGCCGCGCGAAAGCCCGCCGCAGCTTCCAGTTCTCGAAGCGTTAATCGCACGAGACAGAGTTTCGGAAAGGCCCGTTGTTTCCAGCGGGCCTTTTTGTGTGTCCGGGGCTGTGGCCGCGGCGCCTGACATGACAGTTATGTGACGGAAGACTCTTGCCGGGCGGGAATAAGCGCCGATATGAGTTAAATGTCATCCAACCGTCACAGAGTGCGCCGCCATGCCTGAACTGGCCACAGAAGCGCTTCATGCCTTTGCCTACGCGCTCCGCCGTGGGTTCCCTTTCGAATCCTGGGGCGATGTCCTTGATCGCGTCAGGCGCGAAGCTGCCGCGGGGTTCCGTGGCAATCCCGCTGTCACGCGGATGAAGAAACAGGGCAGCGCCAACCTCGGCCTCTACCTGCTCCGTTTCGGTGACGATCAGGTCCTGCAAAAGCGCGTGGTCTCGGTAGACGAATTCCGCATCGCCCGCAGCCTGCAGCACGCGCACGCGGGCCGGTCTCTGGCGCAGATCGTCTCGGTCGCGCGGCGCGGCGCCGTCTTCCACATCTTCCAGGAGTACGTCCCCCACAAGGCGGACCAGCTCTCCGCGGTCGAGATGGCGCAGCTCGCCTACGACTTCTCGAGCGAAACGCAAGCTCCGCTGGAGCAGGTCGCCCCCTCGCACATGGGCATCTATCGCCCGCTCCTGAAGCCGCGTTACGTGCAGAGGATCGCAAGACTCACCGGCGACACTCCGTCCTCCGTCCGGCGCGGCCTCGGAGCCATGATCGACCGGCCCGCCGAGATCCAGCACAACGACCAGCATCCGAGCAACCTGCGCAGGCGTGACGACGGAAGCACCGTCTTTGTCGACATGGGCTCGGTCGGCTGGAACCTCCCCGGCGCGGGCCTTCGCGGCTTTGCGGCTGACGGGCTGGCAGGCGCCGACCGCACGGCATTCGACGAGGCGACCGGCCATTTCGCCGGGCTTTCCGGCGTCGACGTCCGGGAAATCCGTCAGGCGGTGCTGCTGGCCGCGGCGGCGCGGCAACTTCGGCGCGCCCGGCGTCACCACGACCGTGATCGCGAAGAAAAGGCCATGCGCATCGCTGCCGAGGTGCTTTCGCTCGACTAGGCCAGCCGTTCACAGGGGGCAACGCCTTGGCGCCGCGGCGCTTTTGTGGTTCCTGTGCCGGGCAGCAGCGAAAGGATGGCCCATGGGCGTGCTCTCCCGCCTCGACGATGTCCGCTTCGGGAAGACGGACTGGCAGATGCGCCTCAAGGCGCGGCTCTGGCAACGGCGCAGGCCCACCGCCGCCCCGTCGGACGAGGTCAAGGTGCTCTTCGCGATCCCGCTCGTCTCGCGCCGCCGGGCCGAAAGCTGGGACACCGTGGAAGCCAATCTTGCCGACACGCTCGCCTCCTTCCAGCGCCAGACCGACCCCAACTGGCAGGTCGTCATCTGCGGTCAGGACGCCCCGACGCTGCCCGACGACCCCCGCGTGCGCTTTGTCGAAGCCAGGATCTCGGACAAGTTCTACGACAAGGGCGACAAGCGGCGCCGGTTGGTGGCCGAGATCGCGCAGGGTTTCCGTGGCGACGCCTACTACATGCAGTACGATGCCGACGACATCCTGCACCCCGACTTCGTGGCTCACGTCCGGACGGACAACAACGGACGCGGCTACGTGGTCGACAAGGGCTACTTCGTCAGCCTCTCGGCGCCGGGCATGGCGCCGCTTGACCGTTTCAACCGCCACTGCGGATCGTCCAGCGCGGTCTATGTCGATTTCCGTGAAAGCCGGGCGCACGAGGCGCTGCTGGTCCAGCACCGCTCGCACATCAAGATCGCCGAGATCAGCGCCCTTTACGGGCAGCCGCTCGAACCGGTGCCGTTTCGCGCCGTGCTCTACATGACCGGTCATGGCCAGAACATGGTCAAGCGCCGGGGCAAGCTCGACGAACGGACCGAGAAGTTCCTGCAGCGTCAGCTTTCGCCCGAGGAGGCCGCAGGTGTCTGCGCCACCTTCGGCGTGCCCGAACTGGCAGCCAGCCTCACTCGTCCGGAGGAATGAGCCCCAGGCCCCGCAGGTAGACGCCGATCCCCGTCTCGAGAAGATCCTCGGGCGGGAAGGGCGCGCGCGTGCCGGGCGAGTTGCGCGCGAAAAGCTCAACGACGCCGTGGCTCAGCGCCCAGATGTGGCTGGAAAACATCTGCGGCGGCGGGCGCTTTTCGGGCGGAATATGCTGCGACAGGTCTGTCGCGGCCTGTTCCAGCACCCCGCGGGCCCGCGCCGACACGGCGGCAAGCTCGGGCGAATGGTTCACACTGATGCCGCTTTCGAACATCGCGATGTAATGCCCGGGGTACTTACGCGCGAAGGCAAGATAGGCACGTCCCGTCGCCTCGAACGCCGCCAGCGCCGAGGGCTGCCCGCTGTCGTAGGCGTATTTCATCACGTCGGCGAAGATCTCGTAGCCCTGCCGCGCCGCCTCGGCGATCAGGTCTTCGCGCCCCGAGAAATGCCTGTAGACGGCGGCGGGCGTCACGCCGGCCTGCTTCGCGGCCTCCGACAGCGTGAAGCCGGTCGGGCCCTTTTCCTCGATCAGGCTCAACGCCGCCTCGACCAGTGCCTGCCGCAGGTTGCCGTGGTGATATCCGCGTTTAGGCATACCAGATCCCGGGGCCGCCGCAGATCGCCGGGTCGGGATGCCCGACCACGTCGCGGTCCTTGCGGTCGTAGCGCAGGTGGTGAAGCACATGCCGGATCGCCGCCAGCCGCGCGCGCTTCTTGTCGTCGGCGCGGATGACCGTCCAGGGCGCGGCGATGCTGTGCGTGCGCTCCAGCGTCTCCGAGATCGCGGCGGAATAGTCGTCCCAGCGGCTTAGCCCGTCGACATCGACCTGGCTCAGCTTCCACTGCTTCAGGGGGTCTGTTTCGCGTTTCATGAACCGTCGAAGTTGTTCGGCCCGGCTGATGTTGAGCCAGAACTTGAAGAGGTGGATGCCGTCGTTGACGAGCATGTTCTCGAAATCCGGCACCTGGGTGAAAAACAGCGCCCGCTCCGCGGGTGTGCAGAAGCCGAATATATGTTCGACGACGGCACGATTGTACCAGGAGCGGTCGTAGAAGACGATTTCGCCCGGGGCGGGCAGGTGCAGGGCGTAGCGCTGGAAATACCACTGACCGCGCTCGGTCTCCGTTGGGGCGGGCAGGGCGACAACGCGGGCGTTGCGTGGGTTCAGGTGCATCCGGAAACGCTGGATCGTTCCACCCTTGCCGGCGGCATCGCGTCCCTCGAACAGGCAGACCACCCGCGTGCCCGTGGCCCGCGCCCAGGCCTGCATCTTGACCAGCTCGATCTGCAGGGCTTCCATCTCGCGGTCGTACACCTTGCGCGACATGGTCTCGATATAGGGATAGCCAGGATCGAGGATGTCGCCGCGCCGCGAGCGG
Source organism: uncultured Rhodobacterales bacterium (assembly GCA_964397775.1). Lineage (GTDB taxonomy): Bacteria > Pseudomonadota > Alphaproteobacteria > Rhodobacterales > Rhodobacteraceae > Allosediminivita. The sequence goes on along the minus strand of CAYNKL010000201.1, from coordinate 3,081 downwards.
GCAATGGTCGCGCGCAGGCTGGCGGGGGCCTCTCGCTGGACATAGCGGCTGATCGCGCCGCCGAAGGGCAATGTCATGACGGTCTCTTGTGCAGTGCCGGACGACTATGAAGCGCCCTCGCGGTCAACGCAAACCCGCACGTCGCGCCGCGCGATGCACCGCTTCGACCACCGCGCCTTCACGCGCGTGATGCGGCATGTGGCCGACGCCGGGCAGCACCGTCAGCTCGGCATTGGGCAGCACCTCGACCGCCGCGGCGGAGTGGATTTCCAGCCCGACGGTCGTGTCCGCATCGCCATGCACCAGTTCGACGGGAATTTGCAGATCCGCGTAACGTTTTGACATCTCGACCAGATGTGGCCGCAGCCCGTTGACCTGTCGGGCATTGGCGCGCAGCGTCTCGCGCCGAAGCGTCAGACCCGGTCCCACGTGTTCGAGGTAGCCCTCGGGCACCGACTGCGGGGCGAAGATCCCGGCCAGCACGTCCTCGGTGTTCATCGGATCGACGAATGCCGTGGCAAAGGGCGGCACCGCGGCGCCCCCCAGCGACGAGCCGAGGATCTTGTACTGCGCCCCGAGGCTGCCGGGCCAAGGCATGATCGCCCCGGACACGCTGACCAGCGCCGCGGCCTCGTGATCCAGCCCCCAGGCCATCGCGACCGATCCGCCGTAAGAATGCCCCAGCACCACCGGCGTCTCGACGCCCAGCTGATCAGCCGCCGCCGCCAGAAGATCCGCCTGCACCTGCGGGCTCTCGGCGCGGCTGTTGAAGGCGCCGGTGTAGCGTGCGCCCACCCGGCCGGTGTAGCCCAGCCCCGGCCGGTCAAAGGCCGTGACCCGGTAGTTCTCCGCCAGCCGCTCCATGAGCGAAAAGGTGAAATCCCGCAGGTTGCCGCCCGCGCCGTGGATCAGCACCAGGTCGGGTCCGCTGCCCGCTTGTACGAAATGCACGGGGGTGCCGTCGACCTCGACGAACTGTCCCACGGGCGGCCAGCGACGTTCGGCCTCCGCCTCGACACGGCTCGCCCGCTGGTCGATCAGCGCGCCACAGCCGGCAAGCACGATGAGGACGGAAAGCGCGATCCAGAGCTTGTAGGTCATCGCGCCCGCTCAGCCCGCCATCGCGGCGGCAAAGGGCGACCCGATCATGCCCATCTCGTAGGGCGTGGTCTGGTAGATCCGGTTGATCCAGTTGCCGTAGAGCAGGTGCGCATGGCTCCGCCAGCGGTTGGTCGGGGTGCGCGTGGGATCGTCGCCGGGATAGTAGTTCGCGGGGATGTTGATCGGCTTCCCCTCGGCCACGTCGCGGTCATACTCTTCCTTGAGCGTCCCGCTGTCGTATTCGAGGTGGTTGAAGATGTAGAGCGCCCGGTGCTCGGGGTCCTCGACAAGGCAGGGGCCCGTGGTGTCGCTGTCCACCAGGATCGGCAGGCCCGCGCTCAGGATTTCCTCGCGCTTCAGCTCGGTCCAGCGCGATACCGGAATCACCATGTCGTCGGCAAAGCCGTTCAGGTAGGGCGAGCTCGGTTGCATGTTGCGGTGCCGCACGCAGCCAAAGGCCTTTTCCTCCAGAAGGTATTTCTTGACCCCGTGGAAGTGATTGATCATCGCCATCCCGCCCCAGCAGACGCCGAAGGTCGAATGCACGTTGGTCTGGGTCCAGTCAAAGACCTGCCGCAGCTCGTCCCAGTAGGTGACGTCCTCGAAGGGCAGATGCTCGATCGGCGCGCCGGTCACGATCAGTCCGTCGAACTTCTCGCCCGAGGCGGCGACCTCGGCGAAGGGCCGGTAAAAGGCCTCCATATGCTCGGCGGCGGTGTTGCGCGTCTGATGCTCGGTCATCCGGATCAGCGAGAACTCGATCTGCAGCGGCGTGGCCCCGATCAGGCGCGCGAACTGCGTCTCGGTCTGGATCTTCTTGGGCATCAGGTTCAGCAACCCGATCCGAAGCGGCCGGATGTCCTGGCGTGCGGCCGCGTCCTCGGACATCACCATCACGCCTTCACGGTTGAGAATGGAGTAGGCGGGCAGATCCGAAGGAAGCTTGATCGGCATGAGTACTCTCTCGTTCCGGGAACGACAGATAGGGCAGGGCACCGGCTATCTCAAGCTGGCGGCCCGGGGCGGTTCATCTGTCGGACGTCAGGCTTGGTTTAGCCTTCCGGAAGGGCATCCGCAACGAGATCGATGAAATCCTGCGCACTTCGCAGATTGGCCATGTCCGAGGCGTCCACCGTGACACCCCAATTCTGTGCCATTTTCTCGTAAAGCGGCTGCCGGTGCGCCAGCGCCTTGGCATAGGTCCACCGGATGAAGGCGTCGGGATCGACCTTGTCGGGCGCGCTGCCGGTCTCCTGCAGGTAGGCCTCCCAGCAATCCTCGAGGAAATCGGGCCGGTAGGCCATGGGCTTGGGCGCCCGGTCGAACCGGCGGATCAGCTCGGCGGTATGTGCCTCGGAGCCGCGGATCCAGACCATCAGGGCAACCCCCGACAGCGTGGACAGGATCGGGTCTTCGGGGTCATCGGGGTCTACCCACTCGCAGATCGAGCCGCCGGTATCGCAGACGAAATGCGGGTAGTCGTAAAGCGTCTCGCCCCGGTCGATGAACCAGGGCGTGTCCAGAAGCGCCTCGCGCTCGGCACGTTCGAACTGGGCCTGCCGCGCGCGAAATGTCTCGATGGGCAACCCGCCCTTGTTCTCGTCGCCCGGCTTGCCGAGGTAGGCCGACACGGGCGCGAGGTTGTGAAAGCTCAGGTTCGTGCCGATGAAGATCGAATCCGACCGCAGCATCTCGCGCAGGAAGGGCACTTTCATCGCCTCGCGCTTGGCGTTGTCGGCGATGTATTCACCCATGTAGCGGGTGCCGATCCGGTAATCGATCGAGTAGTGGAACCAGTCGCCGCTGCCGCGCAGAAGGTTGGAGACGTGGGTCTTTCCCAGCCCGGACATCGCAAAGAGAACGACTTTCTTGCGCGGCGCGTCACGCCATTCCGTCGCGGTCTGATAGATCATCGGGCAACCTTCCACAGAGCTTCACCGGCCTGCCTTACGCGGGGCGGTCCGGGGCGTCAAACCGGCG
>CAYNKL010000200.1:0-7329 GCA_964397775.1 uncultured Rhodobacterales bacterium | reverse complement strand
CCTTCGTCCCCTCGTTGCCGCTCTTCTGGCGGTTGCCGCCTCTCCCTCCTTCGCCGAGGAGGTGCAGCTTGCCTATTGGGAGCACGGCTCCTGGAGGGTGGCGCTGGTGGAGGACACGCAGTGGAACATGCGCAGCTGCCGGGTCTGGACCGGTGGTGACGGCAACGGCACGCTGGCGCTGCATGTGGGCGACGGGGGTGCGGACGCCTCGTTCTCCTACGAGCCCGTGACCTTCCGCAACATGGCGCCGCCGATGACCATCGACGATGAGGTCGTGCTGATGTTCGACGGGCAGGAAAGCTGGATCGCCGACGAGCTGACGGTGTCGGAATATTACAACGACTTCGGGGATTTCGTGGTGGATGCCTCGCTGTCCAACAGCTTTGTTTCCGAGACCGTCAAGGAACTGCGCGCGGGCAACACGGTCATTGTCGGCGTGCGGCGGGGCGGTGCGCCGAAGGTCTTCGATACCTTCCTGCTGAACGGGTTCACGGCGACCTGGCTGAAGGCCTCGGAGTGGTGCCGGTTCAATGCGGGGAAGTCGTTCTTCTCGTCTTGATGAGGTTTTGAGGGCCGACCGCCGGATGGAAAAAGCACCGGACTGCTTTCGCGGCCCGGCGCTCTGCTTGGCGGGATTTTCAAGAGGCAGCGTGCTCGTAAAATGACTGCGGCCCGGGGCTCCGCCCGTAAACTGGTCGAACTCTCCCCCGGAGAGTTCGCCTGCGCCAAAGGCGCAGGTTCACCAGTTTACCCATCAAAGTCCACTTCTTCGACGAGGCGCAGGGCTTCGTCGCGGTGGTCGGCGATGTCCATCAGGTTGAGCGGATCGGCCTCGAACTCACCCCAGCTCTGGACCAGCTCCACGGCCTCGGTGCCCGGCGCGATGGGGTATTCGTAGTTGGCGGCAGCATAGATTTCCTGCGCCTCGGGCGAGGTGAGGAATTCCATCATCTGCAGCGCGGCGTCGCGGTTGGGGGCCGACTTGGTCATGGCCACGCCCGAGATGTTCACGTGCGTGCCGCCGTCCTCGAACTCGGGGAAGAGCACGTTGACGGAGTTCGCCCATTCCTGCTGTTCGGGATCCTCGAGCATCTTGCCCATGTAGTAGGTGTTGCCGAGGCTGATGTCGCATTCGCCGGCCCAGATCGCGCGGACCTGCGCGCGGTCGTTGCCCTGCGGACGGCGCGCGAGGTTCGACTTCACGCCTTCGAGCCAGGTCTTGGTCTCTTCCTCGCCGTGGTGCTCGATCATCGCGGCGACAAGGGCCAGCGTGTAGGGGTGCGTGCCCGACCGGGTGCAGATGCGGCCTTCCCACTTGGGATCGGCGAGATCCTCGTAGGTGGTCACCTCGGAAGGGTCGACTCGGTCCTTGCTGGCATAGACGATGCGGGCGCGGGTGGTCAGGCCCCACCAGTGGCCGTCGGGATCGCGGTACTGTGCGGGCACGTTCTCGCGAAGTGCTTCGCTTTCGGCGGCCTGCGTCACGCCCGCGTCGACCGCGGCGGCAAGGCGCGAGATGTCGACGGTGAAGATCAGGTCGGCGGGCGAGCGTTCGCCCTCGGCGCGCAGGCGCTCGACCATGCCCTTTTCAAGGTAGGCGACGTTGACGTCGATGCCGGTTTCCTCGGTGAAGGCATCGGTCAGCGGCGCCAGCAGTTCCGGCTGGCGGTAGGAGTAGACGTTGACCTCCTGCGCGAGCGCGGGGGTGGCAACGGCCAGCGCGGCAAGCGCGGGAATGAGGCGGTGGGACATGAAGCTCCTCCTGTCTGGTTTGCAGGGGAGTTGTCACCGAGACGGGCGGCCCCGTCAATTCCTGACTAAACAAATCGGATAAATTTGTTTCCTAACCGGAGGCCTTTTCCGCGCGCTTGGCTGCGTCCCAGAGCGCGTCCATTTCCTCAAGCGTGCTGTCCTTGGGATGGCGCCCCTGTTCGGCCAGCGCGGATTCGATCGACCCGAAGCGGCGGGTGAATTTCCGATTGGCGGCGCGCAGGGCGTCCTCGGGGTCGATATCGAGGTGGCGGGCGAGGTTGGCCATGACGAAGAGCAGGTCGCCGAATTCCTCGGCCCGGTGCGCGGGGTCGGTGGCCTCGCGCAGCTCGGCCATTTCCTCGGCCACCTTGTCGAGCACCTGGTCGGTCTGCGGCCAATCGAAGCCGACGCGGGCGGCGCGGTTCTGCAGCTTCACGGCGCGGGTGAGGGCGGGCAGGCCAAGTGCGACGCCGTCGAGCACGCCCTTTTCGTCCTTGGCGGCCCGTTCGGCGGCCTTGACGGTTTCCCAGTCGCGGGTCTGCTGCTCGGCGCTCTTGTCGCGGCTCTCGTCGCCGAAGACATGGGGGTGGCGGGCGACCATCTTGTCGGCGATAGCATTGGCCACGTCGTCGAAGTCGAAAAGCCCCGCATCTTCGGCCATCTGGGCGTGGAAGACCGACTGGAAGAGCAGGTCGCCGAGTTCGCCTTTCAGCTCGCCCCAGGCCTCGCGCTCGATCGTGTCGGCGACCTCGTAGGCCTCTTCGATGGTGTAGGGCGCGATGCTGGCGAAGGTCTGTTCGATGTCCCAGGGGCAGCCGGTCTGCGGGTCGCGCAGCCTGCGCATGATCTCGCGCAGGCGGGGCATGCCGCCCTTCGGGTCGTGGATCAGATCGTCGCGCATTGCATGAACCCCCTTTTTGCGTCAGGGGAGCCTTGCGGGATCGCGTCTCAGGAGTCCATGCCCATGCCCATCGTCAACCGCATTGCGGAATTCGCGCCCGACATGAAGGCGTGGCGGCGCCATCTTCACATGCACCCCGAGCTGGGGCTGGAGTGCCATGGCACCGCGGCCTTCGTGGTCGAGCAGCTGCGCAGTTTCGGCGTGACCGAGATCCACGAGGGCCTGGCCGAGAGCGGCGTTGTCGCGGTGATCGAGGGGCAGGGCGATGGGCCGGTGACGGGCCTGCGCGCCGACATGGACGCGCTGCCGATGACCGAGGAGACGGGGCTCGACCATGCCTCGACCGTGCCGGGCAAGATGCACGCCTGCGGGCACGACGGGCATACCTCGATGCTTCTCGGGGCGGCGAAGTACCTGGCGGAGACGCGGAATTTTGCCGGGCGCGCGGTGCTGATCTTCCAGCCCGCCGAAGAGACGATCGGCGGTGGGCGGATCATGGTCGAGGAAGGCCTGATGGACCGTTTCGGGGTCGAAGAGGTCTATGCGATCCACACCGACTCGTTTTCGAAGCTGGGCATGCTGCGGACCACGCCGGGGCCGATCATGGCCTCGGTAGACGATTTCGAGATCACGGTGACGGGGCGCGGCGGGCACGCCGCCCATCCCGAGAGCTGCCGCGATCCCATCCCCTGCGCGCTGGCCATCGGGCAGGCGCTCAGTGCGCTGGTGTCGCGCGAAGTGGCGGCGCTGGATCAGCTTGTCGTGTCGCTGACGCAGGTGCATGCGGGATCGGCGATGAACGTGGTGCCGGGGACGGCCTATCTTGCCGGGACGGTGCGCAGCCTTGATCAGGGGGTGCGGGCGCATGCCGAAGAGCGTATCGCCCAGATCGTTGCAGGGCAGGCGGCCAGCGCGGGGCTGACCGCCGAACTGCAGTATCACAAGTCCTATCCGCCCACGGTGAACCACGCGGCGCAGGCGGCCTTTGCCGCCGAGGTGGCGCGGGGCGTGGCGACCGAAGTGGTGGACGACCTGCCGCCCGAGATGGGGTCGGAGGATTTCTCCTATATGCTGGAGGCGCGGCCGGGGGCCTTCCTGTTCCTCGGGCAGGGAGAGGGGCCGTCGGTGCACCACCCGGAATTCGACTTCAACGACGAGGCGGCGCCCTATGGGGCAAGCTTCTTCGCCCGGCTGATCGAGACGCGGCATCGGCTCCGGCCTTGATGTCGCGGTTTCATGAAGCCTCGTAAGATATTGACAAGAAAGGGGTAAGCCGATGGCCCTAGAAGACGCGAAGACGCAGATCGACCATGCCTTTACCCGTGACGATCTGAAGGGGCGGTCCTACGAGAATGTCTTTGCCGGGGCGCCGTCCTTCCTGCGCCGGCGCTACACCAAGGACCTGTCGGGCGCCGATATCGCCGTGACCGGGCTGCCCTTCGACCAGGCGGTGACCAACCGGCCCGGCACGCGGCTGGGGCCGCGGGCGATCCGCGAGGCCTCGCTCCTGCAGCCCTGCGATGCGCCCTTCGGCTGGGGCTTTGACGTGCTGAGCGAGTTTGCCATCGCGGATTACGGCGACATGGCGTTCGACTATGCGATGCCGTCCGAAATCCTCGGCAAGATCGAGGCGCATGTGGCCGGAATCCTGTCGCAGGGCGCGGCCTGCGTGGCGTTGGGGGGCGATCATTCGGTGACGCATGGCTGCCTGCGGGCGCATGCCAAGGAACACGGGCCGCTTTCGGTGATCCAGATCGACGCCCATACCGACACATGGGCCGACGACGATCCGGAGCGCGTGGATCACGGGACCTTCATGTACAAGGCGGTGCAGGAAGGGATCGTGGACCCGGCGACTTCGGTGCAGATCGGCATCCGGACGGACAATCCCGATACGCTGGGGTTCAACATCCTCGACGCCCGGCAGGTGCATGCCGAGGGCCCCGAGGCCATGGCTGCGCGCGCCAAGCGGTTCGTGGGCGACAGACCCGTCTACCTGACTTTCGACATCGACGGGCTGGACCCGGCCTTTGCGCCGGGCACCGGCACGCCGGTCTGGGGCGGGCTTTCGAGCCACCAGGCGGCGGTGCTGCTGCGGGGCCTCGCGGGGATCGACCTCAAGGGCGGTGACGTGGTCGAGGTTTCGCCCCCGTTCGATCCGGCGGGCATCACTGCGGTGGCCGGCGCGCATGTCGCGGCGGAGCTCCTGTGCCTCTGGGCCGTGACCCGGCGCGCGGGCTAGCGATGGACCGCCGTTGACGGGGCGAACCCCTTTCAAAGGGGCGGGATTCGTGACATCCCCGGCGACGGGCGCGCGGCAAGGCGCCGTGCCAGCAAGGGAAAGGACAGGGCGTGCGCATGATCTTCTGGTTCATCGTTCTGGTTATCGTTGCGGGTCTGGCCTGGATCCGTCTGGCGCCCTCTGACCCCGCGGTCTGGAACGTCGACCCCATGGTGACGTCGGACCAGGATCTGGCCCACGGCGTGCGCCGCCGCATTCCCGGTGACACCGAGACTTTCGAGCGCCTGCACGGCATCATCCTCGAGACGCCGCGCACCGAGGTGCTGGCCGGCAGCCCGGCAGAGCCCCGTGCGACCTACATCACGCGGTCCAAGTGGTTCGGCTTTCCCGATTACACCACGGTGCAGCAGGGTGAGGGGTCGCTCGAAATCTACGCGCGTCAGCGGTTCGGCCAGTCCGATATGGGCGTGAATCGCAAGCGCGTCGAGGGCTGGCTTTCGCGCCTCGAGAGCGAGGGCGCCGAGGGCTGAGTGCCGCGGGCATCTTGACCGCCGCGCGGGCTTGGGCGACAGAGCCGCATGGTTCCTCAGGACAGACTTCAGCAGATCAAGGAGCGCTTCGGCTACGTCGAGGCGCGGATGTCGGAAGGCTCGGGCGATATCGCCGCGCTTGGCCGGGAATATGCCGATTTGCGGCCCGTGGTGGCCGTGATCGAGGATTGGGAGCAGGTACAGGCCGAGATCGCCGAGGCCGAAGCCATGCTCGACGACCCCGAGATGAAGGCGCTGGCCGAGGAAGAGCTGCCGCAGCTGCGTGCGCGCCTGCCCGAGCTTGAAAGCGCGGTGCAGTTGGCGCTGCTGCCCAAGGATGCCGCCGACGCCAAGCCCGCCATGCTGGAGATCCGTCCTGGCACCGGTGGGGAGGAGGCGGCGCTCTTCGCAGGCGATCTTGCCCGCATGTACCAGCGCTATGCCGAGGCGCGCGGTTGGCGCTGGGAAGTCGTCGAGGAACAGACGAGCGAGCTTGGCGGTGTGCGCGAGCTGGTGGTGCGGATCGCCGGGGACGGCGTCTTCGCCCGGCTGAAGTACGAATCCGGGGTGCACCGCGTGCAGCGCGTCCCCGAGACGGAATCGGGTGGCCGCATCCACACCTCGGCGGCGACGGTGGCGGTGCTGCCCGAGGCCGAGGAGGTCGACCTGAAGATCGACCCCAATGACCTGCGCATCGACACCATGCGGTCCTCGGGCGCGGGCGGCCAGCACGTGAACACCACGGACTCGGCGGTGCGGATCACCCACGTGCCTACCGGGATCGTGGTCACGAGTTCCGAGAAATCGCAGCACCGCAACCGCGAGATCGCCATGCAGGTGCTGCGCGCGCGGCTTTTCGATATGCAGCGGCAGGAGGCGGATTCGGCGCGCAGCGCGGACCGCAAGGCGCAGGTTGGATCGGGCGACCGCTCCGAGCGCATCCGTACCTACAATTTCCCGCAGGGGCGTCTTACCGACCACCGGATCGGTCTGACGCTCTACAAGCTCGACCAGGTCATGGCGGGCGATCTCGACGAGATCATCGACGCGCTGACCTCCGAGCATCAGGCGGCGCAGCTTGCCGAGATGACGGGCTGAGATGCGCGGAAGTTCCGTTCTGGCAGAGGGCATGGCCCGCCTGACGGCGGCGGGGATCGACGACCCGGCCCGCGACGCGCGCCGGCTGCTGGCGCTGGCGCTTGGCGTTTCGCCCGCGCGGCTGACACTGGCACTGGGCGAGGAGGTGGGCCCGGAAGCGGCAGAGCGTTTCGACGATCTGATCGGGCGCCGCGCGGCGCGAGTGCCGGTGAGCCACCTGACCGGCCTGCGGGCCTTCTGGGGGCGCGATTTCGCGGTGACGGGCGATGTCCTCGATCCGCGGCCCGAGACCGAGGTGCTGGTCGCCGCGGCGCTGGAGGGGCCCTTCGAGGACCTGCTGGATCTGGGCACCGGATCGGGCTGCATCCTGCTGACCTTGCTGGCCGAGCGGGCGCAGGCGCGGGGGACGGGCACCGACCTCAGCGGCGCGGCCCTGCAGGTGGCAGCGCGCAACCGGACGGCGCTGGGGCTCGAGACACGGGCGGAGCTGCTGGAAGGCAGCTGGTTCGATCCGCTGCCCGCGGGCAGGCGCTACGATCTCGTGGTCTCCAACCCGCCCTATATCGCCGCGTCGGAGATGGCGGGGCTGTCGCCAGAGGTACGCGGCCATGAGCCGGAGATGGCGCTCACCGACGGTGGCGACGGGCTCGAGGCCTATCGCGCCATTGCCGCGGGCATAGGCGATCGCATCACCCCGGGCGGCCGGCTTCTGGCGGAAATCGGGCCGACACAGGGCACAGCGGTGGCAGGCCTTTTCGGCGGGGCGGGGCTGCGCGATGTCCGCGTGCTGCGCGATCTCGACAGGC
>CAYNKL010000199.1:0-7578 GCA_964397775.1 uncultured Rhodobacterales bacterium | reverse complement strand
ATCGATCGGCTTGACGCGATCCTCGTCTTCACGCTAGCCGAACGGTTCAAGCACACGCAGGCCGTGGGTGCGCTGAAAGCGCATCACGACCTCCCGCCATCCGACCCCGCGCGCGAGGAGACTCAGATCGCGCGGCTCCAGGATTTGGCATCCCGGGCTGATCTGGACCCGGAATTCGCCAAGAAGTTCCTGAATTTCATCATTCAGGAAGTGATCCAGCACCACCGGCGGCAGCAGCCATGACGGCCGCGCCGCAGACCACGCCATTCGAACAAGGAGACACTCAATGGCCCTGAAGATCCGACTCGCCCGTGGCGGCTCCAAAAAGCGCCCCCACTACAGCATCGTCGTCGCCGATTCGCGCATGCCGCGCGATGGCCGCTTCATCGAGAAGATCGGCACCTACAACCCGCTCCTGCCCAAGGACAGCCCGGACCGCGTCAAGATGGACGTGGATCGCGCCAAGCACTGGATCGAGCATGGCGCCCAGGTGACCGACCGCGTGTCGCGCTTCCTCGAAAGCTCCGGCGACATCGAGAAGAAAGAGCGTCACAACCACAAGAAGGGCACCCCGGGCAAGAAAGCCCAGGAGCGCGCCAAGGAGCGTGAAGCCAAGGCAGCCGAAGTCGCATCGGCCGACGCCGAGTGATCGCGTTCCCGGCCCGCCGCGCTGACGCGGGCCGGGCGCCATTTGCGGGATCCGCGCCATGATGCGCCTGTTCCGACTGGCCGTCCTGCTGTTCGTGGCCTTTGTCGCGGGGATCTTCTACGAGAGGAGTTCCCGGCGCGAGGAATGTGCCATAGTTGGCGGCGACTGGCGTGCCAGCGGCCTTTGTACCTATGAGGTAAGCGATGGATGATCGCGTCTGTGTCGCGGCCATTGCCGGCGCCTTCGGGGTTGCCGGCGAGGTCCGCCTGAAAAGCTTCACCGCCGAACCGGCGGCGGTGGCAGACTACGCCCCGCTGACAAGCGAAGACGGGGCGCGCAGCTTCGACGTGGAGCTGATACGCGAGATCAAGGGCGGTTTCGCCGCCCTGCTGAGCGGGATCGACACCAAGGAGCAGGCCGATGCCCTGCGCGGGCTGCGGCTTTATGCGCCGCGCGAGCGCCTGCCCTCGCTTCCCGACGACGAATTCTACCATGCCGACCTGATCGGTGTGGCGGTCTACGACACCGGCGGTGCGCCGCTGGGCAAGGTCCGTGCCGTGCTGAACCACGGCGCCACAGACCTTCTGGAACTGCACGTCCCGGGCCAGTCCCGCACGGTGCTGCTTCCCTTCACGCGAGAGGCCGTGCCGACGGTCGATCTCACCGCGGGCCGGATTGTCGCCGATCCGCCCGAGGGTCTGCTGGACTGAACCGGCGCCGGGTCCTGTATGGCCCGGCGGGCGGATTTCTGCTGGACACGGTTCGGCGCGGCAGGTTTCGCGATAAAATCCACTTTTCCGCCACATCTTTTTTGATCGAGCAGGAACGGGCATCAGAGCTTTTGCGTTGCCGGTCGTGTCTTTGCGGTTTTTCCGCGGGACGCCTGGCGCATCCTGACCTGAAGGCCCGTTTTGCAGACCACGTTACCATCGGAAACTCCGCGCACTCCTCTGGTCCGGTTCCAAGCATGACCGGCCAGCCCGTCTACATTGTGAGCCTTGCCATGGCCCCGGCTCTGGTCTGTTTGTTCTTGCCACACGACGGCGGCGCCTCACCGGCGCTGCTTGGTCTCGCCGGCGCCGGGGGTCTCTGGGCGGTCATCAGCAGCCTCACGGGCCGCGTCTCTCTCTCGCCCGGACCCGGCAGGCTTCTGCGTCCGGCGGGCCAGCGGATGATCGGCGCCATGCTGTCCCTGCCCAGCCCGGAAGCCCAGAAAACCATGCTCGCGGCGGCGCTTGCAGAGGGCCGCGGCTCAGGCAGGGCGGCCGACCGGTCCTGCGCCCGCGGGCGGCTTCTGAAGCGGATGATCTGCATCTGGGGGCACAAGTCCGTCGAAACCCTGTCCCGCGGGGAAGTCCTGGAGCTTTACGTGCTGTTCCAGCTTCTCGACGCCGACAAGGTGATGGCCGGCGATCTGGCGCGGCTCTTCCTTCGGCCGGATGCCGTTCTGGCACTGCGAGATCAGCTCGACGCCGTGGGCTGCGCGGAAGAGCGGTGCAGGCAGGCCGAGGCGCTCGCCCATACCGACATGCTGTGGCAAACCGGCCGGGCAAGCGGCGGCCTGCTCGGGCTCGAAAGTCTGGGTGTCGACGACCCTGACCTGTGGCATCGGGTGGTGCTGGAGCATGACGCGGGGAACCCGGCGTCGCGCGCCACCGCGCTGTGGTGCGTGCGGCAGCCGGGATGCGACCGGTCCACGGTCGCCGCCTACCTCTCCGATATCGCCCGCACGCGCGCGCTCAGCGCTGCTGCGCAGCGCGGTGACCGCGCTTTCTGCGAGGGGATTGAACAGGTGCTGCAGCAGTGGCGCGACGAGGTCTACCCGCGAGGCGGTATCGGCCTGGCCCCCGATGCCATCGGGCCCGAGGCGGAGGCGGCCTTCGCGCGCGAACTCGACGCCCTCGCAGAGATCACCGGGGCCCGCAGGCTGCCCGCCCCCGACTGCCTGTCCGCGCATCACCCGGGGCGTGTGCCTCTGCCGCGGCCGGCATGGTGCCCGACGACCGGGCTGCTCCTCTCGGCGCCGCAGTCCGCGGACTACCTGACAGGGTACAACGCGACCCCCTGAGACCGCGGCAGGCTTTACGGCACCACGACCGGACAGTAGATACGGCGCGCAGCAGTCGCCGGAGCCCCAGATGTCAGACACGCCCTCCCGTTCGCACGGGCGCAAGGCCATCCGCCCCTCGCTCCAGCCGCGGGATCTCATGTCTCCGGGGGCGGAACTGGCGCGTGCCTGGCGGGCGCAGATCGTCACGCTCTTTCCGGAGGCCTTTCCCGGGACGCTGGGTCTTTCCCTGACCGGAAAGGCCCTGAAGGAGGGTCTGTGGCAGCTCGACGCCGTGGGTCTTCGCGAGTTCGGCGAGGGGCGTCACCGGAACGTGGACGATACACCGACGGGTGGCGGCGCCGGCATGGTGCTGCGCGCCGACGTCATGGCGCGCGCGCTCGACAGTGCGCGGGCCCGGATGCCCGAGCAGGCGCCGATCCTCTACCTCTCGCCCCGTGGTCGCCCGTTCGACCAGGCGATGGCGCGTGACCTGGCACGCACCCCGGGCGCGACGCTGATCTGTGGCCGGTTCGAAGGGCTCGATCAGCGCGTGATCGACGCCTACGGCATGACCGAGGTGAGCTTGGGCGACTTCGTCATGACGGGGGGTGAGATCGCCGCGCAAGCCATGCTCGACGCGACCATCAGGCTCTTGCCCGGAGTGCTGGGAAACGCCGCCTCAACCGAGGAAGAGAGCTTTTCCAGCGGTCTTCTGGAGCATCCACAGTACACGCGCCCGACCGAATGGCGCGGGCACGCGGTGCCGGACGTCCTGCTGTCCGGGCACCACGGGGAGATCGAGAAGTGGCGTCAGGCGCAGGCCGAGCGCCTGACCGAGGCGCGGCGCCCCGACCTGTGGGACGCCTACCTTCGTAGGAAGCACGGCGGACAAGGCTGACACCGGCGGCCGCGCGACGCGACGCTCAGGCCGCGCGCGACTGCACGGCCCCGCCGGTTGCCTTTCCCTCACCGGTGTCATGGTGCGAAAAGCTGTCGAGCGTATGCGCCAGCGCCCGCGCCTCGGACTGCAGTTCCTGGCTGGCGCCGTCAGCTTCGGCCGCGAGCGCGGCGCTTTCCTGGGTCGCCACGTCGAGCTGCTGCATGCCGACGTTGATCTCGGACATGCTGCGCGCCTGTCCCTCGACATCCGTCGCGATGGCGGAGACAAGCGATCCAAGGGCGTGCACCTTCTCGAGCACCTGGCTGATGGAGGTGCCCGTGTCGCGGACCAGCTGGCTGCCGTCCCGCACCTGGTTGACCGTGGACTGGACGAGAGTGCGGATCTCGCCGGCGGAATCAGAGGCGCGGTGCGCCAGCCCGCGTACCTCGGTGGCGACCACGGAGAACCCCTTGCCCGCCTCACCGGCGCGCGCGGCCTCTACCCCGGCGTTCAGCGCCAGGAGGTTGGTCTGGAAGGCGATGTCTTCGATCACCTCGACGATGCGGCCGATCTGATCCGAAGCGGCCTCGACCTCGGCGATGGCGGCAACAGCGCGATCCAGGACCGCACCGCTTTCGCGCGACAGCTCGCGGCTTTCTCCGGCCAGCCCGTCGGCCTCGGAGGCGCGGGTCGCGATCTGGTCGCCCGACTGGGTGAGAAGATCGAGCCCGGCCACGGTCTCCTCGAGCGAGGCGGCCTGTTTCTCGACCCGGAGGGAGAGATCGTTGGACATGCTGCCGATGCGGCTGGCCGTGCTTTCAACATTGGCGGAAACGCGGCTGATGTCGGCCACGGCACCAGCCAGGTTCTCGGCTACAGCGTTGAAATCCCTGCGAAGGCGCTCGTACTCGGGCGGGAAGCCTGCCGCCTGCGGGATACGGCAGCCGAGGTCCTTGCTGGCCAGTCGCGCCATGCTCTGGCTCAGCTCCTCGACAGCTTGCTCCTGCTCCTCCCGTCGCCGCGCGTCTTCCTCGTCGCGGAGACGGGCCTTCTGCAAGGACAGGCGGAAGCCGTCCACGGTGGTGGCGATGCGCCCCACTTCGTCGGTGCGGTCGATGCCGTCCGCGGGGCGGTCGAGTTCGCCCTCGCTGATCCGCTTTACCGCGCGTTCCAGCCGGACCAGCGGCCGCAGCGCAAAGCGCAGACCGAAGAAGGTCGCGAGGATGGCGAGAATCAGCAGTCCCGTGACCACGATCAGCGCGCTGACGCGCTGCGCTTGAAGGGCTGCGGCGATCTCGGCCTCGGCCACGCCGACGTAGAAGATGCCCAGCGGCTGTTCATCGGGCCCCATGATCGGGACGTAGATCGTCAGATAGCTGTTGCCGAGGATCACGGCGCGTCCTCGAAAGATCTCGCCCTCCATCATCGAGGCAAAGACCGGGTTCGATGTGCCCAGGTAAGTCCCCACCGCGCGGGTGCCGTCGGGCTTTACGATATTGGTGGTGCGGCGGATGAAATCCCCCTCGGCGGGATCCCAGGCAAAGAGCGTGGCGGTTTCGCCCGAAATCCGGCCGACGCCGTCGATCAGGTCGTGCCCCTCGATCCCGGGCAGTTCCTCCCAGCGGACCTGTTCGATGGCCCCATCGGCATCGTAGACGGGCGTGATCCCGTCGTAGCGCTGAAAGAACCTGTCCACGAGGATCCGCAGCGAGGTGTCCTGCCGGGCCTGTGCAGCCTTGACCAGGGCCTGTTCCGAATGCCGTTCGAGAGTGACGAAGAGCGCCATCGCCGTCGCGAACACGATCAGGATCACGCCGCAGGCCACCTGCAGCCGGAGGGATTTGAAACGCTTCATAGGTAACGCCCGTTCTGCTTCAACTTGATCCGGGCTATAGGGGCCAAATCTAAACGGGCGGTGAGCAGGCCCTGGCTGCTGCGCACCGCAAGCGGGGCAATTGACGCTTGATCAAGCGGCCTGTCCCGCCTATACGGCGCAGGTCCGCCGGCGTGGCCGAGCGGGCCGATTCCGGTATGCGCCCGCGTCGGTCTTCGACGCCCCCGTGGGCCCGCCGGAAGGCGACGAAAGGCAAAGACAGTTCGAAATCTCCGGCGGGCGCTGAA
Organism: uncultured Rhodobacterales bacterium; assembly: GCA_964397775.1. Taxonomy (GTDB): domain Bacteria; phylum Pseudomonadota; class Alphaproteobacteria; order Rhodobacterales; family Rhodobacteraceae; genus Allosediminivita. The sequence goes on along the minus strand of CAYNKL010000199.1, from coordinate 1,878 downwards.
GCGGACCCGGCCAGAAGACCCGGAGCTCTGGGACGGCACAAACCTTCACGGACCAACCGTGAGCTATCCAAGGAGAAGGTCGATGGACCTGATTGCCCAGCTCGAGGCGGAACAGATCGCCTCGCTCGGGAAGAACATTCCCGATTTCAAGGCCGGCGACACCGTGCGCGTCGGCTACAAGGTGACCGAAGGGACGCGGACGCGTGTGCAGGCCTATGAAGGCGTCTGCATCAGCCGCAAGAACGGCGAAGGCATCGCTGGCACCTTTACGGTCCGCAAGATTTCCTTCGGCGAAGGCGTCGAGCGCGTGTTCCCGCTGTACTCGACCAACATCGAGTCCATCGAGGTCGTGCGTCGTGGCCGTGTCCGCCGCGCCAAGCTTTACTACCTGCGTTCGCGTCGCGGCAAGTCGGCCCGTATCGCCGAGAACACCAACTACAAGCCCAAGGACGACGGCAAGAAGCCGGTGCAAGGAAGCGCGACATGAAAAAGGACATCCATCCCGAGTACCACATGGTGACCGTCAAGATGACCGACGGCACCGAGTACCAGACCCGGACCACCTGGGGAGCCGAGGGCGACACGCTGACGCTCGACATCGACCCCACGTCGCACCCGGCATGGACCGGCGGCAACTCGCGCCTCATGGACCAGGGTGGCCGCGTTTCGCGCTTCAAGAAGAAGTACGAAGGCCTCGGCTTCTGAGCCAGCTGCCTCCGGCACGATACGAGATTTTCAGGACGCCGCCCCTTTCGGGCGGCGTCTTTCGTTTCTGGTGTCCCGGGCCGGGACATTTTTCGCACCCAGTGAAATCAAGGACTTGGCTGTCCGCGTTAACCGGGACGTAAGGATTGGCGGGGATTGAGGCGCTGGCCCGATCAGAGCCGCCCGGCCATGGTGCGGGCGTAGTCGGGCTCGCGATGCCACGAACAGGCGGCCTCCCAAGCGAGCAGCGCGCGGGCCTCGACCGCGCGGGCGCCGGGCAGGACGGCCAGGTCGAAGAGCGACAGGTCGCGCCGGCATTCGTCCCAGTCGATGAGCGTGACGCGCCCGTCGGGACAGCGCAGCAGGTTGGCGAAGTTCAGGTCCCCGTGCACCAGCGTCATCACCCCGTCCGAGACGGCGCCCCACGCCTCGCGGCAGAGCGCGACAACGGCCGCGGGCATGGCGGCCAGATCCACGTCGCCGCCGCGCTCGGCCCCGAGCAGGTCCTGCGACGAAAGGAACCCAGGGCGCTGGGGCATGTCGCGGGCCAGATCGTGGAAGCGTGATAGCGCGTCCCGCACCTCGGGCAGATCGGCCGGATCGCAGGGGTCGCCCGGGATGTAGGGCTCGCAGGTCCAGCCCTGCGCCACGAGCGCGCCCTCCCGGGTTTCGAGCATCGGCGGCACGGTGAAGCCCGCCGCGCGCGCCATGTCATGCACCTCGCGCAGCCAGTCAATGGCCTCGGGCGGACGTCGGGTCGACTTGAAGACAAGCTCCTCGTCCAGCCCGACGGTGCAGAACACCGCGTTGCGATGCCCGCCTGAAAGCGGCTCCAGCGCGGCGCTGACGCCCCAGAGATGGGCGGGAGGTCGGGTCGTGGTGTTCATTTGGGGTCGATAGAGGGCGGCTCACGCCGGAATGGCAAGCCTGACGTAGCAAGCGGGCCATGGCCGGAGAGGACACCACCTTTCGAATGCTTTGCGAAATCGACTCGGACGCACGGGGTTATGGATCTTGTCGCGAGGCCGTGCCAAGCAATCTCGACCCACCTACAAGCAATTCCGACCCAACCCGGACCTTCGGCGCGAAGCGCGCGAGTGGATGCTCTGCGGACGGAGCTGCCCTTCGAGCCATGCTCTGGCAGCCCCGGAACAAGGGGCTTCAGCCCCGCCG
>CAYNKL010000198.1:0-7596 GCA_964397775.1 uncultured Rhodobacterales bacterium | reverse complement strand
AAAACCGGCAAGGGAGATCGCGCCGCGCCTCATACTGGCTCGAAAGTCTCCGCTGGCGGACAGAACCCGGCAATCATGGCGCGGCTCATCGTGAACCCGGCGGGATCATCATCAACAAGACCGGTCTGGCTTCCATAGCTGCGAATGGCCGCGTGCTTCATGCTGCGCGCCGCACCAAGCGGCAGCCTGTATTTCGGCCTGAACCGGCTGGTTTCCTCCGGCCAGACCACATAGCTGAACTGGCGCACACGCGCCGGCCAGGCCGCGCCGCAGGCCCGCGCAACCACTTTATGGTCGCCGTGATAATCCTTGACCGAGGGACGGAAGACCAGATCCGGCGCCCCCTGCCCACGAAGGGCGCGCACCAGCCTGGCGAACTCCTCTTCGCTCAACCTCTCAAGCCCGCTATCTGGCAGGCCGAGAAAGCTCACCTGGCCCCGACTCAGACCGGCCCGTGCCATTGCGGCCTGCGTTTCGCGCGCACGCTGGCGGGCAAGACGCCGCTGCGGCCATTTGCGGCTGTCATGAGAGGCGGCACCATCGGTCACGACAACAACGCCGACCCGCATTGCCTCGCGCGCGGCGCGGTGGATCACACCGAAAGCGGCAATCGCCTCATCATCCGGGTGAGGAGAGACAACCAGAACGGATTTGCCCCTGAAGGAAGGCAATGGCCTCATAGGCCGGGCACCAGCAATCCATTTGCGGCGGCCTTGCCGACCTCCTGCACCTTCGCGTCCGGGACCGGCTGACGCAGATAGACGGACAGATCCATCATCTGCTTGCAAAGTGGACCTGAGCGGAAAAAGCTCGCGGCCCCGACACTCTGCTGGGCCAGCAATATGGCCTCTTGCGCAAGATCAGCCACACTCATCCGGGCATGGGCAACAGAGGCCAGCTTCTCTTCCGTCGATTGCTGGAACCAGCGCGATTGGACGGCGCGCACCGTGGTGGCCGACAGATCCGCGCAGCGATAGAGCCGGGCCAGCCGCTCGGTCTGCTGCACGCTTTCGGTCCGTCCGGTGCGCAGCAGATGATCGCGCACCCTGTCGAACAGGCCCGCAATGCCGCCTGCATGGGCCGCCACAAAGCGAAGCGCGCCGCCACTGAAACAGGGTTCGCGCTCATAATCTCCTGGCGCGCCAATTTTCCAGGCCTCATCGAAAGGCACGCCGGACCAGCGCACCAGATGCGTCTCGCTTTCCTGCATGCCCGCCACATCCCACCAGGACCGGTCGATGGCCGGCGGCGTGGCCGTAAGGTCGAGCAGGAGAAGCTGCACATTGGCGCGGTCGCCCCCATTCAGGGTCACCAGCGCATGCGAGAGAAGTCCCGCCCCGCTGGCAAACGCCTTGCCGCCCATCAGCTGCCCGTTCTGCACACGCAGAGGCGCATCCTTGAGGTCTGCATTCCAGACACCCAGCACCGCGCCCTGGCTAAGTGCCTTGTTCAAGGCGCCCGCCTGAACTGCATCGCCGCGTGTCAGCACGATCTGCACCGCATCGATATGACCTTCCAGCACACGTGCAAAGGCAAGATCCTCGCGGCCCGCCTCGTAGAGGCATCGCAGCAGGGCCAGCATGTTGGCCTCGCTCTGCCAGGCTGGCAGGATAAGACCTTCGCTTGCCTCATGCACCCGGCGCGATAGTGCCAGTGCATCCTCGCTTGGTGCCGTTTCCATTTCAGAGGCAGTCGGACTCATGCCGCGACCTCCACCTTGTCTGCATCCGTCAGCGCCGCCAGCGCTGCCTCCGCAGCCGGCAGTGGCAGGACATTGGCCTGCGGCAGGCAGTCTTCCGGCGCAACGATTTCGACAAAGGCATCAGCGGTGCGGGCCTCACGCGCGACCTCTCCAAGATGTATCTCGCAATAACCATAGCGCCGGGCCGCTGCCGCGATCGCCAGCGGCCCCGCCTCGAAGGCCGCCCGCAGCGCCGCTTGCAGCCGGTAATGGCGAAGGCAGACACCCGGATCGGCGACCAGTGCCGGCAGCTCACTATAGAGCTGGTCGCGCAGCTCATCGGCCAGCCCGCCCGGCGCACGCCCGGCCACGCGGTTGGACGTATAGACCAGCACAACGGGATCGTGGCGCACACGGAAACCTTCGCGCCGCGCCTTGGCCACAAGGGCCCGGTCTTCGCCGCGCACAAAGGCCGGGAAGCCGCCCAGCGCTCTGTAAACATCGGCCCGGAACCCCAGATTTGCCCCGCCCAGCGAGGGATGGGCCGGCACGGCGTCATAGGCAATCGGGTCGACATTGCGGCGCTGCGTGTGCAGCGCGTCGAGATAATCCTCAAGCCGCGTTCGCCAGCAGCCCATCAAGCGGATGGTCCGTTCGATCCGTCCGGCGACCACGTCCACGCTCTCAAGCGCGCGGCAGGCCATCTCGATCCAGTCCGGCTCCGGCACTGAGTCGGCATCGGTCGTCAGCAAGATGCTGCCCGGTCCTTCGCAGAGCGGCAGGCACATCTTCATTGCCTGCCTTCGTGCGCGCCCCGCATTCGGCTCGGCCAGCGGACTTGTCGCCAGGCGATAGTCAAAGCCGCATGTCGGCAGGGCTGCGCGCAGCAGCGCCTCACTGTCATCGCTGCATCCGTCGAGCAGGAAGCAGACGCTGAAAGTGTTCGCCCCAACGCTCTGCCCGGCCAGCGCATCCAGCAGGCGCGGCAGACGGTCGGCCTCATCGCGGACGGGGATACCGACCGCGACAGGCCCTGGAGGGACCCACCTCATGACCCGGCCTTCGCCTCGAGGTTTTCAGACCGTTCAGCGAGTTCAGACATATAGTCGTCGCTCTCATAGATATCGCCGGTCGCCTCTTTGAGCTTGCTGACCGCGTCATCAAGGCCAAGCGCATCGGCAAACGCGGCCGCCGTGCCGAAGCCGGCAATCCCGTAATGGCTCATGCGCTGGAATTGCGCGATGGCCGCAACATCGATGACGTCGCCCGGCCCATCGGCCTCGACCGCATGTTTGCGCGCCTCTTTCACAAGACCTTCCATGCCTTTGCAGTGCTCTTTCTTCAGCTCACCGCCAGCATCCTCGATCAGCTCTTTCAGGAGGCTGGTATGTCTCTCGATCCCCTTGATCGAGGTTTCGAATTTCGACTTCAGCTTGTCGTCGCCGACCGCGCCGGCCATGTCGCGCACCACCTTGGCCATCTGGTCATTGGCCGACCAGAGGTCCTGGAGTTCTTCAAGATAAAGGTCTTTGAGATTCTGCGGGGTAGACATTCTGGAATACCTCTATGGGTTGACTGGACCACCGGGCCATCAACCAAGGCGCGTATGCTTCGTTCCCGCCCAAAGGGCTCCAGATCGGACAAACCGACCGATGGTTAGCTTGGGTTAAGATCCGTAAAAAGGGCGCGGGCTGGATCGCCTTCTGTGAAGCTGTGGCGCGGTGCCACAGTTGCAAAGCCGCGAGCCCCATGGCCTAGCTCCGCCCAAGATGAGACCCCGCCTGCCCCTGCCCTCCCGGCTGACATCTGTTTTCGGCGCAATCGCGCTGGTGGCGATCATCATGCGCGGCCTCATCCCGGCGGGCTACATGATCGCCGCCCCCGGCCAGACGGACGGCCTCATCAGCATCGAAATCTGTCATGGCGGCAGCGGGGAGACAGGTACCCTCCTCCTCGATCCACGCACCGGCGATCTCGTCGACCCGGACGACCTCTCAGACACGCCGGAAGAGAGCGACGGCCAGGCCTGCCCATTCGCGCTGAGCGCCCATTTCGCGATCCCCGCCCAAGACGCGCAGGCGAGCCAGCCGGTCCAGTACGCCTTCTACTACCAGACCGCCGCCAGCGCGGGTATTCCCGGCCGCGGCCTCGCCGCCCCGCCACCGCCCTCGCGCGCCCCGCCCGTCTCAGCCTGATCCGTTCCGTAGCGCCCGCTCATGCGGCGCGCTCATGCCCGGTCTGCCTCCACCAGCGGCGGCGGGCCCTGATCATTGCTGAGACACATCATGAAACATCCCTCTTCCTGCAGCCTCGCTGCACTTCTCGCCCTTGCGGGCACCGCGCTCGCGCCGGCTGCCGCCCAGACCCCGACGCAGCTTCCGCCCATCGACGCCCAGCCTGACGACGCGCCGGCCGAGGCGGCAACCACCAGCCCCACCGCCCCAGGCAGCCGCCCTCTCACAAAGCCCGAAATCGAACGCCGCCGCCTCTCCTCACCCGACCCGCTCGCGCTCATGTCCCGCGACCCGGGCGTGGCGGTTCAGTCGAATGGCGCCATTGCCTCGCTTCCCGTCCTGCGCGGGCTCTCAGATGACCGGGTCGGCGTGCTCATCGATGGGCAGGCGGCGACCAATTACTGCCCGAACCACATGAACCCGGTGACCTCCTATATCGACGCCTCGCGGGTCGAGCAGATCACCGTGACCCCGACCCTCTCGCCCGTCAGCGCGGGCGGTGACAATATCGCCGGCATCATCTCCATCGAGACCCGCGCGCCGGAGTTTTCCGCTGGCGGGGTCGAGGTCTTCGGCGAAGCCGGCGCGCGCTATCGCAGCGTCGCCAATGGCCGCGGCGCCTCCCTCGAAGCCAATATCGCCGGCGAGAAGCTGAGCGGCCGTTACGAGGCGAGCTATAACAAGGCCGATAATTACGAAGCCGGCGACGGGCGCGAGGTCCGCTCCACTCTCCATGAGAACTCCGACCAGTCCCTCCTGCTCGCCGCCGCCCCGGCAGAGGATGTCCTCTTCTGGGTCCGTATCGGGCGGCAGGGCGTGCCCTATGAGGGCTTTGCCAACCAGCGCATGGACCTTGTCGACAATACCAGCACCAGCGTCCAGCTCCACGGCGAAGGCCCCGCCGGCCCCGGCCGCCTGACCGCCGACGCTGCCTGGCGCGATGTCGACCATGAGATGAACTTCCTCTCCGACAAGGGCGGCGCGGCCACCGGCGGTATGCCGATGATCAGCGAAGGCGAGGATCTCTCCGCAAGGCTGAAATACGAACTGCCCGTCCAGGGCGCGGGCGACATCCGCCTCGGCGCCGAAATCTTCCAGGCCTCGCTCGACGATTACTGGCCCGCCGTCCCCGGCAGCATGATGATGTCGCCCAACACCTACATCAATATCAATGACGGCGAGCGCAATCGCACCGGCGTCTGGGCTGAGTGGGAGGCCGCCCCCGCCGAGGCATGGTCCACCCTGTTCGGCCTTCGCTATGAGCGTGTGGAGATGGATGCCGGCGAGGTCCAGCCCTATGCCTGGACCGGCATGATGAACATGGCCGATGCCATGGCCGCCGCCGCCTCCAACGCCAGGGACCGCGCCCGTGAGGACGACAATCTCGACCTCACCGCCAAGGCCGTCTGGCGCCCCACAGACCAGATCGCCCTCGAATTCGGCGCCGCCCAGAAGACCCGCTCGCCCAACCTCTATGAGCGCTATGCCTGAGGCCGGGGCTCCATGGCCGCCTCGATGACGAACCTCACCGGCGACGGGGCGGGCTATGTCGGCGATATCGATCTCGAACCGGAGGTCGCCCGCAGCCTCGCCGCCACGCTCGACTGGACGGGCCCGCGCGAGGACGGCCCGCAGCTGCGCCTCTCCGCCTGGGCTTCGCAGGTGGAGGACTATATCGACGCGGTCCGTATCGGCGCCCTCTCTGACGGCCTCCCCCTCCTCCAGTTCGCCAATGCCGAGGCAGAGCTCTACGGCCTCGAAGCGTCCGGCTCCGCGCCGCTTGCAAGCTCGGGCCTTGGCGACACCCGCCTCACCGGCAGTGTCAGCTGGTCGAAGGGCACAAATGAGGACACGGGCGACAATCTCTACAACATCGCCCCCCTCAAGGGCCTCCTCGCGCTCGAGACCACAAAGGGCGTCTGGACCCACGCGCTCGAAGTCGAACTGGTCGACCGGAAGGACACGGTGAACGCCCTGCGCCAGGAGCGTGAGACCGGCGCCTACGCCCTCGTCCACGCCCGCCTCAGCGCAGAGCTCGGCCGGGTCACCCTCACCGGCGCCATAGAGAACCTGTTCGACCAGACCCATGACCTCCCGCTCGGCGGCCTCGCCTTTGGCGACTACATATATGCCGGGCGCACCGGCCCGCTGCAGCAGGTGAGAGGTCCCGGCCGCTCGGTCAATCTCGGCCTCTCGGTCGCCTTCTAGGATGAGCGGGCAGCGGCCATCGTCGGTCTCCGTGAAGAGCCTTGTCCTCGCAGGGCTCTTCCACCTCGGCGCGGCCGCTGCCCTCCTCTCCCTGTCCGGCCCGGCCTCCGGCGGAGGCAGCGGCATGACGATCATGGAGGTGGAGCTGGTCGCCGCACCGGAGACACCCGAACCGCCCCCGCCAGCTCCAGCCCCACAAGCCGCGCCTGAAGAGACGCCAGAGCCCGCGCCAGAACCCACGCCAGAGCCCAAACCAGAACCTCCACCCGCGCCGCCAGCAGAGCCCGCCACCCCCTCTGCGCCTGCACCCCAGCCAGCCGAAGCCGCGCCCGTCCAGCCAGCCACAGCCCCCGGGCCCACAGGCGGCGAAGCCCCCTCAACGCCCCGGCCAGACAGCGAAGAAAGCGAAGAGAGCGAAGAGAGCGAAGACACCGGCGCACACCTCGCCGCCCCCGAAAGGCCGGACATGTCCCCCTCCGCCCCGCAAGAGGCAGGCGGGGAGGCAGGCCAGGAGACAGGCCAAGAGACAAACAGGGACGAAGCCGCTCGCCCGGCTCAGCGCGTGAAAGCCGGGACATCCGGCAAAGGCCGGGACGCCCTCACCGCCTGGCAGATGCGCGTCCGGCAACAGCTGATGCGCCACGCGCCCAGAGGTGTCGCCGGGGCAAGAAACTGCGAAGTCGCCTTCCAGCTTTCGGCAGACGGAGAGGTCTTGTCCGCCGCCCTCCTCACCAGCAGCACCAGCCCCCGCTTCGACCGCCGCTGCCTCAGAGCCATCCGCCAGGCCGCCCCCTACCCCGCCGCCCCAGAGGGCACCGCAGACCCGGACCGCACCTTCGCCATAGAAATCCGCCAGCCCGGCTAGGGTGCCCCGGGCGAGAGGTCAGCGGCCTCGAAGCGCCGAAATCACCCCCAAGCGACATCCCGAGCGAAGTCGAGGGACGGAGCGAAGCCACATCTCCCCTCTCCCTTGGGAGGGGGTATAGCGATGTCCGAAGAAAAATAGTTGCGATAGGAGGCGTCTTAGCTCTTCACTTCAGAAGCGCTCGGTGACCAATTCATCACCCAGAATTGCGGCGGCAATGGGATGCGATGACGCTGACATGCTAGCAGCACGAGGGGCCAAATGCCGATCCGGACTGCCGACAGGTTTGCGAAGTCGTTGCTGGCGGAAATTTCTTCCTCAAGAGTTTTTAGGAGACCGGCTGTTCCATCTGACAACGTCAGCCCAGGTAGCGCCGCCCCATGAATGTCGGTGTTTAGGAAGAGATGTTCGTCCGTGGCCTCATCCGGAAACCACAACTGCCAAGTACTATGAGGCATAAAATTTCGATAAAAATCCTCTAGGGCAGAAAATGCTGATTGGTCGTCAAATATGCTTAGCCAAACTCCTAGTGTCGGATAGAGAATACTACCCAACGTGGCATCCTCCCTGTAGTTTTCTCGACTTTTTGGATGTTCAACTAAGTCGGA
>CAYNKL010000197.1:4917-7645 GCA_964397775.1 uncultured Rhodobacterales bacterium | reverse complement strand
GCGCTGATCGCCGCGGGCGGCAGCGACATCATCGGCCCCTTCGACGGCGAAGAGGCGGTGACGCTGCTGGCCGATCTCGATGCCGGGGCGACCGGCACCATGACCTCGGGCATGTTCGCCGACAAGATCCGCCCTATCGTCAGTCAGTACCTCGCCGGCGACAAGGCGGCGGCGCTGGCGCAGTGGCAGCTTTGCCTGCCGCTGATCAACCACGAGAACCGTCAGTGCGGCCTGCGCGCCTGCAAGGTGATCTACAAGGAAGGCGGCGTGATCGCCTCGGACCATGTGCGTCACCCGCTCAAGCCGATGACGCCCCGCACCCGCACCCGGCTTCTGGAGCTGGCGCGTGATCTCGACGTCATGGCGCTGCGCTGGGGCAAATAAGAGGAGATTTGATATGACTTTCCACGGCAAACACCTGATCGCCGGCGCTTGGGTCGGCAGCGACGACACCTTCTCGTCGTCGCCGGTCACCGGCACGCCGATCTCGGTCTCGAAGGGCACGCCGGCACAGGTCGACGCGGCGGCAAAGGCTGCCGAAGCGGCCTTCCCGGCCTACGCCGCCACCACGCGCGAGGAGCGCGCCGCGTTTCTCGAGGCCATCGCCGACGAGATCGACGCCCGCGGCGACACCATCACCGAGATCGGCACCGCCGAGACCGGCCTGCCCGCCGGCCGGCTCGAGGGCGAGCGCGGCCGCACCACCGGCCAGCTGCGGCTCTTCGCGGCGCATATCCGCGACGGTGCCTATCTCGATATCCGCCATGACGAAGCCCTGCCCGACCGCGCGCCGCTGCCGCGCCCGGACCTGCGGATGGTCCAGCGCCCGACCGGCCCGGTGGCGGTGTTCGGCGCCTCCAACTTCCCGCTGGCCTTCTCCACCGCCGGCGGCGACACCGCGTCGGCCCTCGCTGCCGGCTGTCCGGTGGTGGTGAAGGGCCACGAGGCCCATCCCGGCACCGCCGAGATCGTCGCCGAGGCGATCCACGCCGCCATCGAGGCCACCGGCATGCCCGCCGGAACGTTCTCGATGATCCATGGCGGCAGCCACGAGGTTGGCGGTGCGCTTGTCCGGCATCCGCTGATCAAGGCGGTGGGCTTCACCGGCTCGTGGCGCGGCGGCAAGGCCCTGTTCGATCTCTGCGCGCAGCGCCCGGAGCCGATCCCGTTCTTCGGCGAGCTGGGCTCGATCAACCCGATGTTCTTCCTGCCCGCCGCGATGTCCGCGCGCGCCGAGGAGATGGCCAAGGGCTGGGCCGGCTCGCTCACCATGGGGGCAGGCCAGTTCTGCACCAACCCCGGCGCGCTTGTGCTGATCGAAGGCCCCGAGACCGAGGCCTTCCTCGCCGCCGCGAAGGCGGCGCTGGAAGAGACCGCGCCGCAGACCATGCTCACCGAGGGCATCGCCGACGCCTACCGCGCCGGGGCCGAGACGCTGTCGTCCCAGAGCGGCGTGCAGGAAGTGATGACCTCGAGCTGCGATCAGCGCAACGCCGCGCCCTACCTGCTGCGCACCACCGGAACGGCGTGGATGGAGAACGAGACGCTGGGCCACGAGGTCTTCGGCCCGCTGGGCATCGCCATCGTCGTTCGCGACGAGGACGAGATGCTCGCCGTCGCGAAGCACTTTGCAGGCCAACTCACCGCAACGCTGATGATGGACGAGGGCGACACCGCTCTGGGTCAGCGCCTGCTGCCGGTGCTCGAGCGCATGGCGGGCCGCGTGCTGGCCAACGGGTTCCCCACCGGGGTCGAGGTCTGCGACGCCATGGTGCATGGCGGCCCCTACCCCGCCTCGACGAATTTCGGCGCGACCTCGGTCGGGACCATGGCGATCCGCCGCTTCCTGCGTCCGGTCTGCTACCAGAACCTGCCCGAGGCGCTGCTGCCGCAGGATCTGAAATGACCTTGGCAAAGCGCCCGGAGACAATGGAAAGCCCCACCCGCAAGACGGCCCCGGCCTCTTGCGGGTGGGGGCCCACGACGGCCAAGGTGGCGGAGAAAGCCCGTAGATCCGCCCCAAAGGTGTGATGCCATGACAGCGACCATCTGCGACACGCGCCCCTGCGAGCTGGGCGATGGGGCCTTCTGGCACCCCGACCGGCAGCAGCTGTTCTGGTTCGACATCCTGAGCGCGCGCTTGTTGTCCTTCGACGCCACCGGCCCGCTGGCGTGGCAGTTCGACGAAATGCACTCTGCCGCCGGCTGGATCGATCGCGATACGCTGCTGCTCGCCTCCGAGACCGGGCTCTGGCGCTTCGAGATCCGCACAGGCGCGCGCGAGCGGCTGGCGGAGATCGAGGCAGAGGACGACCGCACCCGCTCGAATGATGGCCGGGCCGACCCGCATGGCGGCTTCTGGATCGGCACCATGGGCAAACACGCCGAGCCCGAGGCCGGGGCCATCTATCGCTACGCGGAGGGCAAGGTCACGCGCCTCTACGACAGCATCTCGATCCCCAACGCGATCTGTTTCAGCCCCGACGGGACGATGGCCTATTTCGCCGACACCTCCCGCCAGACCATCTGTCGGGCGGCGCTCGACGCGGAGGGCTCGCCCGGAGGCGAGCGCGAGGTCTTTCTCGACCTGCGCGCGGAGGGCCTTTTTCCCGACGGCGCCGTGACCGATGCCGAGGGTGGCCTGTGGAACGCCCAGTGGGGGGCGAGCCGGGTCGCGCGCTACCTGCCCGACGGACAGTTCGACCGCGAGATCCTCGTGGGCGGACGG
>CAYNKL010000197.1:0-4907 GCA_964397775.1 uncultured Rhodobacterales bacterium | reverse complement strand
CTTGGGGGTCCCGACCTGCGGCGTCTCTACGTCAGCACCGCACGTGAGGGGATCGAAGATCCCGACGCGGCGCAAGGACTGCTGTATCAGGCCGAGAGCCCGGTTGCGGGTCTTCCGGCCCCAAGAGTGAGGGCCTGAAATGGCACAAGAACAGGTCTCCGTCTTCGGGACACTCCCCGATGGCACGCAGGTCATGCAGGTCGAGATCGGCAGCGGGGCGCTGCGTGCCGCGCTCCTGAGCCACGGCGCGCGGCTGCGCGACCTGCGGCTTGAGGGCGTGGCGCATCCGCTGGTGCTCGGGGCGTCGAGCCTCGCGCCGTATCTCGGCGACATGGTCTATTTCGGCGCCACCGTCGGACGCTACGCCAACCGGATCGGCGGCGGACGGTTCACGCTCGACGGGCGCGAGGTGACGCTCGACCGCAACGAGGGCGGCCGCACCTGCCTGCATGGCGGCAGCGACGGCACGGGCGCGCTAATCTGGGAGCTGGCCGATTACGGCGAGGACCACGCCACCTTCGCGCTCGATCTTCCCGACGGCCGCATGGGCTTTCCCGGGGAACTCGCCATCACCACCACCTATCGCTGTCATGACAGCGCCCTCGAGATCGTGACCGAAGCCACGCCCGCGGCGCCCTGTCCGCTGTCCTTCGCGCATCATTCCTATTTCGCGCTGAGCAATGACGGCAATATCGACCCGTGCCGCCTGCAGATCGCGGCGGAACGCTACCTGCCGGTGGATGCCGAGCAGATCCCGACCGGCGAGATCGCCGCCGTCGCAGACACGCCGTTCGATTTCCGCAGCGCTCGGCAGCTGGGCCGCCAGGGCATCGATCACAACTTCTGTCTTTCGCCGGGCGCCGTGCCTGCGGCCCGGTTCACGGCACCATCGGGCCTGCAGCTCGAGGTCGAGACCGATGCCCCCGGCCTACAGGTCTACACCGCCGACCACATCGCAGCGCCGGCCAAACCTGATCCCGATCACGACGCGTTCGGGCCACGCGCGGCCATCGCGCTGGAAACGCAGGCATGGCCCGACGCCCCGAACAAGCCGTCCTTTCCGAACCCGGTGATCCGGCCCGGCCAGATCTATCGCAACCGGACGACATACCGGTTCCGCCAGACCTGAGCGCGTCACCGGCGCGGGGTTCAAGGGCGCTTGACGCGCCGGTTCCCAACGTCCGGCTCGCATGGCGGCACTAAGCACGGGGCGCGGCACCATCCGCGTGTCGCGCCTTGCCCGTTGCCGAGTGAGCCGGCGAGGCCCCCTGTCGCGGATCGCCTCAAGTGCCGGCGCGGGACCGGCCGCGTCGTACAGGGCGTCTTTTCCGCTTCGCCCACCCCTTTCCCGCGTCGCGACGCACTGCTGATCCGGGCAAAGGGGCGCGGGGCATCACGTGCTCAAGCGGACGTGACCGCCTCGGAGGAACGCAGACCGCAGGCGCACGTTGGGTGGCAGACACCGATATGGAAAGGACACGACATGAAGGACGCCCATAGTCCCGACCGCGCCATGACGACGACGAACCCGGCGACGGAAGAAGTGATCGACACCTACCCGCTTATGAGCGACGCCGACATGCACTCGGCGCTGGAAGCATGCAACGCAGCCTTCAACGACTGGCGTCTTGTTTCGCACGAAGATCGCGGCAAGATCCTGAAGGCCATCGCCGCAAAGCTGCAGGAGCGCAAAGAGGACTTTGCCGCCCTGATGTCGCGCGAGATGGGCAAGCGCCTGCAGGACAGCCGTGACGAGATCGATCTCTGCTCCGCGATCTGCGAGTGGACCGCGAAGGCTGGCCCCGACGTGCTCGCCGACGAGACCCGCGACCTGCAGGACGGCCGCAAGGGCGTGATCACCAAGTCGCCGATCGGCGTGATTTACGGCATTCAGCCGTGGAACTTCCCCGCATATCAGGCGGTGCGCTACGCCATCGCCAACCTGATGGCCGGCAATGGTGTGCTGTTGAAGCACGCCGAGATCTGCACCGGCTCGGGCCTTATGCTGCGCGATATCTTCGAAGAAGCCGGCCTGCCGAAGAACCTCTTCACCGTGATGCTGATCGACCACGACCAGTCCGACGACCTGATCGCGCATAAGCTTGTGCGCGGCGTGACCATGACCGGCAGCGCCAAGTCCGGCAGCATCATCGCCGCCAAGGCGGGCGAGCATCTGAAGAAAACCGTGATGGAGCTTGGCTCCAACGACGCCTATCTTGTGCTCGAGGATGCCGATATCGATCTAGCCGTGAAAACCTGTGTCGCGGGCCGCATCTACAACAATGGCCAGACCTGCGTGAACGCCAAGCGTTTCGTCGTGGCCGACAAGGTCTATGACGCCTTCGTCGATGGCTACGTCAAGGCGATGGGCGAAGTGAGCCTCGGCGATCCGACCAAGGAAGACACCGATCTTGGCCCGATGGCGCGCAAGGACCTGCGCGAGACGCTGCACGATCAGGTCGAGAAATCCGTCGCGAAGGGCGCGAAGGTCGCCGTGGGCGGCACCCTGCCCGAGGGCAAAGGCTACTACTACCCGGCCACCGTTCTCACCGAGGTGAAGCCCGGCCAGCCGGCCTATGACGAAGAACTCTTCGGTCCGGTGGCGTCGGTGATCCGTGCCAAGGATGACGAGGATGCCATGCGCATCGCCAATGACAGCCGCTTCGGCCTCGGTGGTGGTATCTTCAGCAAGGATGAGGACCGCGCGCTCGAGCTGGCGAAGCAGCACTTCGACACCGGCATGGTCTTCATCAACCACTTCAACCTCGCGACGCCGGAAATGCCCTTTGGCGGCGTGAAGGACAGTGGCTATGGCCGCGAACACGGCGGCTTCGGCATGACTGAGTTCATCAACGCCAAGGCGATCGCCCTGCCGGGCTAAGCCGTTTTACACATGCGCATGACGGGCGGGGTCTTCAGGACCCCGCCCGTTTTTGTTTGCAGTCCTCCCGACCGTTTTTTAGCGCCTGCGCGTGGATGATGACGCCGGGGCGGTGACGTGCGGTCTCGATCCCATCAGGACGGGCGGATGGCGTTATCCGCCTCGGGTGCCCGACCGGTGCTGCACTTCCGCTCGAAACCCTGTATGGGGCCCTCAGGACGGTCCGCGCCCCGCCGCGGCACCCCAGACACACCGACCGCACGCGGAGAGATTGTCGCGGCGCGACTGCACCAAGGAACGACCATGCTGTCCTACCAGCACCTTTACCATGCCGGAAACCTTGCCGATGTGCAGAAGCATGCGCTGATGGCGTGGATGCTCGACTACCTTACCCAGAAGGACAAGCCGCTCAGCTACATCGAGACCCATGCCGGGCGCGGGCTCTATGATCTTTCCGCCGCCGAAGCGGTGAAGACCGGCGAGGCGGAGCAGGGCATCGGTGCCTTGGCCGCCGCCCTTCCCAAGAGCCACCCCTATGCACGCGCGCTGGCAAGGATCCGCGCCGAGCATGGGCCAAGCGCCTATCCCGGCTCGCCGCTGATCGCCCGGACCCTGCTGCGCGATCAGGACCGGCTTCACCTCGCAGAGCTGCATCCGCAGGAACACGCCGCCCTGCGCGACGCCATTGGCGCCCACAACGTGGCGGTTCACCAGCAGGACGGCTTCGCGCTGGCCCAGAGCCTCTGTCCGCCCGAGCCGCGCCGCGGCGTGCTGCTGGTCGATCCCTCCTACGAGGTGAAGCAGGATTACGAGCGCATCCCGAAATTCCTCGCCAAGCTGGCGAAGAAGTGGAATGTCGGCATCCTCGCGCTCTGGTATCCAATCCTGACCTCCAACCTGCACGCCCCGATGCTGACCGTGCTCGAACGCGACCACCCCGATGCGCTGCGCCACGAGCTGCGCTTCCCGCCGATCCGCGAGGGCCATCGCATGGTCGGCTCGGGCATGTTCGTGATCAATCCGCCCTGGGGGATGCAGGAGGAGGCAAAACGGCTCGACCGCCTCTTCCAGAGCGCGAAAAAACACTGACCGAATGCCCGCAAGGGGTGTAGGCTGCGCGTCATGCGATGGCTTGCTTGCCTGTCTTGCCTTTCCAGCGCCGCCCCGGCGCGCGCCTGCGCGGCCCCTGCCAAAGCGGGGGCGAGGGGTATGGGACACGCAAACGCATTCGGCGGGACACCGCTGTCCTCGCGGCAAGCCCCCGCGCAACCGGCGTGGTCGGACCGGCGCCCGTCGGCTCACGGGCATTGCCGACTTCGCCCGCGTGCCCCAATTTGTTCTGGCGCGCCATGAGAGGGGAACGCGATGCCACACCTGCCGCCTGCAGCGACAGATCCGAAGCCACGGGAACGGCCAGCTTGGGACGCAACCTGAGATTCTGGCTCGCCTCGCCCTTCGCGGCGCCGTTCGATCCCGGCGACGCGCCGCTGGCATTGGGCGCGCTGCTGCTGCGCGCGTCGCGCACCGATCACGCCGGTCTGTTCGCCGATCCGAGCACCTTCGAGGCGGTCCTGGCGCTTTGCTACGACCTCACCGCGCGCGAGGCGTCGGAGATGCGCGAGGCCTGCGAACGGGTCGAGGCAGTGGCGCCGGACTGTGCCAGCTTCGCCGAGATCCTGCAGCGCGCCGTGGGGCTCAGCGACCGGCAGCGCTTTGCCCTGAGCCTGCACCAGGTGCTTCTGTCGGCCGGGCCGCCGCAGGACCCGCAGCGCGAAGCGCTCTCGAAGCTGTTTCTCGGCGCTCATTCCGCAACAAACCCGGCGCCGTTGCGGGCCGGGTGACGAATCCCCTGTTGCGACGCCGGCGGTGCTGTCACACTGCCCCAACGACGACGGAGGCCCCCCATGTTCGAGCGACTGAAATCGTTCTTTCATCACCGCGCAGCGCCGGCAAAGCCGCTGCACGAGCTCGACGCCGCTCATGCCATGGGCGCGCTGCTGGTCAAGGTGGCGATGGCCGATCACAC
>CAYNKL010000196.1:0-7717 GCA_964397775.1 uncultured Rhodobacterales bacterium | reverse complement strand
CACCCATGCGGTGTCATCCACTTGCGGCGCAATGCCGTCCAGAGCGTAGAGCGTCATTCAAATCCTCCCTCGAATTGCGATTGCAGCGTCCGCACGTGATCCGTCAGCCCCGGCTGCTGGCTGCGCCGCAGCCGCGCCGCCGTGACGATGGATTTCAACCGGTCCTCCGTCCGGTCCAGATCCTCGTTCACGAGAACGTAGTCGTAACCGTCCCAGTGGCTGATCTCGTCCCAGCTTTTCTGCATCCGCTTGGCGATCACCTCCGGCGCGTCCTGCCCCCGCTGGACAAGGCGGCGGTGCAGCTCCGGGATCGAGGGCGGCAGAAGGAAGATCGACAGGGTATGCGCCCCGAGATCCGAGTTCCGGATCTGCTGCGCCCCCTGCCAGTCGATGTCGAACAAAACGTCCTGCCCCGCGTCGATGGCCTCACGCACGGGCGCCTTGGGCGAGCCGTAGAAATTGCCGAAGACATGCGCGTGTTCGAGCATCCCGCCATCGGCGACAGTGGCCTTGAAATCATGTTCGCTCAGGAACCGGTAGTCGCGGCCGTCGACCTCGCCCGGGCGCGGATCGCGCGTCGTCGCCGAGACCGAGAAGACGATGCTCGGGTCCCAGGCGCGCAGGCGCTTGGCGAGGGTGGATTTGCCGGCGCCGGAGGGCGAGGACAGGATGATCAGCAGGCCGCGACGGGTCGCCATGTATTACTCCACATTCTGGATCTGTTCGCGCATCTGGTCGATGGCGCTCTTGAGCGCGAGGCCGGTCTGCGTCAGCGCCGCGTCCCCGGACTTGGAGCAGAGCGTGTTGGCCTCGCGATTGAATTCCTGCGCAAGGAAGTCGAGCTTGCGGCCGACCGGGCCGTCCTGCGCCAGCAGGTCCCGCGCCGCGCCCACATGGGCCCGCAGGCGGTCGATTTCCTCGGTGATGTCGGCCTTGACCGCGATCACGGCAAGCTCCTGCGCCAGCCGCGCCTCGTCAACGCCGCCGAACTCTTCCATCACTCGCGCAAGCTGCGTGCGCAACCGCTCGCGGCGTTCCCCTTCCCGCGCATCCACCGCGCGTTCCGCGGCTCCGACCAGGTCTTCGATCTCGCTCAGTTGCCGGACCAGCACATCCTGCAACATCCCGCCTTCACGCGCGCGCATCTCGATGAAATCGGCCAGCACGGCATCGAAATCGGTCAGCAAAGCGGCCCGTGTCGCATCCTGATCGGTCGCGGGTGTCTCTGTGGTCAGGACCCCGCGCAGGGCCACGATGTCCGCCGCAGTCGAGGGTTTCAGCGTCATCCCGCGGTCCATGGCCTCTGCCTCGATCCGCCCGATCGCGTCGAGCACCGCCCCGAGCTGAGCCGGGTCCAGACGGGGTGCGGAACTCGACTCGTCGGAGCTCAGCCTGAGAGAGATCTGGATGTTGCCCCGGGTCAGCGCGTCGCCGGTACGCTTCCGGACCGCCGGTTCGAGACCGTCGATCCAGTCCGGCAACCTCAGCCTGAGGTCGAGGCCCTTGCCGTTGACCCCGCGCAGTTCCCAAGTCCAGCTCAGCCCTTGCCCGCCTCCCTGGAGACTGGCGAAGCCCGTCATCGATTGCCGCATTCCAGCGCTCCTTCGCTGATTTGGCCCTAGCCTCCGCGCAGGCGCATGGCAAGACGCGTCGAAAACGTGTAAAGTCCTCGTTAACCGAGTTCTCGACTCTCGCGTCGCGTTAACCTTTCGGCCCGAAATGGGGCGAAATCGTGCCCAGAACCTGCTATCAACCTTTTGGTAACGGAGATTAAGCAGGCTGGCGCGGATGGGGGGTTCCGCCCGGACCGTGCGGCGAAAGGAACGAAGATGCTCGGATCTGGTGGAAACGGACGCGATGTTGTTTCTATGACGGACAGGGAAAAGGCAAGGCGCCTCGCGCCCATCAGGACGGTCGAAGCCTATTGGCGCGGCCTGTGCGGCCCTGACCAGGTGCCGCTGCGCTCCCAGATCGATCCGCGCGGGATGGAGAATGCGCTTGAAAACGCCTTCCTGGCCGAACGCATCGCCCCCTCCCTTGCCAAGCTCAGGGTGGCGGGTTCTCATCTCTCCGACCTCATGGGCATGGAGGTGTCGGGCATGCCGCTTTCGACGCTTATCGCCCCCTCCGACCGGGATCGCCTTGGCCAGGCCATCGCGCGGCTCTTCAACGATCCGGCGATCATCCGCGCAACGATGCGTGCCGAGGGCGGCTTCGGCAAGCCCGACATGGAAGCCCAGATGATCATCCTGCCGCTGCGCTCGGACATGGGCGACATCACCCGGGCGCTGGGCGCGCTGGTCAGCACCGGCCAGGTTGGCCGTACGCCGCGCCGTTTCAAGATCATCCAGATCGAGATCGAGCCCGCCCTCGATCCGGCGCTCGTCCCCGCCCCTGCACCCGTGACCGACGAACCCGCCGCAGCGCCCCGTGGCCTCTCCGAAGAGCAGGCAGGTTTTACGCACCGGCCGCAGCCCGCCGCGGTCGAACGTCCACTCTCGGCCGCCGCGCGCCGCGCGCCGCACCTGCGGCTCGTGGTCTCCAACGACGACTGAGCCAACCGGGCCAGCCACAAACGGAAAACGGCGGCACCAGGTGCCGCCGTTTCTGTTTTGACCGTTCGTGTCCGGCTGTCAGAGCGCCGCGACCTCGGCCTCGCTGCCCCGCAGGCTGGTCAGCTCTTCGGCCACGAGGAAGGCCAGCTCCAGCGACTGCGACGCGTTCAGGCGCGGGTCGCAGGCAGTGTGGTAACGCGCCGAAAGCGCGTCCTCGGTCACCTCGTGCACGCCGCCGGTACACTCGGTCACGTCCTGGCCGGTCATCTCGAAATGCACACCGCCGGGGATCGTGCCCTCGGACTTGTGGATCGCGAAGAACTCCTGAACCTCGCGCAGCACGTTGTCGAAAGGCCGTGTCTTGTAGCCGCTCGACGACTTGATCGTGTTGCCGTGCATCGGATCCGAAACCCAGAGCACGTTGGCCCCTTCTTCCTTCACGGTACGGATGAGGCGCGGCAGATGCTCGCCCACATTGCCGGCCCCGAAGCGCGAGATCAGCGTCAGCCTGCCGTGCTCGTTCTCGGGGTTCAGCTTTTTCAGCAGGATGCGCAGATCCTCGGGTGTCATGCTCGGGCCGCACTTCAGTCCGACCGGGTTCATCACGCCACGCGCGTATTCAACGTGCGCGCCGTCCGGCTGACGGGTGCGGTCGCCGATCCAGATCATGTGGCCGGAGCCCGCGAGCCACTTGCCGGAGGTGGAATCGAGCCGCGTCAGCGCCTCTTCGTATTCCAGCAGCAGCGATTCATGGCTGGTGTAGAAGTCCACGGTGCGCAGGGTGTGCGCGGTCGCGCTGTCGACGCCGGCGGCCTTCATGAAGTCCAGCGTGTCGCTGATCCGGTTGGCCATCTCGCGGTACTTGGCGGCCTTGTTGCCCTCGGTGAAGCCCAGCGTCCAGGCATGGACCTGGTGCACGTCGGCATAACCGCCGGTCGAGAAGGCGCGCAGCAGGTTCAGCGTGGCGGCGGCCTGCGTGTAGGCCTGCAGCATACGCTTGGGATCGGGAATGCGCGATTCCGGCGTGAAGGCCAGCTCGTTGATGATGTCGCCGCGGTAGCTCGGCAGTTCCACGCCATCGACGGATTCCATCGGTGCCGAACGCGGCTTGGCGAACTGACCCGCCATCCGGCCGACCTTCACCACGGGCACCTTGGCGCCGTAGGTCAGGATCATCGCCATCTGCAGCATCACCTTGAAGGTGTCGCGGATCGCGTCGGCGCTGAACTGGTCGAAAGCCTCGGCGCAGTCGCCGCCCTGCAGGAGGAAGGCCTCGCCACGCGCGGCGGCACCAAGCTGGCTTTTCAGACGACGGGCTTCGCCCGCAAAGACGAGCGGCGGATACTTGGCAAGCTGGGCCTCAACGGCGTTCAGCTCGGCAGTATCCGTATACTCCGGCATCTGAACCCGCGGCAGGTTGCGCCAGTTCGTCTTTTGCCACTCCGTCATCGTCTCTCTCCGGGTCGTGAATTAAGCTCATATTCAACTTGGACCCTTCCTATATCGAAGGCCGGACGCTCTGGCCATGGTTCTTTTCCGTCGCGTCTTGACGCTTTCGGGCAAACCTGCCCTTGTCGGTCCGGGCCGCGCGGAATGACGGCCTCCGTCAAGGAAGGGAAACGCCATGCCCCCCGACAGCCAGCGCCCCGTCGTCGAACTGACCGACGTGCCCCGCAAGCCGCGTCGCTTCGTCTTCGTGCTCCTGCCCGAATTCACCATGCTTTGCTTCGCCGCGGCGGTGGAATCCCTCAGGATTGCCAACCGCATGGCGGACAAGATGCTCTATGAGTGGACCATCACGGGCGAAAGCGAAGGGACCGACGACTCCGACGCCTTTGTCACCTGCTCGGCCGGCGTGACTTTCCGGCTCGACGGCCCGCTGCCCGAGCTCACGCGCGACGACACCATCATGCTCTGTGGCGGGATCGACGTGCAGAAGGCCTCGACCAAGCGGATGCTCAACTGGCTGCGCCGCGAGGCGCGCCGCGGCCTCAAGGTCGGTGGTCTCTGCACCGCGGGCTATACGCTCGCCAAGGCGGGGCTGCTCGACGGCAAGCGCGCGACCATCCACTGGGAAAACCAGGACAGCTTTGCCGAGGAATTCGACGAGGTGAACCTGACCAAGTCGGTCTTCGTCATCGACGGCAACCGCATGACCACCGCCGGCGGCACGTCCTCGATCGACCTGATGCTCAAGGTCATCGCCGACGATCATGGCGAGGAACTGGCCAACGCAGTCGCCGACCAGCTCATCTATTCCTCGATCCGCACCGACCAGGACACGCAGCGGCTTTCGGTGCCCACGCGCATCGGCGTCCGCCACCCCAAGCTGAGCCAGGTCATCCAGATGATGGAGCAGAACATCGAAGAGCCGATCTCGCCGGCGCTTCTCGCCCAGCGGGTGGGCATGTCGACACGCCAGCTCGAACGGCTCTTCCGCCGCTACCTCAACCGCTCGCCCAAGCGCTATTACATGGAGCTGCGTCTTCAGAAGGCGCGCAACCTGCTGATGCAGACGGACATGAGCGTCATCAACGTGGCCCTCAGCTGCGGCTTCGCCTCGCCCTCGCACTTTTCCAAGTGCTACCGGGCGCACTACAACACGACGCCCTACCGCGAACGTGGCACCAACGCTTCGCGCCTGTCGGTCTGATCCGGGCAATGCGCCCGGCATCACCCGGGAGATCTTGAACGATCCTGGCGCGATGCAGAGATGGGCTCGCGTTTTTCATGAATTTATCTCTATAAGGTACTGAATAATAATTCGATTTACCTTCGAGGTGCGGCGCCTTGAAGATGTGGTGTGTTCACGCATATGAAGGATGCCGTCTCTTCCCCGAGGCATCCCGGACGATCCAGCCCATCCTTTTGCGCCTCATACCCGACAGCGCTGCCGATGGGCATCTCAGGGCAACGCCACGTCCTGCGTTCGCTCTCAGCACCGTGAAGTCTTTTCATTTCTCAAACCCCCGCATAGGCTTCCCGGCGGACAAACGGTCCAACACAGGGAGTTGAACCATCATGAAAAAGCTTCTCGCAGCCACAGCGGCTGCGGCGCTCTGCGCCGGCGCCGCGAACGCCGAAAGCCACACGCAAGAGGTCGGAATCGGGGTGATCCTCGGCTTCACCGGCCCGATTGAATCGCTCACGCCGCAGATGGCCGCCAGCGCAGAAATGGCCCTGACCGAGGTCAACGAAAGCGGCAATTTCCTCGACGGCGTGAAACTCGTGCCCGTCCGCGCGGATTCCACCTGCGTGGACAGCGCGGCTGCGACGGCCGCGGGCGAACGTCTCGTCACGACCGACGGCATCGTCGCGATCATGGGCGCCGACTGCTCGGGCGTGACCGGCGCCGTGCTGGCAAACGTCGCGGTGCCGAACGGCATTCCGATGATCTCGCCCTCGGCCACCTCGCCCGCGTTGTCGGATGCCGAGGACAACGGGCTCTTCTTCCGCACCGCGCCCTCGGATGCGCGTCAGGGCGTCGTCCTGGCCGACATCCTGATGGAACGCGACATCGGTGAGGTCGCCGTGACCTACTCGAACTCCGACTACGGCAAGGGCCTCAGCGATGCCTTCGCCGCGGCCTACGAGGACATGGGCGGCACGATTACCATCAACCTGCCCCACGAGGACAACAAGGCCGACTACTCGGCCGAAATCGCCTCGGCAGCCTCCGCCGGCGGCGAGGCGCTTGTCGTGCTCGGCTACTCCGACAGCGGCGGTCGCGGCATGATCCAGGCGGCGCTCGACACCGGCGCCTTCGACACCTTCATGATGGGCGACGGCATGTATGGCGACGCGCTCATGGATGCGCTCGGCGACTACATGAACGGCTCCTTCGGCGCGGTGCCCTGGTCCGAGGGTGAAGGCGCGGAGATGTTCGCCAAGATCACCGAGGAAGCCGGCATCAACGGCGAAAGCTCCTTCACCCGCGAAAGCTACGACGCGGCGGCGCTCATTGCGCTGGCCATGATGAAGGGCGGCGAAGCCACCTCCGAGGCCGTGGCGGAAAACGTCATGAGCGTCGCCAACGCCCCGGGCGAGCAGATCCTGCCGGGCGAGCTCGGCAAGGCGCTTCAGATCCTCGCCGATGGCGGCGAAATCGACTACGTCGGGGCCTCTGCGGTGGAACTGATCGGACCGGGCGAAGCGGCCGGCACCTACCGCCACTACGAGATCGAAGACGGCGATTACACCACCGTCGAATTCAAGTAAGCGGCGCTTGACGCCGATGAACGGCCCGGGCCAATCCCGGGCCGTTTCGAATTGAAGACGAGGGCGCGGTCAACGCGCCGGTACAGGGATGACTACCGTGATCAGGGTCGAGGACCTTCACCGCCATTTCGGCGGGTTCCACGCCGTTGACGGCGCCACGCTCGAGATCGCCGACGGCTCGATCACCGGGCTGGTTGGCCCGAACGGCGCAGGAAAAACGACGCTTTTCAACGTGGTGGCGGGCGCTCTTCCACCGACGAGCGGCCGTGTCTTCATGGACGGCGAGGATATCACCGGCCTGCCGCCGCACGAGCTCTTCCACAAGGGGCTGCTGCGCACCTTCCAGATCGCGCATGAATTCCCTTCGATGAGCTGCCGCGAGAACCTGATGATGGTGCCGGGCAGCCAGTCGGGCGAGACGCTCTGGAACGCCTGGATCGGCCGCGGACGCATCGCGCAGGAAGAGCGCGAGCTCCTCAAGAAGGCCGACGAAGTTCTTGATTTCCTGACGGTTTCTCACCTCAAGGACGAGAAGGCCGGAAATCTCTCGGGCGGTCAGAAGAAACTCCTCGAACTTGGCCGCACCATGATGGTCGATGCCAAGGTGGTCTTCCTCGACGAGGTCGGCGCAGGCGTAAATCGTACGCTTCTCAATACGATAGGCGACGCGATCAAACGCCTGAACGAAGAACGCGGCTACACCTTCTGCATGATCGAGCACGACATGGATTTCATCGGGCGCCTCTGCGATCCGGTCATCGTCATGGCCGAGGGCAAGGTGCTGGCCGAAGGCTCGATCGACCAGATCAAGGCCAATGACGCGGTCATTGAGGCCTACCTGGGCACCGGCCTCAAGAACAAGGAGACGGCATCGTGAGCGCCATGACTTGCGCCGCCTGCCGGCGCCGCCCGGGGGCGGGCGCGCCTTCGGCGCCCCCGCGAGG
>CAYNKL010000195.1:7637-7779 GCA_964397775.1 uncultured Rhodobacterales bacterium | reverse complement strand
TGGTGCTGCTGGAGAGAATTGAACTCTCGACCTCTCCCTTACCAAGGGAGTGCTCTACCTCTGAGCTACAGCAGCGCCGTGTGGGGGCTTCTATGCATATTCTCAGGAGAGCGCAAGAGCATCTGGACGGTTTTTTTTGACT
>CAYNKL010000195.1:0-7627 GCA_964397775.1 uncultured Rhodobacterales bacterium | reverse complement strand
GGCACGCAAGCGCAATCTGGACGCTTTTTTTCGCCTGCGGTAGACAGGGGCCCATGGATCGCAAACCACCCCGCAACGACCGCTCCGAGGCAAGCCGCGAAGACCGGCTCAAGGCCGCGTTGAAGTCCAATCTCGCGCGCCGCAAACAGCAGGCGCGTGCCCGCGCGGAGCCCCCCGCCCCCGAAACGTCGGAAGAAACCGACGGCACACCGAGCAGAAACAAGGACTGACAGGCATGGACCAGATCATCGTCACGGGGAACGGCGCGCTCAGCGGCGACATCCCCATCGCGGGCGCGAAGAATGCCTGCCTCACCCTGATGCCGGCCACGCTGCTGTCGGACGAACCACTGACGCTGACCAACGCGCCGCGGCTTTCCGACATCCGGACCATGACCGAGCTTCTGAGCTCGCTCGGCTCCGAGGTGTCGTCGCTGGCCGACGGGCACGTGCTGGCGCTGTCTTCGCACAATGTCACGAGCCGCCGGGCCGACTACGACATCGTGCGCAAGATGCGCGCCTCGATTCTCGTCCTCGGGCCCATGCTGGCGCGCGAGGGCTATGCCGAGGTCTCGCTGCCCGGCGGCTGCGCCATTGGTGCGCGGCCCGTGGACCTGCACCTTCAGGCGCTCGAGGCCATGGGCGCCGAGATGGACCTGCGCGACGGCTACGTGCATGCCACCGCCCCCGACGGCGGGCTGAAGGGGGCCACCTTCGAATTCCCGCTGGTCTCTGTCGGCGCGACCGAGAACGCGCTGCTGGCCGCGACGCTGGCCAAGGGCACCACGGTCCTGAAGAACGCCGCGCGTGAACCCGAGATCGTCGACCTTGCGCAGTGCCTGCGCAAGATGGGCGCCCAGATCGAGGGCGAGGGCACCCACACGATCACCATCGAGGGCGTGGACCGTCTTGGCGGGGCCACCCACCGCGTCGTCACCGACCGGATCGAGCTCGGCACCTACATGCTGGCGCCGGCGATCTGCGGCGGCGATGTCACCTGCCTCGGCGGGCGGATCGACCTGTTGCAGGCCTTCTGCGAAAAGCTCGATGTGGCCGGCATCTCGGTCGAGGAGACCGACAAGGGCCTGCGCGTGCGGCGCGGCAACGGTCGGGTGAAGGCGGTCGACGTGACCACCGAACCCTTCCCGGGCTTCCCCACCGACCTTCAGGCGCAGATGATGGCGCTGCTCTGCACCGCCGAGGGCACCAGCGTGCTCGAGGAGAAGATCTTCGAGAATCGCTTCATGCACGCGCCCGAACTCATGCGGATGGGGGCGAGCATCGACGTGCACGGCGGCACCGCGCGCGTGAGCGGGGTCGACAAGCTGCGCGGCGCGCCGGTCATGGCGACGGACCTGCGGGCCTCGGTCTCGCTGATCCTCGCGGGGCTCGCCGCCGAAGGCGAGACCGTGGTGAGCCGCGTCTACCACCTCGATCGCGGCTACGAGCACGTGGTGCGCAAGTTGTCGGGTGTCGGCGCCAAGATCCAGCGGGTCGCGGCACAATGACCGAAGACGCCCGTTTCGAGGATGGTGGCGAGAAGCCCCTCTATCTGGGGGCGCTCGACCCCGACGATCTGCAGGTGATCTCGGCTCTGGTGCAGGACGCGGTCCTGCAGGTGTCCGAGATCCGCTGGCAGACTGGGCAGCGTCGGCTGGCGCTGCTCGTCAACCGTCTGCGTCGGGAGGTCTCGGGCACGGAACCGCAGGCCCCCGAACGCGTTCGCGCCTTGATGGTTGTCGACAACGTTCTTCGGGTGGCCAGCCAGGGCATCGACCGCTCCGATCCGGATCTCGTGCTGTCCATCCTCTCCGTGGGCTTCGAGCCGGGCGACGACGGGACGGGCGCCGTGGTCTTCACCCTTGCCGGTGACGGGGCCATCAAGGCCGAGGTCGAGGCGCTCGACATGGTACTGCGCGACGTTACGCGGCCCTACCTCGCGCCATCGGGGAAGGTGCCGGTCCACCCGGAAGACTGAGCTCAGGGTGACGTTCCATAAGACGTGTAAGTGAACAGGAAGCCGCGACCCGCATTCTGCCCGTGGGTTACGAGATCGACCAGAAGGACCGGCTGCGCGCACTGGTCGGTGACTGGGCTGGTTTCGCGCAGGGCAACGACGGGATCGGTTTGTCGGAACGCTCGGTCCTGGGTCGCAGCGTCTGGAGCTATTTCAGCGGGGGCGAGATCGCCGACCTGATGGAGCAGCTTTTCCGCGCGACTCGGCGGCAGGGCGTTCCGCTTTCGGTGGCGCAGCGCTGCGACGCGCCCGGCATGATCCGCCGCTACGAAATGCGCATCGTCCCGCTGAGCCGCGACGGCTTGCGCATCACCCATGTGCCGCGTGGCGTGACCCCCTGTGGCCCGGTGACCCCGGGCCACCCGGTCTGGCACACCAAGCCGCTGGAGCGTTGTGCCGTCTGCTGCGACTACAAGCTTGGCGACCGTTGGCAGATGGTGCCGCTGGGGGAACGGCAGTTGCCCGAGGTCGATCACTACACGGTCTGTCCGAAGTGCAGGGCCCGCGCCGAGGCCGCCATGGGGGCCACGGGCCGCTAGCGGCGCTTGAGGCGACAGGCCCGGCGCGCTATGTGGCGCGAAATTTCCCGGAGGTCTGCCATGCCCGTCTTTCTCGACACCACCGAGACCGGCTTCGACGCCGCGTTCGAGGCGCTGCTCACCGCCAAGCGCGAGGACAGCCTCGACGTCGACGAGACGGTGGCGGGGATCATTTCGGACGTGCGCGCCCGGGGCGACGCGGCCCTGATCGAGCTGACGGCCAAATTCGACAGGCTTGCGCTGTCGCAGCAGACGCTCGCCGTCTCGCGCGCCGAGGTCGATGCCGAGATCGCGAAGGTCTCGGCCGAGGACCGCGCGGCGCTGGAACTGGCCGCGCAGCGAATCCGGGCCTATCACGTTCGCCAGATGCCCGAGGACGCGCAGTGGACCGACCCCGAGGGCGCCATGCTGGGCTGGCGCTGGACGCCGGTCTCGGCCGCGGGGCTCTATGTGCCCGGGGGGCTGGCCTCCTATCCCTCTTCCGTTCTGATGAATGCGATCCCGGCCAAGGTGGCGGGGGTCGCGCGGCTCGCCATCACCGTGCCCACGCCCGATGGGGTGATGAACCCGCTGGTGCTGCTCGCCGCGCGCATCGCCGGGGTGGATGAGATTTACCGCGTGGGCGGCGCGCAGGCCATCGCGGCGCTGGCCTACGGGACCGAGACTATCGCGCCGGTGGACAAGATCACCGGGCCGGGCAATGCCTTCGTGGCGGCGGCCAAGCGGCGGGTCTTCGGCAAGGTGGGCATCGACATGATCGCGGGCCCCTCGGAGATCCTGGTGATCGCCGAGGGCGACAATGACCCCGACTGGGTGGCGCTCGACCTGCTGAGCCAGGCCGAACACGACGAGAGCGCCCAGTCGATCCTGATCACCCCGGACGCGGCCTTCGGCAGGGCGGTGGCCGAGGCGGTGGAAAAGCGCCTTCCCGATCTCGAACGCGGCAAGATCGCCGGGGCGAGCTGGCGCGACTTCGGCGCCGTGATCGTGACCCGCGATCTCGACGAGGCGGCACGGCTCTCGAACCGCGTCGCCCCCGAGCACCTGGAGCTCTGTGTCTCCGACCCCGAGGCGCTGTCGGAAAAGATCACTCACGCGGGCGCGATCTTCCTCGGCCAGTGGACGCCCGAGGCCATCGGCGATTACGTGGGCGGGCCCAACCACGTACTGCCCACGGCGCGCTCGGCGCGGTTCAGCTCGGGGCTTTCGGTGATGGACTTCCTCAAGCGCACCACGCTGGCCAAGATGACCCCCGAAAGCCTGCGCGCCATCGGACCGGCAGCGGCGACGCTCGCCACCTCGGAGAGCCTCGAGGCGCACGGGCTGAGCGTGCTGGCGCGGCTCGACAAGCTGAACCGCTGAAAAGGGTGTCCCGGGCCGGGACATCTTTCGGTCCTATATGAATCAATGGTTTAAAGAGTCGAATTTACCGTTTCTTAGCAATGTCCCGCGACAGGGTCAGCCCGGGAGGGCCTCATATGAGCGACAATGACGCCTCCCAGGTCCACCTCAGCGGCCATCTGATCTGCAGCACCCCCGACGAGCTGGCAACGGTCGAGACTTACCTGCCCGACCACCTCCGACTGACCCGCACCGAGCCAGGATGCCTGTCCTTCGAGGTCACGCAGACCGAGGACCCGATGGTCCGGCACGTGGCAGAGCGCTTCATCGACCGCGCCGCCTTCGAGGCGCACCAGCGACGCGTGAAGGCCTCGGACTGGGGCCGGGCCACCGCGGGCATCCGGCGCGCCTACGAGATCACCGGAGCCTGACGCCGCCCCTTCTTCTTGGCAGAAATATCCCGGGGAGCGCGAGGGGCTGGCCCCTCGCTTCCGCACTCGGCCACCCGCGCCGTCAGTCGCAGAGCGCCCGCCGGGCCAGATCCTGCATCCGCGTGACATAGACCGTCTCCGACCAGCCGCAGTCGCGGCAGAGGTGGTCCCAGTTGCGCACCGACAGCAGCGTCCAGAGCAGGTCGATGGCCTGCTGCTCGGACAGATCGTCCCGCAGGCAGCCGTTCGCCGACAGAGCCCGCACCGCCGCCGCGCAGCCATCGCGCATGGCGGCCATGCGGTCGTCCCAGGCTTCGCGCGCCTCGGCGTCGGTTTCGTACATGGCCATGAGGGCACGCGCGACGGCGTACACCTTGGGGATGTAGCTGCCCCAGGCCGCCACCCAGGCATCGAGCCGTGCGGGCCCGTCGGGGGCTGAGCGACTGGGGGCGAGGAGGCGGTCGATCTCGTTCACCTCGTCCATCCAGCGGGTCAGCGCCACCAGCAGGTCGGCGCGGGTGGAGAAATGCAGGTAGACGGCCTGCCGGCTGATGCCGGCGGCCCTGGCGATATCGGACATGCGGACCTGTCCGCCGCCTTCGAGCAGCTGGCGGGCGGCGGCGAGGATTTTCGTGCGGGTGGGGGATGGGTCACTTGACATGGCGTCAAGTAAGGCGCAGATGCTCGCCATGTCAACTTGACACCGTGTCAAGTTCATCCCGAAAAGGAAATCGCCATGACCTGCGGCGCGGCCGGCGCCCTGAACGTGATCCTTAAAACGGTTATGGATCCCGGGGACGAAGTGGTTACCCCGGCCCCTTTTTTCGTGGAATACGGCTTTTACGCCGACAACCACGGCGGCCGCCTGACGACGGTGCCCACAAGGCCGGATTTTTCCCTGGATCTCTCCGCCATCGCCGACGCCGTCACCGATCGGACCAAGGTGGTGCTGATCAATTCCCCCAACAACCCCACGGGTCAGATTTATTCAGAAGAAAGCCTGGCTGCGCTGGGGGACCTGCTGGCCGAAAAAAGCAAGGCGCTGGGCCGCACCATCTACCTGGTATCCGACGAGCCCTACCGCAAGATCGTTTACGATCAGGCGGTGGTACCGAGCATATTCGCCTGCTATGACAACAGCCTGATCGCCTGTTCCTATTCCAAGGATATCTCCATACCCGGGGAGCGCATCGGTTATATCGCCGTAAACCCGGCCGCTGCCCACAAAGCCGATTTGATCGCCGGCATCGTCCTGAGCAACCGGATCCTGGGGTTTGTCAACGCACCGGCCATGATGCAGCGGGCGGTGGCCCGCCTCCAGGGGATGAGCGTGGACATCTCCCTTTACGCCGACAACAGGGAGCTTTTGTGCGACGGGCTTGCCGGCTGCGGTTATGAATTCCTCAAGCCCTCCGGGACATTTTACCTGTTTCCACGCTCGCCCATCGACGATGATGTGGCCTTTGTAAAGGCTTTGCAGGAGGAGCTGATTTTAGTTGTGCCCGGCAGCGGATTCGGCGCACCGGGACATTTTCGCATCGCTTATTGCGTGGACCGCGAGACCATCGCCAATGCCATGCCCGGGTTCAAGCGGGCCATGGACAAGTTTTGCTGAAAGGAAAACCCTGTGAAAATACTTAAAATCGATCATCTTGGAATTGCAGTCAACAGCATGGATGAAGGAAAGAAATTATGGTCCGGTGTTTTGGGGCTGCCATTTGAAGGTGAGGAAACCGTAACTGAGCAGAAAGTGACCACCGGCTTTTTCCCCGTCGGAGACAGTGAGGTGGAACTGTTGGAGTCCACATCCCCGGACGGCCCGGTGGCCATGTATATCGCAAAGAGAGGGCAAGGGATCCAGCATGTCGCCTTCCGGGTGGAAAATATCGAACAGGCACTGGCCGAACTCAAGGAAAAAGGCATCCGTTTAATCGATGAAACCCCGCGCACAGGGGCCGGCGGCGCCAAGATCGCTTTTTTGCATCCCAAAGCCACCAACGGGGTGCTGGTCGAGTTGTGCGAGCGATGAGCCGCCCCCGCTGACAGGATTATCCGCCTACACAGCCCGTCACTAAATACAATTCCTTCTTGACTTCATGACAATTGAATAATTATTATTAAAGTTTAATACTTCTGCGATCTAAAAGGTATAGCTAAAGTCGTAAAGCTTGATTAACCTTAACCTGAATTGATCGACCGACAAGGAGGGTGCTGTGGGTGAACATCCCCGGAAACAAAAATGGGTTGGGCTTGCCTCCAAGCAATTGAGAGGAAGGCCGCTTGAAGATTTGGACTGGAACACGCCCGAGGGTATTGCGGTCAAACCCCTATACACCGCCGAAGATGTGGAAGGGCTGCCCCATGTGAATACGCTCCCCGGGTTCGCACCCTATGTTCGCGGCCCCATGGCGACCATGTACCCCGGGCGCCCCTGGACCATAAGGCAGTACGCGGGGTTTTCCACCGCCAGGGAGTCCAATGCCTTTTACCGGCGCAATCTGACCGCCGGGCAAACCGGCCTCTCCGTGGCTTTCGACCTTGCGACCCACAGGGGTTACGACTCGGATCATCCCCGGGTGGTGGGCGATATCGGCAAAGCCGGTGTGGCCATCGATTCCATCGAAGACATAAAACTGCTCTTCGACCGGATCCCCCTGGACCAGGTGACGGTCTCGATGACCATGAACGGCTCGGTGCTGCCGGTGCTGGCCGGTTATATCGTGGCCGCCGAAGAGCAGGGGGTGGCGAAGGAAAAGCTCGGGGGAACCATCCAGAACGACATCCTCAAGGAATACCTGACCCGAAACACCTATATCTATCCCCCGGCGCCGTCCATGCGAATCGTTTCTGACATCATCGGCTACTGCTCGGCGAATATGCCCAAATACAACACCGTCAGCATCAGCGGCTACCACATGATGGAAGCCGGCGCCAACTCGGTGCTGCAGACGGCATTCACCCTGGCCGACGGCCTGGAATACGTCCGCGCGGCCCTCGATGCGGGTCTGGACATCGACGATTTCGCACCGCGGCTGTCGTTTTTTTTCGGTGTGGGCATGAATTTTTTCATGGAAATCGCCATGCTGCGGGCGGCCCGGTTCCTGTGGCACGAACTGATCAGCCCCTATGGCCCCAAAAACCCGAAGTCGACCATGCTGCGAACCCATGTGCAGACCTCGGGGTGGAGCTTAACCGAGCAGGACCCCTACAACAACATCATCCGCACCACCATCGAGGCGATGTCCGCAGCCCTGGGCGGAACCCAGTCGCTGCACACCAATTCCTTTGACGAAGCCGTGG
>CAYNKL010000194.1:0-7819 GCA_964397775.1 uncultured Rhodobacterales bacterium | reverse complement strand
CGCCCCACTGCGCCAGCATCAGGTCCGCCGCGACGATGGAAACGCCGATGGTCGCCAGCGCCTGCCGCAGGTCCTGCCCCTGCATCCAGGACAGGATCGACACCTGCAATGCGGCGCCCGCAGCGGCCACGACCACACCGGCGGCGAGGATGCCGAGGATCCAGCTTCCCGTCGCCTCCGACACCTCGAACCCCACATAGGCCCCGAGCAGGTAGAGCGAGCCATGCGCCATGTTGACCACGCGCATCAGCCCGAAGATCAGGGAGAACCCGCTCGCCACGATGAAATACAGCGAGGCGAGCGTCAGCCCGTTCAGCGTGACGATGGCGAAGAGCCGCCAGTTGATGTCGGCCAGCGTATCGATCATGGCCAGCCTGGCCCTTCGGTCGCGGTGCACGGCATTGGTGGCATCTCCTCCCCTGTTTCCGGTGCGGGCACGACGCCTCCGCCCGGCAACGCGCACGGCGCCGCTGGCCGGCCTCCTCTCGGGGATGCAGTCGATCCGGCTTGTCCTCCCGTATCGCGGCGTGCCAGAGCTACGGTCGACCGCGAGGGCCCGAGCATTCCACGGCCCGAGACCGTCGCTCAACAGGTTGGGCATGCCACGTTGGGTAATATTGGGTAAACATGGCCTCGAATGCGTAGATTCTCCAAATGGCCGATCCATCGCCTCGAGGCCGCGTCGCAGTCCCTCCCCGACGCGCTCGTGACCGCATCGGTGGGGCTGCCCCCTGCGGAGATGCCGCCGGTCGTGGCGCTCCTTCTGCCGACTTTCGGCGGGGCTCAGGATGTTCTCGATGCGCTCGGGGAGGCGTGCCCACCCGCGATCGGCCTGTTCCTGGCCGATCCAAACCTGCTCACCGAAAGGCTGTCCCGGCAGATCGCGCGCCACAGCCGCTGGGTGTGCAACCTTCCGAGCGTCGGGCAGCACGAGCATGCGTTCCGGCGCTACCTGTCGGAGGTGGACCTCGACCACAGGCGCGAAATGCGCGTTCTGGCCGATCTCGGCGCGACGGGACTGTCGACGATCGCCACCGTCTCGACCCCGCGCGACGTGGATACGGCGCTGTCGGCAGGGCCCTCGGCGCTTCTCGTCGTGCCGCCCGTGCCCGACTTCGTCACCGGCGCGGTGCCGCTGGCGCGCCGTGCGGCGCTCGAGCGCTCTGTCGCCGAACAGTGCGACACTCTGCCGATCCTCGGGCTGCGCGCGCCCGGAGAGGACGCGCTCGGCCTCGACGCCGCCCTCCTGCCCCCGTCCGAGATCAGTCTTTGAGCCCCAGTCGCGCCATTCTGTTGTAAAGCGTCTTGCGCGAGATGTGCAGCGCCTCGGCCGTGCGGCCGCGATGAAAGTCGTTGCGCCAGAGCGCCTCGACGATCTGCCGCTTCTCGAGATCGGCAGCTGTCTCGGGCGGTGGTCGCACCGCTGCGCCGTCATCGAGGAAGGTGGCGATCTCGGTGCCGCTGACGTTGTCGCCGGTTCCGCGCGCGGCGAGCCTGCCGATCACCCGGTCGAGCTCTGCCTCGTTTCCGAGCCAGGGATGGCGACGCAACCGTTGCAGGGCACCAGCCCCGAGCGGTGGAAGATCTTGACTGTCGAGGCCGGCCTCTTTCACCAGGGCCGCCATGACATCGGGCAGATCTTCGATGCGCCGCCGCAGCGGTGCCAGTCGCATCGTCCAGCCGGACAGCAATGCAGCAAGAGAGGAATGCAGTTCCTCTGGAAAGAGGGGTTCGTCGTCTGCACGCTCGAACAGGAAGATGAGGCGCGCAGTGATGCGCATGCGCCGGCGGCGGCGCGAGGTCACCAGCGCGCCGTTGGCAAGACTGCGCGCCAGCCGGAGCTGCAGCGTCGGCAGAGCCCGGTCCATGTCGCGCAGAACGACGGTTTCGCCGCCGGGGAATGTCAGAAGGCCACCCTCGTACCCGTCGACGTCGTCGTGTCCGAACAGCCGGCGAGACACCCGCGGCCCGGGATCGTTCCGTCCGTCGACTTGCGGCGCATCATGCTTGCCGCCGTCGAGCGCCGAGAGGATCGGGCCGAGCGGCGTGCCCGGCTCCACCGTCACCGCGATCGCACGGCGCGTGCGGGAGAGTGTCTCGAGGTGCTCGAGGTCTTCGAGCAAAGGCTTGGAGCGACCGTGTAGCCCGTGCCGGCGCCCCCAGCGCAAGAGCTCCTCCTGCCGCTCGGTCAGCGCATCCTGACGGCGTCCGGCCTGCCGGTAGCCGGCGATGCGGTTCGTCACGGATTCCTCGTAGGGCATCCGGTCGAGCGTCGATCCGCCGACATAGCCGTCGAGCGTCGCGACATGCGCGACGTGGCCAAGGTTCTCGGCCGAGACGACCGGGCCGCCTTCCAGCAGGATCTGCGCGGTGGGATGGATCTGCCGCACGAGCGCTGCGTAGTCCCGGGCGATCAGGCCGACCTCCTCCAGCGAGGCCCGCTGGCTGTGGCCGGCCGAGCCGCCCGCGTTCCAGCCGAAATTCAGCAGGATCATGTCGAGGCCCGCCTCCGCCGCCGCCTGCGCGTGCTCGCGCGTGCCGCAATAGTAGAGCGCGTGATACCCTGCGGCCTGGACCCGCGCGAGGGTCTCGATCTCGGCGCGGAATCCGCGCCCGGACCGGTCCAGGAGCTGCCGCATCCCGCGTGGCATGAGCGTGGTGTTCGGAAAGTTGACCGCACCGGCAAAGCCTGGCTCGGCAACGCGATCCACCGCGGCTTCGGGCAAGAAGTCTGGATCCCAGCAATTTATGCCCAGAAGGACCGGCACCGAGACGTGCGGAAGGATCTCGCGCGCAGCGAACGCATCGGTCATGGCTGTCGCGGCGTGACAGGGCAGCATGCTCGCCACCGATGGAGCGCCCATGTTGCGCATCCGCGCCGCATTGACGGCCAGTAGCAAATCGGCGCCCCCGGCCTCTGCTGTCTGCGCCGCGATGCCGCTACCGACAGCGGCCCCGATCAATAGCCCGTCCGGATCCGGTATGAGTGTACGTCAAACCTGCATTGGCTGTTTCCGACAGTTGGGAAGACTTCGTTACCTGAGCTTTGTCTTCTGTTGCGCCGTCTGTTTGAGGCCTTCGGTCGCGCGGAGTTACTGGGTGTTGCACTCACGATATTCGAAACATTCCTCTTCGCGACCCGTCGCCATCACACATTGGTGCGTGCCGCCAGGGCAATCGATATTCCTCCCCTTCCCAGCCTCCTGCGGACGGCGGCGCGCTCCGTATCCTGAACCCTGTGAACTTGGTATATCTCGATAGCATTAGCGAGACAGAATGGTAGAATCTCCGACATGATCGTTCTCCTCTTCGGGGCGCCTCGAACCGATCATGGCACACCGGTGTCTTCGAGAGACGGTCAAATCCCCCACGCCCAGTGGACCCGAACACGAAAGCTCGACATCGCTGCGTGTATCATTCGCCAATAGCGCAGCTTGGCCTCGACGGCACGGGCATGAGCATTGCTGACGCCCAAGTCGAAGGTCAGCTTCGGAAGAGGACGAATTGCTCATCGCGCGGGTGCTGCGAAAGTCCGGTCTCCGCCCACCGACGGATGTACGGCAACCGACGCGCGCACGGGCCCAAACGCGCTCATTCCGTGACCCGCCTCTTTTTTACGACGCGACGGTGCAGCGGATACCAATCGCAGATCCTGCAAAACTCGCTCGCGGTGCCCTTTGGCTTGCTGCAGTTTCCGCCGAACGCTCAGTCGGTCATCCAGCCCTGATCGAACCAGTCCGACACACTTCCGGGCCAGGCAAGCGGCTCCCCATCGGTTCCGCGCAACACGCCGCTGTCATAGAGGAAACGCGCCATCGCCGTCAGCCGCTCTTCGTCGATCCGGCCCACCGGCGTCATGCCATCGGTCAGATAACCATCTTCATCGATGACCCGCATCGAACCGCGAACGAGCTCTTCGTTCGGGAAGTCCCCGGCCGCAATCAAGATATCCGCTGCGGCCTGCGGATTGTCTGCAGCCCAAACATATCCCTTTTCGGTCGCGTCCATGAAGGCCTTGATGGTTTCGGGATCGCTTTCGAGCCGTGCCGTCTGGGTGCCGATATAGCCGCCTTGCGGCTCGGGCACGCCGTAATCCGCGTAGATGAAATGCGACTGCTCACGCCCCAGAAGCTGGCTATTCACGCCTTCCCAGGTGGCGACCTCCAGCGTGAAATCCACAGCACCAGAAGCCAGCGCCTCGTAGGCGCCCGTGCCCAGGGTCACGGTGTCGTAAATGGGCGCGCCGCCGTCATTCTCGATCATCGTCGAGATCAAGGCATCCTCCCAGGCGCTGCCGAACCCGGCATAGGTCTTGCCTTCCAGATCGGCGGGGCGGGTGATGTCGGCGTTGTTGCTGTCATAAACCAGCCGCCCGGCCTCGCGCTGCATCGTGACCCACAGCGCGGTGATGTCCGCGCCGCCGGCCTTCGCGCTCATGAACCCAAGCGCGGTCATATAGGCGAAATCCACTGCGCCGGCGGCAAGCAACGCGGTCGATGCGGTGTCCGAGTAGGGCAGGATATCGACCTGCAGTCCAGCATCTGCGAAATATCCCTTCTCGCGCGCGACAACCAGACCGATGTGGTTCGTGTTCAGCGTCCAGTCCAGCGCGATGGTGACGTCCTCGGCCTGGGCCATCGATGCCACGAGGCAGGGCAAAAGGCTCAGCGTCATGATTTTCATGGTGTTTCCTTCAAGAGCATGGATTTCAGGGTCGAACGGATATCGCTGCGGTTTGGACGCGGGGTGGAAATGGGAATGTCCGCGATGATGCGGCCGGGACCGCCGGCCATGACGAGAATACGGTCGGCCATATGCGTGGCCTCGTAGAGGTCGTGGGTCACCATCAGGACGGCCCGCGGGCGTTCGGCCAGCCGGTCGATCAGCCAGTCCTGCATCTGCAACCGCGTCACCGCATCCAGCGCCGAAAACGGTTCGTCCAGCAATAGAATGCGGGCGTCCTGAACAATGGTCCTCAGAAAGGCCGCCCTTTGACGCATCCCGCCGGACAGCTGGTCGGGAAAGCTGTCCTCATGGCCGTCCAGCCCGAACGCCGGAAACAGACGCCGCACCCGGTCGCGCGCCGTGCGTTGCGCCATCCCCCTGATTTCCAACCCGAGGCGCGCGTTCTCGCAAATCGTGAGCCACGGGAAAAGCGTGTCCTGCTGCGGCTGATATGCGATCACGTCATGCGGCAGCTCGACGGTATGGCCGTCCAAGTGCAGACGCCCGCTGACCTGCAGTTCGGGTGGCAGAACACCGGCGAGCCACTTGACGACCGAACTCTTACCGCAACCGGACGGGCCGACAAGGCATGTCAGATGGCCTTCGACCAGGTCGAGCGACAGATCTTCGACCAGCGTATCGCCCGCCGCCCGGATGGTGAGCCCCTGCAGATCAAGCATGCTCAACCCTCCGATACCGACGGCCCGTTGCCCGCTCGATCCCCTGGATGACGGCCAGAAGCGCAAGCGTGAGACAAGCAGACACCAGCACCGCCGAAAGAACGAGGTCCGCCCGGAAGTTGTTCTTTGCCGACAGGATGTAGATGCCGAGCCCCTGCCGCGCACCGGCATATTCGGCAAAGATCGTGGCAACGATGGCATAGGTCGCTGAAATCCTGAGCCCCGAAAAGAAATGCCCACGTGCCGAGGGAAGCGTGGCCCGGCGAAAGACAGCCCACCGCGTCGCGCCCATCGAAACCAGTTGATCGCGAAACGGACGCGGCAGGCTCGCGTAACCGGCGATAAGGCTGACAACCATCGGAAAGAAAGTGACAAGGATCACCAGCAGCACCTTAGGCAGCAGGCCGAAGCCGAACCAAAGCACCATCAGCGGGGCAAGGGCGACGATCGGTACGGTCTGGCTGGCGACCAGAAGCGGCAGCAGCCCCCGGCGCAGCCAGCCCGAGAAGTGAAGCACGATGGAGACGGCGAACGCGAACAGCACCGACAGGCCAAAGCCCACGCCCGCGACACCCAGTGTGGCCGCTGCGTGCCGCGCGATCGCGGAGCGTTCGACCCACAGCCCATTCACGACGTCGCTGGGCGCAGGCAACACAAGCGGCGAGGCATCCGTCAGCGCGACATAGCCTTCCCAGCCGCTTAGAAAGACGCAGATGACCACAAGGGCCGGTAGGATCTGACCAAAATGTTTCATGACAAGCCTGTCACGGGCGCATGGCGCCTGCGAAGACGTCTCAGCCGAGGCTGGGGCTGTTGGCCGAGGCTGTCAGGTCGATGGTCACATGGCCTTCTGCCGGGCCGAACCGCAGAAAGGCCTGGCGCAGCGTCTCGAACACCGCGCCGGCATCACCGCGCAACCGCGTGCAGAAATTCTTGGACCGAAGGAACGTGCCGCTGTTTTTCAGAAAGTCGATGCAGCCATAGATTTCGTCCATGTGGCCACCCCCGCCCATGACGTAGAGCGAGAACTGCACATCGATCCCAACACCCATCTCGGGCGCATCCTTCACGGCCTGTGCCGCCAGTGTCTGCCGCTCGGCCAAGGACTGATCCTGCGCGCGCGCAAGCGTGTCGCACCGGCAATTGGGGTCGTCCGGCTCACCGGGGCAACCGCGCGACAGGGTCACGTGCATGGTCACATGTTCGGGCTGCTTGGCTGCGGCGGAGAACAGGTCTCGGATCGCGTTGAACAGCGGTCCCGGTGCGCCGACCATGAGCGTCGACATGTCGTCGGTCTCGATCCTCAGGTCGGATTCGTAGGGGGACAGGGCGTCCAGCCCGGTGGTGATGACGTCCACGAAATCGGATGTCATCGGATAAAGTGACACTTGCGCGCCTATGAACATGGTAGCACCTCGCTCCGCTGGCATGATCCAGATCAGCTGTGAAGGGTTCACGCGTCTCGCGCATCTCAGCTCCTGTCGGAACACCCCCGGTTATGAGCGGGCACCATCTTCCAACCGTCATTTCATGTCAACCGATCGTCTTGACGATGGTTTGATACGCTTGGACGGCCATCACCTGCCATTGCCGACCTTCGTGCCGAATTCAGCAAACGACGGCGTCCCGCCCTTCCTCGACGTCGGTGCCGGCCGCAGCGAACGGACATCTGCTTTCATCAGGCGGGCAACCGTTCGTAGCGCGTTGCCCTT
This sequence comes from uncultured Rhodobacterales bacterium, assembly GCA_964397775.1. Lineage (GTDB taxonomy): Bacteria > Pseudomonadota > Alphaproteobacteria > Rhodobacterales > Rhodobacteraceae > Allosediminivita. Next base: position 702 of record CAYNKL010000194.1, on the reverse strand, counting down.
GCTCTCAAATCATCCTGCAAAACGAAGCCGCCATTCAGGGGCGGTTGCTTTGGGATCGGACCAGCACGATCCGTGGTCATGCGGCGCGCGGAGAGGGCATTCTGCGCAACCGCCTCGACATCGGCCGTGCCCGCGTCTGTGCCACGACCCGAAGCTATCACCCGAAAAACGGGACCAAGCGCACCGTCCTCACGCCGCAGGACGAGGTGGAGGTGCAGCTTCCTCTGCTGCCTATCGTGCCCCAGGCTCTCTTGACCGAGTTCATGTCGTCCATCGAGCAGGGCGCGCCATATCACCTCTTCAAGGCGCCGACCGAAGAACGCGATGGAGAGATCACCGAGATCGAGGACCGCCTTGCGAAGGCCAAGGCTCGTCTGGTCGCGCGGGAGGCCGTCCAGGTAAATGTCGCCCAAGTCTACGCCGACACCGTTCACCAGCTGAAGACGCTCCCTGGTGATCCAGATCTCGTCGAACAGGCTCGCGGCTTTCTCGGGATGCTGGTCCACCGGATCGTGCTGACGCCGGACCCGGCGGCGATACACGGCGTCGCAGCCGTGATCGAGACGGGCCTGGGCAGCCTCGCCCCCGGGAGCGCGCGCGATGATGACCGCGATGCGATCGCCCAACGGCTCACCCCACCCCTTGCTGACTTGATCCGCAGACCGCTCTCTTGCTGAGCGCGGCGCCTTCAGAGACGGAGGC
>CAYNKL010000193.1:0-7902 GCA_964397775.1 uncultured Rhodobacterales bacterium | reverse complement strand
GCATCAGTCCCTGCCGCCGCAGGGCTTCGCGGCTTTCATGCTGACGTTCTTCCTCATGGCGGCGATCCCGATGGTCGGTTTTCTGGGAACCTTCGTACTGTGGGGGCTGTTACCCTTCACTCTGGCGGCCACCGCCGGGATCTATTACGCGCTCCGGCGCAATGACCGGGACCGACAGATCCTCGAAGAATTCACCCTTTCCCCCCACCGCGCAACGCTCAGCCGGCAGAATCCGCGCGGGAACGACCAGTTCTGGGAAACCAATCCCTACTGGCTGCGTGTCTTCCTGCACGAAACCGGCGGCCCCGTGCCCTACTACGTCACCCTCAAGGGCGACGGACGCGAGGTCGAGATCGGCTCTTTCCTCGCCGAGGACGAGCGCAAGGCGCTGCATGACGACCTGATCCGGGCCCTGGCCCGGCTGAATAACAAGAACGGAGACTGAGAATGGCTCAGGCACCCGCCACCCCGAAATGGAAACGCCACGCCCTGAGCCTGGCCGCGGACCTCGGACTGCCGACCGCCGCGCTGCGGCCCGCCCCCTCTGAGAAGGCCGCCCTCGCCCTGCGCACCGCCGAGCACGTCAAGCTGAGCCCTCCCGCGCGAGAAGTCATCTTCCTGATCCCGCTGGTCGCGCCCTCGGACGTGAGCGACTGGTCCGCCGTCACGACGCGGCTTGAGGCAACCCTGCAGAGCTTCATCGCGCAGGATGACACACGCTGGCGGGCCGTGATCTGCTGCCAGGAGCGACCGCCCCTGCCCGACGATCCCCGCATCACCCATCTTCCCTTCGAGGAACAGGTCGAGGGCAACGACAAGTGGCGCAAGCTGGCGGCGCTCTGCAGCCATCTGAAGGAGAGCGCATCCGACCCCGCCTACGTCATGAGCTTCGACGCCGACGACATCCTGCGCCAGGGCACCGTGGCCGAGATGCTCGGCCGGCAGGCCCCGGGCGGCTACATCGCCGAAACCGGCTACGTGCTCGACGCGGGCACCGGCACCATGGCGCTGGCCGCGCCTGCCGATCCCCGGGCCCCCGGGCGCAAGGCCTTCTGGAAACTCTGCGGCTCCTGCGTGGCGCTGCGCTACGATCCCGACCTGCCGGAATGCGCCGCCTTCCTGCAGGCGATGACCGCCCACGAACACCGGATGTTCCCCTACCTCGCGGGCCTCGCCGGACGCCGGCTCGAGCCCTTCGGCGACCCCAGGGTGCTCTACATCCTGAACCATGGCGAGAATTTCGGCGCGCGCCGCGGCCGCACCAGCTTCAAGACGCGCTACGTGGAGCGCTTCGCGCTCTCGGAGCACGGGCAGCGGATCGCGCGCGAGGGCTTCCCCCCGCTCTGAGGGGGATCAGCCTGCGGCCAGCCGCTGCTTGACCTTCGGACCGACCTGCCCGAAGTCCATCTGCCCGGTGTAGCGGGTCTTCAGCACGCCCATCACGCGCCCCATGTCGCGGATCGAGCTGGCGCCGATCTCGGCGACGGCATCATCCACCGCCTTCTCGACCTCGTCGTCGCTCAGCGCGCGGGGCAGGAATTCCTCGATGATCTCGATCTCTTCCTGTTCCTGGTCCGCAAGGTCGAGACGACCGCCTTCTTCGTAGCTGCGCACGCTCTCGCGGCGCTGCTTCACCATCTTGTCGAGTATGGCCAGAAGCTGGACCTCGTCGACGCCGTTCTCGTTGCCTTCGGCGCGGGCAGCGATGTCGCGGTCCTTGAACGCGGCGTTGATCAAACGCAGCGTCGAAAGCCGTGTCTGGTCGCGCTCGCGCATGGCCTGTTTGACGGCCGTATTCACCTTGGCGCGCAGTTCCATCGTTTCATCCCCGGTCGCTTGTCACGAAAGCGCAATCTATCCAAACGCCCTGTCCCGCGCAAGCCGCGTTCAAGCCTTTGAAACAAGGGCAAAACCGCCATATCACCCCGTTTTCGCGGGCCTTGACGCCCCCCGCGCTGCCCCATAGGTAAGCGTGGATTTGCCGCCAGCCCGGAGTCTCTGCCATGCCGATCAGCCAAGCCCCCTTCCCGACCGCCTGCCTCGCGCTTGCCGACGGGACGGTCTTCTACGGTCAGGGGTTCGGAGCGACCGGCCAGCGAGAGGCGGAGCTCTGCTTCAACACGGCCATGTCCGGCTACCAGGAGATCATGACGGACCCCTCCTACGCGGGCCAGATCGTGACCTTCACCTTCCCCCACATTGGCAATGTCGGCGTAACTCCCGAGGATGACGAGACGGCGGATCCGGTGGCCGAAGGCATGGTGGTCAAGTGGATGCCGACGCAGGCCTCGAACTGGCGGACGGCGCAGGAGCTTTCCGACTGGCTCGCCGCGCGCGGCCGTGTCGCCATCGGCGGCATCGACACCCGTCGCCTGACCCGCGCGATCCGCCAGCAGGGCGCCCCGCACGTGGCTCTTGCGCATGACCCCGAAGGCAAGTTCAACGTCGAGGCGCTGGTCGCTGCGGCGCGCGGCTTCCCCGGCCTGACCGGGCGCGACCTTGCCAAGGGTGTGACCTGTGCGCAGAGCTACCGCTGGGACGAGATGCGGTGGGCCTGGCCCGACGGCTATCCCCGCCAAACCGAGGCGCGCCATCGCGTGGTCGCCATCGACTACGGCGCCAAGCGCAACATCCTGCGTTGCCTTGCCAGCGCCGGCTGCGAAGTGACGGTGCTGCCCGCCACGGCCACGGCCGAGGACATCATGGCCCATTCGCCCGACGGCGTCTTCCTGTCGAACGGCCCCGGCGACCCGGCGGCCACCGGCGAATACGCCGTGCCCATGATCCGCGGCCTTCTCGACAAGACCGATCTGCCGATCTTCGGCATCTGCCTCGGGCACCAGCTTCTGGGCCTCGCGCTCGGCGCGCGCACCATCAAGATGAACCACGGCCACCACGGCGCGAACCATCCGGTGAAGGAAATCGACACCGGCAAGGTCGAGATCACCTCGATGAACCACGGCTTCGCGGTGGACAGCCAGACCCTGCCCAGCGGCGTGCTGGAAAGTCACGTGAGCCTCTTCGACGGCTCCAACTGCGGCATCCGCATGCAGGACCGGCCGGTGTTCAGCGTACAGCACCACCCCGAGGCCAGCCCCGGCCCGCAGGACAGCTTCTACCTGTTCGAGCGCTTCGCCCAGAACATGGACCGCCAGGCCGCGACCGCGGGCTGAGCAGGTCCGGCCCCGTCCCGGGGGCCGGATCCACGTTTAACCTTACGTTAAGCATGATTGCGTGAAGCTTACGGCGCGGCAGCCGGGAGCTCGCGCATGAAAGTCCAGTCACCCGATGTGGAACGCGACGGCGCCGCGGCGCAGGTGCTGCCCCGTGCAGCGCGCACCCCCGCCGGACAGCTTCTGGCCGAGGGCGCCATCGGGGCCCGCGCCATTGCCGGGGCGCTGGCCGAAAGCGGCCTCTCCGGTGCACCTGTCGAGGAGGTGCTTGCCCGCGAAGGGCTGGTCCCCGAAAGCGAGGTCTTGACAGCCCGCGCGCAGAGCATGGGTCTTGCCCGCCTCGACCGCGCCACCGATCCCCCCGACCCGGCCGTGACCGGCTACCTGCCCGTGCATGTCTGCCTGTCCCACGGCGTGCTGCCGTGGAAGACTGAGGGCGACGCGCTGGTGGTGGGCACCTGCGATCCCGATCGCCTCGCCGCGGCGCTCGAGCACCTGTCCCCGGACGCACCGCCCCGCATCGTCAAGGCGCTGGTGTCAGAGGCCGACATCCACGCCGAGATCGCCATGCGCTACGGCGCGGCTCTCGCCCGTCAGGCTGAGCAGCGCCTGCCCGCCGCCGATAGCTGCCGCGACCTTGCCCAGGCCACCTGGCGCAGCGCGGCACTCGCCGCCGGTCTGGCGGCGCCCTGCGTCGCGGCGCTCGCGCTCGCCCCGCAGGTCTTTTTCGCCGCGGTGGTGATGCTGGCGCTGGCCTCGCTCGCGGTCTCGCAATTGCTGAAGCTCTCGGCCCTCGTGGCAAGCGCCGCGCGCCCGGCAGCACCCGATCCCAGACGGCTGCCCAAGGATCTGCCCATGGTCTCGCTTCTGGTGCCGCTCTTCGACGAGTACGACATCGCCGGCGCCCTGATCGCGCGGCTCGGGCGCCTGACCTACCCCAAGGTGCGGCTCGAGATCCTTCTGATCCTCGAAGAAGGCGACGCACAGACCCGCGCGGGGCTGGCCGAGGCCACGTTGCCGCCCTGGATGCGCGTGGTCGAGGTGCCCCGGGGCAGCGTCATGACCAAGCCGCGCGCGCTCAACTATGCCCTGAACTTCACCCGCGGCGACATCATCGGCATCTACGATGCCGAGGACGCCCCTGCCCCGGACCAGATTGAACGGATCGTCTCGCGCTTCGCCAAGGCCCCGCCGCAGACCGCCTGCCTGCAGGGCATCCTCGACTTCTACAACCCGCGCGCCAACTGGCTCTCGCGCTGCTTCACCATCGAATATGCCACCTGGTTCAGGGTAATGCTGCCCGGCCTCGCGCGGCTGGGCCTGCCGGTGCCGCTCGGCGGCACCTCGGTCTTCATTCGCCGCAGCGCGCTCGAGGCGGCGGGCGGATGGGATTCGCACAACGTGACCGAGGACGCGGATCTCGGCATCCGCCTCGCCCGGCTCGGCTACCGCACCGAACTTGTCGCGACAGTCACAAGGGAAGAGGCCAACAACCGGCTCTGGCCCTGGATCCGCCAGCGGTCGCGCTGGCTCAAGGGCTACGCGGTCACCTGGTGGGTGCATTCGCGGCGCCCGCTCAGGCTCTGGCGCGATCTCGGCACATGGCGCTTCCTGGGCCTTCAGGCGCTGCTGCTGACCACCCTGCTGCAGTTCGCCCTCGCCCCGGTGCTCTGGTCCTTCTGGCTGGTGCTGCTCGGCCTGCCGCACCCGCTCGACCCGCTGCTGACCGGCAACCTCCTGGCCGTGATGGTCACCCTCTTCCTCTGCGCCGAGGGCATCGGCATCGTGGCCGCCGCAACGGCGCTCGCCCGCGGTCCCTACAGCCGCCTGCTGCCCTGGATCCCGACGCTGGTCTTCTATTTCCCGCTCGGCAGTCTCGCCTTCTACCGCGGGCTCTGGCAGGCGGCCCTGCGCCCCTTCCACTGGGACAAGACCCGCCACGGCGTCTCGCAGCCCGGGGATCCCGAAGACGAGCTGCCCGAGCAGCCGCGGTGAGTTCAGCCCTCCAGCCGCGTTCGCGAGTCGAGCTTCAGCCGTGTGACGAAGGCCACCGAGATATGGTCGCGCAGCGCCTTGTCGGCGGCCTCTTCGTCGCGCCGCGCGATAGCCTCGACAATCGCCGCATGCTCGCCCAGCGCGACCTCGCCCCGCCCGGCAACAGCCAGAGACGTGGTGGCCATCAGCGCCATGGAACGATGCACGAGATCGAGCTGCTGCACGAGGTAGCGGTTGTGCGAGGCCAGCTGGATCATCCGGTGAAAGCGTCGGTTTGCGCGCGCCAGCGCCGGCGGATCGTCCAGCAGCGCGCGGTCCTCGTCCACCATCTCGCGCAGGACCTGGATCTCCTCGGCGGTAGCGTGCCGTGCCGCCAGCCGCGCCGCCAGCCCCTCGAGCTCGGTCCGCACGGCGTAAAGCTCGGCCATCTGGTTGTGGTCGAGCGACGCCACGATCAGCGATCGCCCGTCCCGCACCAGCAAGGACTGCGTCTCGAGCCGCTGCAAGGCCTCGCGGATCGGGGTGCGCGACACGCCGAAGCGCTCGGCCAGTTCGCTTTCCACGAGCCGGTCGCCGGGGCGGTATATCCCGCCATCGATCGCCTCGAGGATCAGCGCATAGGCATCCTTCTGCGCCGGTCTGGCCTGCTGCACGTCCGTCTCCTCCGTCAATATCGCGCCACGATAGCGCCAACGTCGGGACGTGCAACCTGCCCCATTGCCACGCCCCCGCGGCCGTCGTAGCAACATCACATGCCACGTTCCGCCTTCTCCCATGTCCGCAACTGGGTCTTCGACCTGGACAACACGCTCTATCCGCCCGCGATGCGCCTCTTCGACCAGATCGAGGTGAAGATGACCGATTTCGTCATGCGCCGCCTCGGCGTCGGGCGCGCGCGGGCTGACCAGTTGCGCAAGGACTACTGGGCGCAATACGGCACAACGCTGGCGGGGCTCATGCATCACCACGGCATCGCCCCCGAGGACTATCTCGTCGAGGTGCACGACATCTCCTTCGACGCGCTCGAACCCGACCCGCACCTGGCCGATCTCATCGCCCAGTTGCCCGGCCGCAAGATCGTCTACACCAACGGCTCCGCCCTCTACGCCGCGCAGGTTCTCAAGGCCCGCGGGCTGGAGGCCGCCTTCGACGCGATCTACGGGGTCGAGAACGCGGGCTATGCGCCCAAACCCGGCCGCGCGGCCTTCGAAAAGGTCTTCGCGCTCGACGGGCTCGACCCCGAAACCGGCGCCATGTTCGAGGACGACGCCCGCAACCTCGCCGCGCCCCACGCCATGGGCATGCGCACGGTCCACGTCGCCCCCGCGCCGGAACCCGCCGACCACATCCACCACCATACCGACGATCTGGCGGGCTTCCTGCGCGCCCTGCGCTGAACGGCTCAGCCGGCGGCGCACTCGGCCGCCTTCCGTTCGGCGCAACCGCTGCGCGCCTGCTCGATCCTCAGGAAATTCTCCTCGGCCCGGAGCCAAAGGCGCCGCAGAACGCCTTCCCGGGGCCCTGTCCGCGGTCCGTCAGCCGATACTACACCTTCGGCGGCACAACCGGATAGACCGTGCGGGTCACGAGCCCGCTCCGTCCTGCGCAGTATCTGCTTGAGCATATTCTGGCCAATCTGAGCGCAGACGTGAAACAGTGAGCCAGCCCCTTTGAATTGCTCCACCCACGATGCGCGAAGTTCAGTAGGATTTCGGCGAAGAGGAGGACTACGGAATCGCTGAAAAGAGAGAGAACCTTGAAGAAATTGTCACTAAACTGCGCCAGGTCGAAGTGCTTCATGGCCAGGGCCTGTCGATCTCCGATGCAGTGCACCAGATCGGGATATCGCAGCACACGTTTTACCCCTTGCGGAAGCAGTATGGCGGGATGAACCGGGCACAGTCGTCGCGGCTGAAGGAGCTCGAGAAAGAGAAGCTGAGGCTGCGGCGGGCGGTGTCCGACCTGACGCTCGAGAAGCTGATCCTGACCGAGTCTGCCCAAGGAAACTTCTAAGCCCTTCGCGCCGCCGCGAGTGCGTGGAGCATGTGTGCTAGACACTCGGCATCTCCGAACGCCGGGCCTGCCGGGTGCTCGGCGAGCATCGCTCCACACAGCGCAAGCCGCCACAGTGTCGGGAAGATGATGAACGGCTGACCGCCGACGACATCGAGCTGGCCCGGGAGTATGGTCGCTACGGCTGCCGCCGGGTCGCCGCGCTGCTGCGCCGGACTGCCTGGCAGGTCAACCACAAGCGGGTGGCGCGCATTTGGCGGCGCGAAGGGCTCAAGGTCCCGCACAAGCAGAAGAAACGCGGCCGCCTCTGGCTGGGCGATGGCTCCTGTGTGCGGCTGAAGCCTGAACATCCCAACCACGTCTGGTCCTACGACTTCGTGCAGGACCGGACCAGTGACGGCCGGGCTTACCGGACGCTCAACATCCTCGATGAATATACGCGGGAGGCGTTAATGATCCGTGTCGACAGGCGACTGAACTCCACCGATGTCATGGACGCCCTGACCGATCTCTTCATCCAGCGCGGTCCGCCGCGGTTCATCAGGTCTGACAATGGTCCCGAGTTCATAGCGCAGAAGGTCCGCGACTGGATCGAGCTGGTGGGGGCGAAGACCGCCTACATCGAGCCCGGGTCACCCTGGGAGAACGGATACTGCGAGAGCTTCAACAGCAGGTTCAGGGACGAGCTTCTCAATGGCGAGGTCTTCTACTCGTTGCGAGA
>CAYNKL010000192.1:0-7934 GCA_964397775.1 uncultured Rhodobacterales bacterium | reverse complement strand
CAAAAAAAACGCCGGCACAAGGCCGGCGTTCAGTCATTGAGGCAGGTTTCATACAGGCAAGAAACCTATCGAGCAGTGAGTTCTTTATAAGCGTTTAAGCGCCGGAGTCCAAGCTAAAAGTTTGAAATGCCTCGGCCCAGCCGGTAGAGTTTGAGCCAATAAAATAAGGGCAGTCAGGAAGTGTTGCGGGCATGAAGCATGATTTTTCGCGTTCTATTAGGGGCTTGACGGCCACTCTTGCAGTGATGGTTTCAGCCGGATTCGCAAGCGCCGCGCCACAGCACGGGATCGCGATGTACGGAGAGCCTGAACTTCCCCCCGACTACGATCACCTGCCCTACGCCAACCCCGACGCGCCCAAGGGCGGGCGCATCGTCACGGGCGAAGTCGGCAGCTTCAACAGTCTCAATCCGCTCATTCTCAAGGGCAGCACGCCCTGGCAGCTTCAGTTCCTGGCCTACGAAAGCCTCATGGGGCGCTCCTACGACGAGCCCTTCACGCTCTACTGCCTGCTTTGCGAGACCTTGGAGGTCGGCCCCGAGCGCGAATGGGTGGAATTCACCCTGCGCGAGGAAGCCGCCTTTTCCGACGGGACACCCGTGACCGTCGAAGATATCATGTGGTCCTACGAGACACTCAGCACCAAGGGGCATCCGCGCTACGCCAGCGTCTGGAACCAGGTCGAGACGATGGAGCAGACCGGGCCACGGTCGCTGCGCTTCACCTTTGCAACCGACAATCGCGAGCTTGCCCTTCTCATCGGGATGCGTCCGATCCTGAAGAAGGCCCAGTGGGAAGGTCGCGATTTCACCGACAGCGGCCTCGATGTCATTCCGATCTCGACCGCGCCCTACGTGGTCGACAGCTTCGAGCCGGGGCGCAGCGTGACGCTGAAGCGCAATCCCGACTACTGGGGCAAGGACGTTGCCTTCATGCGCGGCCAGGCGAACATCGACGAGATCGTCATGGAGTTCTTCTCCGACGGCACCGCCGCCTTCGAGGCCTTCAAGGCGGGCCTTATCACGTCGAACCGCGAGACCAACGCCCAGAAATGGGCCACGCAGTACGACTTTCCCGCCGTCCAGAGCGGCGACGTCATCAAGTCGGTGATCCCGCACGAGCGCCCCTCGGGCATGACAGGTTTTGTCATGAACACGCGTCGCGGGGTGTTCTCGGACTGGCGGGTGCGCTCCGCCATGCTCCACGCCTTCAATTTCGAGTATATCAACGACACCATGACCGGCGGCGAACAGCCCCGGATCTCGTCCTATTTCTCGAACTCGGTGCTGGGCATGGAGAACGGCCCCGCCGAAGGGCGCGTGCGCGAGATGCTCCAACCCTACGCCGACACGCTGCCTCAGGGCGCGCTCGAAGGGTACAGCCTGCCCATGGGCGATGGCAGCGCCCGCAACCGCCAGAACCTGCGCAAGGCCATTTCGCTCATGGCCGATGCGGGCTGGACCATCCAGGACGGCCGGATGCGCAACGCGGAGGGTCAGCCCTTCACTTTCGAGATCGTGCTTCCGCAGGGGGCGACCGAGGAGCAGTCGATCATCGACCTCTATGCCAGTGCGCTCGAACGCATGGGGATCACGCCCCGCATCACCGTCATCGATCCGGCCCAGTACAACGAGCGGACCGACAACTTCGATTTCGACATGACCTATCACCGCTGGGGCCTGTCCCTGTCCCCCGGCAACGAGCAGCGCAGCTACTGGGGATGTGAGGCGGCCGACATGGTCGGATCGCGCAACATGATGGGCATGTGTTCCGAGGCGGCCGACGGGCTGATCGAGACCCTTCTCAACTCGGAAAGCCGCGAGGACTTCGTCGCCGCCACACGGGCGCTCGACCGCGTACTGACCGCCGGGCGCTACGTTATCCCGATCTACCAGTGGAACATCAGCCGGATCGCCCATGCCGCGGAACTGAAATATCCTGAGGAGTTGCCGATCTACGGGGACTGGATCGGCTGGCAGCCCGACGTCTGGTGGTACGAGGAAGAGTGACGTAGCATCAACCTGCGCGGCGCTGAGGCCGCGCGCCGGGCAGGCCGGACAAACCGGCCGCCCAAGGCAGAGTGAACGAGGCAGAGCATGAAACCCATTGTCATCCTTATCGGGGCCCTAACCCTCTTGTCCGCATGTGCCACGATCGACGGCATCGGCCAGGACATCTCGGCAGGAGCACGTCAGGTCGAACGGATGTTCTGATCGCGCCGCGTCTAGCGCGCGATCACGATGTCCGCCCTGAGCCCGCCCAGACGCTCGGATTCCGCCAGCCGCAGCACGCCGCCGTGGGCGCGCGCGATATCTGCGGCGATGGCCAGTCCCAGGCCCACACCGGTGCCCCGATCCTGGTTGCGCGCGGGATCGAGCCGCACGAAGGGGCGCATGGCCTGTTCGCGCGCATCCGGCGCGATACCGGGGCCGTCATCCTCAACGCGAATGCAAAGGGATTTCGGGGTGATCTTGACCGAAAGCTCGCAGATCGTCCCGTAACGCACTGCATTTGCAACAAGATTCTCGATCGCACGGCGCATCGCCGTCGGCCGGAGCACGAGGATGCCCTCGCCCTCGACTTCGGCAAGCGTCACCGGTTGCCCGCTCCGAACAGCATCCTCGACAATGCCCTTCACCAGCGCCACCGGATCGGTCGCCTCGGGCGGTCCGGCTTCGCTTTCTCCGCGCGCGAAGGCGAGGAAGGCGTCGATCAGCCGCTGCATGTCCTCCACGTCCCGCTCCAGCGGCTCGCGATCTTCGTCGTCGAGCATTGAAAGGCCAAGGCGCAGCCGCGTGAGCGGTGTGCGCAGGTCATGGCTGACACCCGAGAGCATGAGCGTCCGCTGTTCGATCTGGCGCTCGATCCGCGCCCGCATGTCGAGAAAGGCATGCCCGGCCGCCCTGACCTCGACAGCACCGGCCGGCGAATAGCGAACCACCTGCCCCTTCCCGAAGGCCTCGGCGGCGTCGGCGAGCCGGGTGATCGGACGCAGCTGGTTGCGGAGGTAGATGAAGGCCACGACCGTCATGAGCACGCCGAAGAACAGCATATTCACGAAAAGCTGGTGGGCATTGGGGGGCGAGGCGCGCCGCCTCGCCGCTTCCACCCGCCACAGCTGCTCGTCGCGTTCGATGAAAAGCACGAGGCTCCGGTCGCTCGGCAACTCGACGCGTTCCAGCCCGCGAATGCGCGCGCGCAGCGTCGACTCCACCACGATCCCGGTCAGGTCGTACCAGCGTCGGCTGTCCGTCTCTGGAAGGGCGTCCTCCGAGACTTCCTCGACGTTCAACTCCAGGGCAATGGCGAGGATCGGATCGTCCGGCCCCTCCGACAGCACGAGGTTGACCGTCCGGGCGAGCTCCTGGCTCAGCTGTTCGGTGACCCCGGTGAAGTGACGCTGCAGGAAGACCACCGAGACGACCAGCTGAAGCGTCACGACGGGAAGCACGAGAATCAGCGCGGCGCGGCCATAAAGGCTGCGCGGCATGTAGCGTTTGAGCCAGGCAAAGGTCATGGGCTAAGCCTTACCCTGCCCCCGTTCCCTGTGCCATGGACAACTCCGCGATGACCGATCCGCAGCCCGATTTCCGCCCTGCCCCGCTGGCCCCGAAAGAGATCGCCCCGGGTCTGCGCCGCATCCTGGCACCGAATGCCTCGCCCATGACCTTTCGCGGCACAAACACCTATCTGATCGGCACGCGCGACATTGCCGTGATCGACCCGGGGCCGGATGACCCTGCCCAGCAGGCCGCGATTCTCGGGGCGCTGGAGCCCGGCCAGCGCATCTCCACCATCTTCGTGACCCATGCCCACCTCGATCACTCCCCGCTTGCGCGCCCCTTGTCCGAGGCGACGGGCGCCCCGGTGCTGGCCTTCGGGGATGCCGCCAGCGGACGTGCCCCCGACATGGCGCGCCTTGCCCAAGCCGGCACCGTGGGCGGTGGCGAGGGCGTGGACATGCCGTTTCGCCCTGACCGCAACCTTGTGGACGGCGAAAGCGTGCACGGAGACGGCTGGCGGCTCACGGCGATGCATCTTCCGGGCCATTTCGGCAACCACATGGGGTTCGCCTGGGGCGATGCGCTTTTCTCAGGTGACCTCGTGATGGGCTGGGCGACCTCGCTGGTGTCGCCCCCGGACGGCGACCTGACGGCCTTCATGGCTTCGCTTCGCCGGCTCCAGGCGCACCGCTGGTCTGCATTCTACCCGGGACACGGTGCGCCGGTGACATCGCCCGGGGATCGTCTGGCCGAGCTTGTGGCGCACCGCGAAGCGCGCGAGGCGGCCATTCTAGTCGCGCTTGAATCCGGTCCAGCCAGTGCAATCGGCCTCGCCACGCGAATCTACACCGAGACCCCCGCCCCGCTTCTGCCGGCAGCCCGACGAAATGTTCTCGCCCATCTCATTGATCTGAAAAGACGATCTCGCGTCAGCATCGACGAACCACTCTCCGAAGCGAGCCTCGCGCGCTTGACCTGACGTCCGACCGAAATTCCCTGCACTTTTGTCGCAAAACCCTCTGGACGCCCTGAATCGTGGTTGCTATACGCCCCCTCGTGTTCCGGCGTAGCTCAGCGGTAGAGCAGTTGACTGTTAATCAATTGGTCGTAGGTTCGATCCCTACCGCCGGAGCCAAAATCTCTAATAGCTAGCTGCTGACGGTTGGTCGAGACGTAGGCTTGCGTTTCGCCTGTCGCGATCATACCCGGGAAGCCTGTTGCGGGTTCTCGTGGCCCCGATGTTCGCGATTGCGCTCCTCACCTCTCCCTCAAACAGCCACAGCTTTAGCGCGCTTGCCCAAAAAAGGTGGCTCGCAGCCCTTTTGCGTGACCCGAGCGGCTTCGGCAGTGGCTTCTATTCTTCTGCATGCCGTGCTCAGCAAAGGCCAACTTCGACAGAGATGCGCTTAACGGCTGCACCCGTTTTGCGAAGGCTGACTGAGGTCTCCACAGGACCCTCCGACGGCCTTGCCACAGAAGTCCCTAGCGTCTTTCTCGTTCCATCTTGCGCCCGGACCAGCAGCCTGGTGCCGGTCGCGACCTCCACCAGGCTTGAAGGACACGGGCCGCCCGTCCGTCAAAGACCGCCGGGGTCGTGCAAGAACCTGCCCTTTCCACTCGCAGGCACGGCCGATCGTGCTGCGCGGGCCCTTGGCTTCGGCATCCATGCCTGTCGCGGGCTGTCATCATCGGAACGATGGCGGCTGGCCGCGTCGCATTGTCTGCGGTGCTTCTGGCTTACGCCGCCACTTCGCCAGAAAGGACCCGCCGAATGACCGCTCCGCTGACCCACCTCATAGACTCCGGCCGACTGGACCGCTTTCTGATTGCGGGGGAATGGGTTCAACCTCAGGGCACAGGCACCTGCACGGTGATGAACCCCGCGACGGAGGCCGAGCTGTGCCACATCCCTCTGGGCGATACCGGCGACGTGGACCGCGCCGTCGCCGCGGCCCGCGGGGCCCTTGCGGACTGGAGCGCCCGCGCCCCCGAGGAGCGGGGCAAGATCCTGGCCCGGCTTGCCGAGCTGATGGAGGAACGGACGGATCTGCTGGCGGATTGCCTCTCGCTGGAGATGGGCGCTGCGCGGTCCTATGCGCGGGCCACCCAGGTGCCCCTGGCGATTGCTCACGTGCGCACCGCCTGCGAGGTGCTGCAGGATTTCTCTTTTCTGAGCCGGCGCGGGACAACGGCTGTCGCGCATGAGCCCATCGGGGTCTGCGCGTTGATCACCCCCTGGAACTGGCCGCTCTACCAGATCACGGCCAAGGTGGGTCCGGCGCTTGCGGCGGGCTGCACAGTCGTGCTGAAGCCGAGCGAGCTCGCGCCGCTCAGCGCGCTGCTCTTTGCCGAACTGGTCGAGGAAGCGGGGGTGCCTGCCGGGGTCTTCAATCTGGTGCAGGGCGACGGAGCGGGCGTTGGCACAGCACTCTCTGCCCACGAAGGGGTCGACATGGTCTCTTTCACCGGGTCGACCCGCGCAGGCGTGGCTGTCGCCAAGACGGCCGCGGACACGGTCAAGCGTGTGGCCCAGGAACTGGGGGGCAAGTCCCCGAACGTCATTCTGCCCGATGCGGACATGGAACAGGCGGTCTCGCTTGGGCTGGCGGCGGGCATGCGCAACCTGGGACAGTCGTGCAGCGCCCCCACCCGGATGATCGTGCCGCGTGCGGCCCTGGCCGAGGTCGAGGAAATCGCCGTCCGTGCTGCGGCAGAAATCGTCGTGGGTGACCCGAACGATCCGGACGCGACCCATGGCGCCATCGCCAACCGGGCCCAGTTCGACCGCATTCAGATTATGATCGAAGCCGGCATTTCGGAAGGTGCGAAGCTGATCGCCGGGGGACCTGGCCGCCCCGTGGGGCTTGAGACCGGGCTCTTCGTGCGACCAACAGTCTTTTCGGAGGTCCGCAACGACATGCGTATTGCGCGGGAGGAGATCTTCGGGCCGGTCTTGTGCATCATTCCCTACGACAGTGTCGAAGAGGCCGTCGAGATTGCCAATGACACGCCCTATGGCCTTGGCGCCCATGTGCAGGGCCGCGACCTAGATCGCGTGCGGCAAGTCGCGCAGCAGATCCGCGCGGGGCAGGTTCATCTGAACAACCCCGCCTTTGACCCGCATGCGCCCTTCGGAGGCTATCGCCAGTCCGGCAACGGGCGCGAGTTCGGCCTGGAAGGCATGCTGGAGTATCTCGAGGTGAAGGCGATGCTCGGCTATTTCGCCGCAGGCTGAGCCAGAGCTGCCGCCCTCGGCAGATTCCTCCACCCTGCCCCGCCGGTTCGGCATCTTACTCTGCCAAGGCCCAAGGATCGGCATGCAACGCTCGATGTCCGGGGGCAGTCTGAACGACAGAGAAGGCTCGCACAAAGGGCCCACCATCCCAATCCCGACAGGAGCCATGATGTCAGATCTCGTCGCCCACGATCCGCAGATCGCCCTTTCCGAAAAGGGCTTAGTCCGTCCGTCCGCGCTTTCGTTTGGTGGCAGGGCGATCCGGGCGCATCGTGTTCGATGAGCTTCTTCCGGAAGGAAATGCCTGACGCAGCGGTAAGCACAGAGTTTCCTGCTGTCTCCTCCCGGCGAAACAACACCATCGCGGCGAGAAAGTCGTCAAGACTGAGCCCAGGGTCGCGCATCTTCCCGGTCGGCCCAGGGCAGCAGCCGGGCGATCAGCCCGAAGCAACGACCCTGCCCGGTCACCCAAACCTGGTCCCAGTTTGCAGTGAAAAGGAAGACAGTTTCATGAACGCCGCAGGTCAAACCGCATCCACACCCGCCGTTGCGCTGTCGGTGCGCGGACTGACGGCGCGGCTTCCCGACGAAATGGAACGGCGCTACGCCGTCGAAGATGTCTCCTTCGATCTTCATCGCGGCCAGATTCTCTGCGTGATCGGTGAATCCGGGTCGGGAAAATCGGTGACGGCCAGCACGGTCATGGGGCTGCTGCCCAAGGCGATCGAGACCAGTGCCGGTTCGATCATGCTCGAAGGTCGCGAGATCGTCGGAATGGGGACCGAAGAGCTGCGCAGCCTGCGCGGACGGGTCGTGTCGATGATCTTTCAGGATCCGCTTTCGGCGCTCAACCCCCTGATGACAGTGGGTGCGCAGATCGACGAATGCATGGCAGCCCACGGCTTTGGCACGGCGCTGTCGCGCCGCGAACGGGCGATGGAGCTTCTGACCGAGGTCGGCCTGCCCGATCCCGAGCTCATGTATCACCAGTATCCCTTCCGCCTTTCGGGCGGACAGCGGCAGCGGGTGATGATTGCCATGGCGCTGGCGCTTGAGCCGACCATCCTGATCGCGGACGAACCGACCACGGCGCTCGACGTGACGACGCAGGCGCAGATCCTCAAGCTGATCCGCGATATCCAGCAGCGCAAGGGCATGAGCGTGATGTTCATCACCCATGACTTCGGCGTGGTGGC
>CAYNKL010000191.1:4475-7969 GCA_964397775.1 uncultured Rhodobacterales bacterium | reverse complement strand
ACCGTTCGCGCTATCGCGGGACGCCATCGAATGGGTCGTCCGAACAAGACAGAGCTTGTCCTTGAGAGACAAGCTCGCCCAGCTTTTCGTGCTTATGGCCAGCGGAGACGCGCGCTCGACGCTGTCCATGGCAGAGCAGTTTCGCCCGGGCGGCATCACGCGCCTTTATTCGGATGACGCGGCTGAAGAGCGCGCGCTGGCGCTGTCTCTTGCATCGTCCCTGCCTGTGCCTCCGCTGATCAGTGCCGATCTCGAGGGAAGCCGCTCCGGTCAGCCCTTCGCGACAGGCATTCCCAACAGTCTTGGCCTTGCCGCGGTCGATGACGAGGCCGCCACGCGGGACATGTCGGCCGTGATTGCCAGAGAGGCGCGCGCCACCGGGCTCAACTGGACGTTCGCGCCGGTGCTCGACATCAACGCGGCATGGCAGAGCGCGATCACCGGCACCAACACCTTTGGCAGCGATATGGCGCGCGTCGGGCGCCATGCGGTGGCGAGCCTGTCCGGGTTTCAGGAAAACGGGCTGGCCGCGACGGCAAAACACTGGCCCGGCGAAGGGTTCGACCTGCGCGATCAGCATCTCGTCACAACCGTCAATCCGCTCTCCGTCGAGGACTGGCATGCCCGGTTCGGGACGCTCTACCGGCAGGCGATCGAGGCCGGCGTGACCTGTGTCATGTCGGCCCATATCGCGTTTCCCGCCTATGTGCGTGCGCAGGATCCCGACGCCGGGCCCGAGGCCTACCGCCCGGCCTCTCTCAACCCGCTGCTGACGCAGCGCCTGCTGCGCGAGGAGCTCGGCTTCAACGGGCTCGTCGTATCCGACGCGACGACCATGGCCGGCCTGAATGATTGGGGGCCACGCGCCACGATCCTGCCCGAGATCCTGCTGGCGGGCTGTGACATGATCCTGTTTTCCGACCAGCCCGAGGAGGATCTTGGCCATCTGGAACGCGCCGTGCAGGACGGGCGCCTGCCGCTTCCGCGCATCGATGAGGCCCTGACACGGGTGTTGGCCCTCAAGGCGCGTCAGGGGCTGCATGAGGCTCAGCCCGTCATGCCGCCACTGGACGTGGTGCGCTGTGCCGCGCATGAGGCCCGCGCGCGCGAGGTGCTGTTGCAGGTGCCGACGCTGGTCAAGGACACCGCCGGCCTGCTGCCGCTCGACCCCCGGCAGCAGCGGCGAATGCTGGTGGTCTCGAGCGGCATTTACGAGCCCTTCCGCGGGCAATCGCTCGCGCTGGCCTTGCCCGGCTGGCTTTCGGATGAAGGCTTCGAGGTCACCCTGTTCGGGTCCGGGATGCGGGTCGATCCGCAGGAGTACGACATCATCGTCTACCTGCTTGCCGAAGAGAGCAAGATCGCCCGGTCTCGCCTCTATCTGGACTGGCTCGGGCTGACCGGATCGGTCTATCACGCGATGCGGCGGTACTGGCACGAGGTGCCAACATTGATGGTCTCTCTCGGCTATCCCTATTATCTTCAGGATGCCCCGAGAGTGCCGACCTATGTGAACGCCTATGGTGCCAGCGAGGCCATCCAGAGCGCCGTGCTGGAGGCCTTGATGGGGCGTGCGCCCTTCCTCGGGCAAAGCCCGGTCGATCCCTTCGTCGGTAGCGATCAGGCGCGCTATTGAGCCCGCGGAGCGGGGACGACGGGCACCCGTTCCGCCGTCCCCGCCGTGGCTCAGTCGGTGCGCAGAAGCCCCATGAGGAGCAGGTCGCGTCGGGTGCCATCCGGCAGACGCAGGGCCGAGCGCATCGTGCCCTCGATGCGGAACCCCGTCTTTTCATATACCCGGCGTGCGCGCAGGTTGTCGGGCAGCAGATCCAGCCAAATGCGGCCGATCTCGGGATCGGAAAACACATCGGCACAGAGCGCCGAAAGGAAAAGCGCCCCGTGCCCACGTCCTGCGGGCGCGACAGCAAGGCGGTGCAGCTGGACATTGCCCATCCCGTCGCCGTCGCGACGCAGTTCGGCAAAACCCAGCGGTGCGCGATCGAGCTCGTAGACCACGTAGCGCACAAGCGGCATCGCCATCAGGCGCAGATGGGTCTGCTTGTCGTAGGTTCCGACCAGTTCGGGATATCCCGGGCTGCGCTCGGTCCGCATGATGAAGGCAATGTCGTCGGGCGTTGCCGAGCGCAACGTTCCGGCCTCGGGACGCGGTGTCTTGACCGGCGCGTTCATTACGACGCTCCACCGGTGATCGGGGCCATCTGCCCGAGCGGCGCATCGCGCCAACCGTCCGCCCGGGTCAGGTAGGCGATACTGTCGTAGCCCGCATTGGCCGCCGCCTGCACCGATTTGGCGAGCGAGACGCCGACCGTATCGACCCCATGGCTGTCGTCGCCCAGCGTGACACGAACGCCCATCCGATGCGCGCGCTCGAGCACCTGAGGCAGCGGGTAGACTGGCCCGTAGCCGTTGCGGAAGGCCGCGCAGTTGATGTCGAGGATGCCGCCATAGCTGCGGATGGCCTCGAGGGCGCGGTCGATCTCTGACATGACCCGCTGCGAGAACGTGAAGCCTTCGGGCTCGAACTTGCGCACCAGGTCCATATGCGCGACCACGTCGGGCTTGAGCCCCTCGACCATCTCGGTCAGGGCACGGAAATAGGTCAGTCGCAGCGCCTCGGGGCCGCCCAGATCCTCGGTAAGGCGCGCGGTGTCTTCGGGTTTGTAATCCACCATGCGGCCGCCGATGTCGTGAACGCTGCCGACGATGTAGTCGAAGGGATGCGCCGCGCGCAGCTTCTGCATCTTTTCAAGCCAGTTCTCCGGCGGCAGCGTTTCGGTCTCGAAACCGACCAGGAGCTCGATCCGCCCCTCCATCTCGTCGCGCAGCTCGAAGGCGCGGGCGACATATGCGTCGAAGGCCCGGATCAGCCCCTCGACGCCCAGGTGCTCTTCTCCGGGGATCAGGTCTTCTGCCCGGTAGCGCGGGCAATGCTCGCTGAGCCCGTAATGCGTGAAGCCGCGCGAGATCGCCGCTTCGACCACCTCCGCGAGCGTGGATTTTGCATGATCACAGAACTCTCCGCTGTGACCGCCATGATAGCTGAACCAGACCATTTCCTGGTGCCTTTCCTTTGCTTGCCGGTCGCTTCCGATGCGGTGTTTCGACAGCGCGAAACCCCGGTCGAAAACCGGCAAAAATTGGTTATTTTCGTTTATTGTCAGTGGTTTGTTTGGCCACTACATATCACCGTGTAGGGGCCCTGGGCCCGTTCGACCCCCACCTGATTCTGATTGAAACAAGGCAAGTCTCCCCATGAAAATCGCAGTGCTTTCCGACCCGCATATCGGATCCTCCAACCCCGTCTTCGTGCCCAACTGGGACAAGGTCGTCGCCGCGGTGAACGCCCGCGATGACCTCGACCTGGCGGTCGTGCTGGGGGATCTCACCCTCTATGGCTCCGAGAAGGCCGAGGACCTGCCCTTCGGCGCCCGCGCGCTCGAACGCGTAGCCGGTCTCTTGATCGCAGTTCGTCC
>CAYNKL010000191.1:0-4465 GCA_964397775.1 uncultured Rhodobacterales bacterium | reverse complement strand
TTCGGCGCCCGCGCGCTCGAGGCGCTGCGCCTGCCGACGCGGGTTCTGCCGGGCAACCACGATGTCGGCGACATCTCGCGCGACAGCCACCAGCCCGCCACCTCTCAGCGCCTTGCGGACTGGGATGCCCATTTCGGGCCTTCCTTCTGGCACACCGACGCGCTGGATGGCTGGCGCCTGATCGGGCTCAACAGCCAGATCCTCGACACCGGCCTGCCCGAGGAAGCCGCCCAGTGGGCGGCGCTCGAGGCCGCGCTGGCCGGGGCCGGGGACCGTGAGATCGTGGTGTTTACGCATGTACCGCTCTTTCTCGAGGGCTGGGATGAAGCCGACCGGCCGGCCTGGGCCATCATGTCGACGGCGCGGACGCGCCTGCGCGGCCTGATCTGCGACCATGACGTTCGCGCGGTGGTGACCGGCCACATGCATCGCACCGCCCAGATCGACCTGGAGGAGACGCGCCTGATCTGGTGCGCCGCCTCCAGCTTCCTGACCTATGACGGCTCGATGCCACCCCAACCGGGGGACGCGCAGCTTGGCGTGACCGTGCTGACGCTGGACGAAACCGGCGTGCAGTCCGAAGTGATGGAAATCGACGGCCTGATGATCAGCCGCATCGAGGATTACAACGGGTCGATCTACGCCTCCCCCGCGAAGGAGTGATGCAGCTGAGCCGGGATGCCCTTGGCATCCCGGCTCTCCCCGCCGCGCCCCGACGGGTCGCGACCAGAGGGGCCTTACTGGTTGGCCAGTACCGATGCGACATGCTCGCGCAGCTTCGGCATCGCCTCTTCCGGGGTCACCTTGCCGCGCTGCAGCTGGTCGATCACCGGCGCCACACCTTTCCAGATGTCGGGCGCGGTGTTGTTCGGGTAGGCGAACCACGGAGCGGCGGCGTCCATCGAGTCGAAGACGGTCTGGAAGTTCGGGTTGGCTTCGTAGAAGTCCGCCAGCGCCTCGGCGGCCTGCTTGTTGGTCGGCATGTAGCCGGAGGCCTTGGAGACCTCGGCCTGGGTTTCACCGCTGGTCATGTACTTGACGAACTCCCATGCGGCGGCGCGCTTTTCCGCGTCGTCGGTCAGGATCATCAGGGCGTTGCCGCCGGCCGGCAGACCGCCATCCTCGACGATCAGCGGGAAGCGCTCGGTGCTCAGGTCGAAGCGGTCACCGATGGCCTTTTCATACGCCACGAGCTCGGACGGGCTTTCGATGACCATGCCCAGCTTGCCGGCAAAGAACTTCTGCTGGCCCGGCGTGGGCGTCGCGTAGATCTCCATGTCGGTCTTGACGGCCATGTCCTGCGTCGCCTGCAGCGCCATCATGCCGGCCTCGTTGTCGTAGCCGATACCGGTCATGTCCTCGTTGAGCATCTCGCCGCCCGCCGACAGGACCATCATCTGCCAGTACCAGTCACCGCTCAGGCCACCGACCGAGAAGGTCAGGCCGGACACGTCATCGCCAAGCGCATTGATGTCGTTGGCCAGCTCGATGATGCCGTCCCACGTGGTGGGGAAGTCGTCGATATCGCCGCCTGCCTGTTCCACCAGGTCGGCGTTCACGTAGACCAGCGGCAGCGAGGCATTGAAGGGCATGGCGTATTGCGCACCGTCGATCTGACCCAGTTCAAGAACGCTCTCGGCGTAGTTTGCCTCGACCCAGTCCTCTCCCTCTTCTGCCAGGAGCGGCTCGAGCGAGACGTCCCGGCCACGCTCGGCCAGCGTTCCGGCGATGGTGGGGATGGACGCATAGGACGGCAGGTAGACATCGGGCGCCGAGTTGGTCATGATGCCACGAATGACGCTTTGGTCTCCGGCATTGTAGTTTTCCGCCGGGGCCTGCTGGTCGATGACGATGTTGGGGTGGCTCTCCATGAAGCCCTCGAGGATCGGCTCCATATAGGCCAGGTGCGAATGATAGAAGGTCAGCGTGACCGTGTCGTCCTGGGCCAGCGCCGGGGCGCTTATGGAACAAGTCAGGGCCGTCGTCGCGGCAAGATAGTGCATCGGTTTCATTGTCTGTCCTTTGTCGACAAGTCTTGGCTTTTGAACCTGCCCAGCGGCCACTGGGCAGGTTCTCTTATTTGACACCGGTCATCGTCACGCCCTGAACGAACCGCCGTTGCGCGGCGAGGAAGACAAGGATGAGAGGTGCGGTGACAAGGGTCGCGCAGGCCATCAGGGGACCGAACGCGTCACCACCGGCCTGGCTCCGGAAGAACAGAAGTCCAAGTGTCGGAGGGGCCAGATCGATGGAGCGGATCGCGATCATCGGCCAGTAGAGATCGTTCCAGTGGAACGTGACCGAGAAGACGGCGAAGGCGGCAATGGCGGGCAGCATCGACGGGACGATGATCCGCAGGGCAATCTCCCCCTCGGTCATCCCGTCCAGCCGCGCGGCCAGAAGGATTTCATCGGGAAAGCCCCGGATGAACTGGTGAAACAGGAAGATCGCGAAACCCGAGGTCAGGTAGGGTGCGATCATGGCAAAGAAGGTGTCCAGCAGGTTCATCTGCGCAAGCCCCAGGAACACCGGCAGCGCCGTCGCCTGCGCCGGCACGGCCAGGGTCAGAAGAACGATCCCGAACAAGACGTTGCGCCCGCGGAAATCGTACTTTGCCAGCGCGAAGGCACAGGTGACCGTGGTCAGGATCTGGGCCGCGAGGATCGCCCCCGTCATCAGCACGCCGTTCAGCATGAAGTGCAGGACGGGGGTGTCGAACAGGGCCCTGCCATAATTCTCGGCAGCGGAGACCCAGAGCGGCGGCGCGTTCTCCATCGCGCCGAAGATGGCGCCCGTGCTTTGCAGCGAGGCACGCCACATCCACAGGAACGGATAGAAGATGATCGCGGCGCCGAACATCAGAACGGCATGGGACCCGGCGCGCCGGATCTGCGCGCGGGCGGAGTTCGGTTTCAATGCTTCGTCCTCCGGTTCGAGTAGATCACCTGCGCGGCGGAAAAGAGGCCGATCAGAATAAGATAGACGACCGTCAGCGCGCTGCCGTATCCCGCCTTTAGACCTTCGAACGTGTCAGTGTTGATCTTGTAGAGCAGCATCTCGGTCGCACCGTAGGGTCCGCCGTTGGTGAGCACCGCGACGGTGTCGAAGACCTGGAACGCCTGGATGCAGCTCAGGATCAGCACCACCAGCGTGGTCGGCGCCAGAAGCGGCCAGATGACATAGCGCATCCGGTCCCAGAGCCCGTCGATCCCGTCCAGTGAGGCGGCCTCGTCAAGCTCCTTCGGGATCACCGTGAAGCCGGCGAGAAAGAGGATCAGGTTGAAGCCGATCAGCCGCCAGATGCCGATGATTGCAAGTCCGATCAGGGCGAGGTCGCCGTCGGCGAAGAAATTCAGCCGCGGCAGCCCGAGGGCCCCCATCAGGTCTGCCAAGGGACCGATGTCTCCGTTCAGAAGATAGCTCCACACGATCGACATCGCGGTGAGGGTGCTGGCCACGGGCAGGAAATAGATGATCTCGTAGAACCGGCGCGAGCGGCGGCGGCTGTTCAGCAAGGTCGCCAGAAGCAGCGCGCCGAAGACCGAGGCCGGCACGACGAGCGCGGTGTAGACCGCGCTGTTTTTCAGCGCGCCCCAGAAGAACGGATCGTTCAGAAGCCGCGCGTAGTTGTCCAGCCCGATGACGTCCATCGACAGCCCGCCAAGACGGTAATCCGTCAGGCTGACCCATCCGACCATCAGCACCGGCACGACGACGGTCGCCAGCAGGAGAAGGAAGGCGGGCGCGGAGAAGGCATAGGCAAAACCGGCATAGCTCATCGGGCGCCGTGCGCGCCGCGCGGCCGGGACAGTCCGCTCCATCGCGGCATCAGGCAGGGATGTCATCGCCTGCCCTCCGTTCTGCCGCGGTGGTTGCCGTCATCGCACAGGCCATACGCTGGCCTTCGCCATCGAACAGCATCGCACGATCAAGCTGCAGGCTGAGCGACAAGACCTCTCCGACCCTGCCGCCCTCTGTCAGGGCCGCGAATTCGTCGCCGCGCAGCTGCACCCGGATCCAGTCGGTGCCAAACGATCTGCCGTCACAGCGGATCATCACCTCGGAGCCGGTGAATTCCACCTGTGCCACGGGCAGCCGCATTGCGGCCTGCGCAGAAGACACGGGGCGCAACGCCTCGGGACGCAATGCCAGCGTGGCAGGGCCGTCGCCTGCGCCTTGCGCCGCGATGCCCAAGGGCGTTTCGCCCGCAGACAGCGCCCCATCGCGCAGCTCGACCGGGATCTCGTTGATCGCAACGGAGCCAACGAACCGTGCCACGCTCAGACGCTCCGGGCGGTTGTAGATCTCGTGCGGGGCGGCGCACTGGCACACCTCGCCGCCTTCCATCACCGCGATCCGGTCGGACATGGCCATGGCTTCCGTCTGGTCGTGGGTGACGTAGATGAAGGTGATGCCGGTGCGCCGGTGCAGGTCCGCGATTTCCTCGCGCATCTGGATACGCAGC
>CAYNKL010000190.1:0-8036 GCA_964397775.1 uncultured Rhodobacterales bacterium | reverse complement strand
CGTTCAACACACAAGTTTGTTCCTCGGGTTTTGGTGATAAACGCTGTCGAGGGCAAGCAGAGACAACCATAAAGGGTCGAAAGAAACGATGGGTCGCGAGAACGGAAAGGCTAAGGCAGAACAGGTGATCGACGAGAATCTCAAGCGGGTTTATCGCGACATGATCGATGACGACGTGCCGGATCGATTCATGGAGTTGCTGTCGCAACTCAAGGAGCAGGATGACTCCACCCAAGGCGATGACAACAGCGGTGAGGCAAAATGAGCGACGCCGCCGACAAGGCTTCCAACAAAGATCCTGGCAAGAAGAAGTTCGCTGATCCCCGAGACGAGTTCGTTCAGCACCTGCCGGCTCTTCGCGCCTTCGCGCTCAGCTTGACCCGCAATGGGGCACTGGCTGACGACATGGTGCAGGACACGCTCGTGAAGGCATGGACCAAGATTCACACTTTCGAGCCGGGCACCAACATGCGCGCCTGGTTGTTCACCATCCTTCGGAACACCTATTATTCCAACCGTCGCCGCGCGGGACGCGAGGTCGCCGACGTCGACGGCATCATGACAGACTCTCTGTCCGAGAAACCCGCGCACGACGGGCGCCTGCAGCTCGCCGACTTCCGTCAGGCCTTTGAGCAGCTCAATGTCGAACAGCGCGAGGCGCTCATGCTCGTCGGCGCCCAAGGGTTCTCCTACGAAGAAGCGGCCGCCACCTGTGGCGTCGCGGTCGGTACGATAAAGAGCCGCGTCAATCGCGCGCGCAGCCGCCTGATCGAGCTCATGAGGCTCGAAGAGAATGAGGCGCTCGAGCTCACCGACAGCGCGACGATGGCCGTTGTAGCAAGCCGCAAGTCGGGAGGCGCCCTCTGATGATCGGAGCGCCGGGGCCTGCCCTGACGCCGTCCGGTCTGGCGGCGAGGATCATTTTGTTCCTGTCGCTCGCGCTACTTCCGATCGGCGGCGTTGCCTACGTTCAGACTGCCAAGCTGAACGAGGAAAGCCGTGCGCGCTCCGAACTTTCTCTTTCGGCATTGACCGAGGCCGCGGCATCGGGGGAACGCGAGGCCATCCTGCGCGCCTTCGGTGCCGCTCAGGCGCTGGCGGCGGCGATCGAGGCTGATCGTGACATCGCGGGAGCCTGCAGCCAGATCCTCAGCACCTTCGTCGAGTCGAGCGAGACCTACAGTTTCAGCAGCGTGATCGGCCTCAACAGTGAGATCGAATGCGCCTCGAACGGCGTTGTGGGCCCGTTGCCGGATCCGGGGCGGATTGCAGGCTGGGTCGAAGAGCCCCGACCGCGCGTCACGCTGAACCCCTATGGGCCCTTCAGTGGGGAGTCGGTTCTGGTCGTCTCCGAGCCGCTGACTCAGGACGGCGTGTTTTCGGGTTACCTGACGCTCTCGGTGCCCTCGTCTCTTCTCGCCGGCAGCAGCCAGGCGAGCCTGCCGGGCAACGTCAACCTGATGACGTTCAATGCGCAGGGCGATCCGCTCTCGGCACGCGCCGAGATCGAGCGGATCTACCCGCGTCTTCCGGACACTCTCGGCCTTCAGAGCCTCGTGGGAGGCCCGCCGCACAGCTTTGCCGCAACCGACCACGAGGGCGTGCGCCGGATCTACGTGGTCACGCCGCTTGTCCCCGACATGGTCTATGCGCTCAGCATCTGGCCCGAGGACTCGGGACGCGTCGCGGCGTTTTCGCCGAACCGCCTTGCGGGAACCCTGCCGTTCCTGATGTGGGGCGCGAGCGTCGTCGTGGCCTTTCTCGCCGTGAACCGAATGGTGATCCGGCCGATCCGCCAGCTTGGCCGCCGGATGCGGCTCTTTGCGCGCTCGCGGCTTTTGCCCCGTGCCTCGCTGACCGCCGGACTTCCGGATGAACTTCAGGAGATGGAGCAGGATTTCCTCGACATGGCCCACGGGATCCTGCGGGACGAGGCGGCCCAAGAAAACGCGCTGCGCGAGAAGACGATCCTTCTGCGCGAAGTGCATCACCGGGTGAAGAACAACCTGCAGCTCATCAGTTCGATCATGAACATGCAGATCCGCGGCTCGTCCTCGTCCGAGACCAAGGCGGTCGTGCAGGGCCTGCAGGAGCGGGTGCGCAGTCTCGCCACCGTTCACCGGTCGCTTTACGAGACCGAGAACCTTGGCCGCCTCGATGCCGGTGCGCTGCTGTCCGATCTGACCGGACAGATCGGACAGATGAGCGAGGGCAGGGCGGTTTCCATCACCGACGAGATCGAACCGGTCGAGATGCTGCCCGATCAGGTGGTCCCGCTTTCGCTGCTTGCCGCCGAAGCCATGACCAACGCTCTGAAGCACGTCGAACCGGATGAGACCGGTCGGTCTTGGGTGATCATGCGTTTCGGGACAGAAGGTCCTGACCGCGCCAAGCTCGAGGTTCTCAACAGCGTGAAGCCACGGGACGGCGACGCCGAGGATACGGCGGCAGCGGCGGGTCTTGGCCACCGACTTATCCGGGCCTTCGCGATGCAGCTGGGTGCGAACCTGCACCACGGCACCGAAGGGAACTGCTATCGGCTCAGCATGAGTTTTTCCGTGTCCCGCGACTACATGGAAGACGCTGCATGACATCGGAACTCGCCGCATTGCCCACCCCGACCAACACGGAGGGGGCGCCACGGCGCGTCGGCGTCGAAATCGAACTCGGCGCGCTGGATGAGAGCCGGGTCACCGAGATCCTCTGCGAGACGCTCGGCGGGGAGGCCGAGAAGGTCCACGGCAAGGGCTGGAAGGTCAAAGGATCGCGCCTTGGCGATTTGCAGGTCTACCTGGACAGCCGCTACCTCGACGATGATGACAACCGACGCCTTGCGCAGGTGCTCCGGGAGGTTGCGCGAAACGTGGTTCCGGTGGAGATCGTCACCGAACCGATCCTGCCCGACCAGATCGCCGAGTTCGACGAAGCGCTTGACCGGCTGGCCGCGGAAGGGGCGACCGGAACCGCGGCCGGGGTCTTCCTGGGGTTCGGGGTGCACTTCAATCCCGAAGTCACCGGATCTGATCTGTCCGACATCCTTCCGGTCGTGACGGCCTTTGCATTGCTTGAGGATCACCTTCGCCACATCGCGGGGATCGATCTGGCACGCCGCGCGCTACCCTTTGTCGATCCCTATCCCCGCAATCTGGTGGACGCGCTGGCGCGGGGCGGGCTGACGTCTCTCGAAGATCTCATCGATGTCTATCTCAAGCTCGCGCCCTCGCGGAACTACGCGCTCGACATGCTTTGCCTCTTTGCGCATCTCGACCGGCAGAGGGTGTCGCGATCGATCGACATGACCTCGATCTCGCCGAGGCCGACATACCATTTCAGGCTGCCCGATTGTCGTATCGACGAGCCGGACTGGAGCCTTGCGCTTGAATGGAACCGCTGGGTTCTTGTGGAGCGGGTCGCGAACGATCCGCTTCTTCTGAACCGGCTCAAGCGCGCATGGCTTGAGCACCGTGCCTCGCTGACCACGGTTCGTGGCGACTGGGCCGAGCGCAGTCGCGAACTTCTGATGGACGGCAGCGTGCTATGCGCCCGGTGATCGGCGTAACAGTCTCGCGTCGTTCCGGGTGGCGCATCTTTCCGCTGATGGCGCTCTCTGTGCGTCTTGCGGGCGGACGCGCCAAGAAATGGAAAGCGATGGCCGACGTTCGGCTGGACGAGGTCGATGGCATCGTCATCGGTGGCGGTGACGACATCGCTCCGACGCTCTATGGCGGCGAGCTGAGGGTGGGCGTGCGGCTCGATCCGGCGCGCGACGCCATGGAAAAGGCTGTTCTTGAAGCGGCCTTCGAGAGAGGCATCCCTGTGCTCGGGATCTGCCGCGGCGCGCAGATGCTCAACATCGTGCTCGGTGGGACACTCTTCGAAGATGCCTACGACGTCTACGGCGTGCGCAACATCAAGACCATTCTTCCTCGCAAACGGGTCAATCTCGAGAAGGGCTCGCTCGTCGCGCGGACCATCCGCAAGCAATGTCTCTATGTGAACGCGCTGCACAGTCAGGCGGTCGACAAAGTGGGTCAGGATATTCGCGTCGCCGGTCGCGATCCTTCGGGGATGGTGCAGGCAATCGAACGCACGCGTGATCCTTTTGCAATCGGCGTGCAATGGCACCCCGAACACCTGTTCTACCGCCCGGCGCACCGGCGTCTCTTCAAGTCGCTTGTTGCCGCCGCCCGGGCGAGAATGGCGCGGGCGGCACAGCTCGGCGCCGCCGAGGAAGCGGCAGACTCCGACTTCGCGCCTCAGGTTGCCAGCGCGAAGTGACGCTTCAGGGCGGGTTGCCAACTGCCGGTCAGCTTCTCGTTCTCTCCGACGCGCGGTGCGGTCCGGATGGCGTCGATCCCGGTGTTCAGCACGATATGGCCGCCCTTTTCGGTTTCGGCGTGATGCCGAAGCAGGGCTGCCGGAATGGCGAGAACCTGTCCGCTTTCTTCATGGCCGGTTTCGACGACGAAGTGTGAGATTTCCCCGCTTTCGATATCGTGCAGGATATCCGACAAGCGGCCGACCTCTCCGTCACGGGCAAAGACGGGTTTGTCGCGCCAATCCGTGAACCGCTCGTATCGCGTCAGTGCGTCCTGCGCGGCGGGATCTCCGTCCACGTCGTCCTGCGATGTTTCATCCATGCCTTCGACGGCCATGGCGAGCGGGGCATGCGTGGCCCCGAAAGGCCCGACAACAAGGGGTGGCAGAGAGGTCAGCAGGCTCGACAGCCCGCCCTTTCCCTCGCGCCAGTGCGGCGCTTGCCGCAGTTCGTCAGCGCGAATGGCGAGCGGAAGCACACCGCTGTCCGGATCTGGATGCTGCATGAGGGAAACCGCCACGAGCGCGTGGTCTGTCTCGAACCAGCCGCCCAGATCGAGGATCATGTAGACGGGGCGATGCGTATCGGGGTCGAGCAGGAAATCCGATAGGCGGAACCGGTCATCCTCGACCGAGACATGCCATTTCAGGGCGTCATTCAGACTTATCAGCATGGGTACTCTCCCCGGGTATATACCATGTGATCATAACCCCGCCGAGCGCCGTGCCGTTCCGGAACCCGCCACCGTTCCGGGCGTTTAGCTTTCCAATACAGACCAATGGAGGGAACATGTCGACGGATGTCTTCATGATCGGGCTTGGTTGCCTGGTCGTGGTCGCCGGCCTCATTGTTGCTCTCTCCACCAAGAGACGGGCCGACGACAAACCGAGAGAGTTCAGTATGCGTGAATCCAGATCAATGGGACGCGACTCCTCTCGATCATGACGCGACCAAAGGGGCCCGTTCGCGGGCCCCTTTGCGGTACAGGCCCCGAGACATTATGCCTAGCTATTTTCCGTAATTCCGGTAATTAGGAAATATGGAAAAGGAATCATTCGAACAGCTCTCCGCTCTCGCGCATCCGCGTCGGCTCGCTGTGTTTCGTCTGTTGATGCGTCGCTACCCGGATGCAGTTCCGGCTGGCGAAATCGCCGAAGCCCTGTCGTTGCCGGCCTCTTCGCTGTCGGCAGCTCTAGCGCAGCTTCGTGGCGCAGGTCTCATCACTCAGGAAAGGCTCGGGACGTCGTTGCGTTACGGCGCAGACATCAAGGGCGCTGGCGCCCTGATCACGTATCTGGCCGG
Organism: uncultured Rhodobacterales bacterium; assembly: GCA_964397775.1. GTDB lineage: Bacteria > Pseudomonadota > Alphaproteobacteria > Rhodobacterales > Rhodobacteraceae > Allosediminivita. Next base: position 2,416 of record CAYNKL010000190.1, on the reverse strand, counting down.
AGAGTGCTGTCGTGGGCGCCCGGAGTTCTGTGCTTCGCTTCTGCCCGAAGTCGGGGAAAGCGACGCCGGCGGTGGAACCCGCAACGTGCTGTTCCTGTGCAGCGGAAACTCCTGCCGCTCGATCATGGCAGAGTGTCTTCTGCGAGAGCGGGCAGGGGACCGTTTCTCGGTCTACTCCGCCGGGACGATGCCGCGTGGAGAGGTTGATCCGCGCGCGCTCCGCCTGCTTCGCGAGAAGGGCCACGATGTGAGCGGGCTTTCCTCGAAATCGCCTGAATTCCTGCGTTCCGTCGAGGCGCCCCGGATCGATCTTGCCTTCACGCTTTGTGACCACGCTGCCAACGAGGATTGCCCGACCTGGCCCGGCCAGCCGGTAACAAGCCACTGGGGCCTGCCGGATCCCGCGGCTGCAGAAGGTTCGGAGGAGGAGATTTCCGCAGCCTATCAGGCGGTCTATGATGAGCTCGCATCGAGAATCGACCAACTCGCCTCCCTGCCGCTCGAGAGCTTGGGGCGCTCAGCCCTTCAGGCGCGCGTGGACGACATCGCGCTCGAAGCGAGGTCGGCATGACGAGGTTTGCGGTCAATGGGCTCGGACGTATCGGCAAGCTGCTCCTGCGGCCGATGCTCGAGCAGGGCGCCGAGATCGCCTTTCTCAACGACGCGACGGGCGACGCCGCGATGCACGCGCATCTTCTGAAATTCGACAGCGTGCACGGACGATGGGACGCTGAAATCGGCCATGACGCGGATGCAGTCACCTTCGACGGGAAACGCATCACCCTGCACACATCCAGGTCGCTTGAGGATCTGCCGCTCGACGACGTCGATGTCGTCATCGACGCGACCGGATATTTCAAGACGGCCGACCGCATCGCCCCCTACTTCGAGCGCGGCGTGAAGAAGGTCGTCGTCTCTGCCCCGGTCAAGGAGGGCGGGGCGGCGAATATCGTCTACGGGGTCAATCACGACACCTACGACCCGGCCACGCATGACATCGTCACGGCGGCAAGTTGCACGACGAACTGCCTCGCCCCGGTCGTGAAGGTCGTGCATGAAAGCCTTGGCATCCGGCACGGAACCATCACGACGATCCATGACGTCACGAATACGCAGACCATCGTGGACCGTCCCGCCAAGGACCTGCGTCGCGCACGGTCGGCGCTGAATTCGCTGATACCCACCACGACGGGCAGCGCGACCGCGATCACGATGATCTATCCCGAGCTTAAGGGCCGGCTGAACGGTCACGCGGTCCGTGTCCCGCTGCTCAACGCGTCGCTGACAGATTGCGTGTTCGAGGTGGAGCGTCCGACTTCGGTCGAAGAGGTCAACGGACTGCTGGCCGAGGCCGCATCGGGCCCGCTCGAGGGGATACTCGGCTACGAGGATCGGCCATTGGTGTCCGCCGACTACGTGAACGATCCGCGCAGCGCGATCATCGACGGCCCCTCGACCATGGTCGTCGACGGGACGCAGGTGAAGATCTTTGCCTGGTACGACAACGAGTGGGGCTATGCCCATCGGCTCTGGGATGTCGCGCGGATGGTCGGAGCGCACCTGTGACCGCCGCCCCCTACGCATCGACAAGGAAGGCCGCCCTGCCATGAGCCATGCCGAAAACACCGCCCGTCAGGGCGGGCTTGCGGCCTATGTCGCCGTCACCGCGGCCTACTGGGGCTTCATGCTCACGGACGGGGCCCTGCGGATGCTGGTGCTGCTGCACTTTCATACGCTGGGCTTCAGTCCGGTCCAGCTGGCTTATCTGTTCATCTTCTACGAGCTTGCAGGCGTGGTCACGAACCTCTGCGCGGGCTGGATCGCGGCGCGGTTCGGCCTGACCTCGACGCTCTACGCAGGGCTTGGCTTGCAGGTTCTGGCCCTCATGGCGCTGGCGCAGCTGGACCCGGGGTGGGCGGTCTCCGTTTCGGTGATCTTCGTGATGCTCGTGCAGGGCATTTCGGGCGTGGCCAAGGATCTGTCAAAGATGTCGGCCAAGTCGGCGGTCAAGCTGCTGGCGCCGACGACAGGCGGCGGGCTGTTCCGCTGGGTGGCGCTGCTGACCGGGTCGAAGAACGCGGTGAAGGGCCTGGGCTTTCTGCTTGGCGCGGGATTGCTCGCCCTTGCAGGGTTTACTGCCGCCGTGCTTGGCATGGCCGCGGTGCTCGCCGTGGTGCTCGTCGTTCTGTGGTTCCGGATGCCGCCGGGATTGCCCGCGGGCAAGCGTGGCGCGCGCTTCCGCGAGGTCTTCTCGAAGGAGCCCAACATCAACTGGCTGTCCGCGGCACGTGTCTTTCTGTTTGGCGCCCGCGATGTCTGGTTCGTGGTCGGCATCCCCGTCTATTTCTACGCCGTGCTATCCGACGGATCGGAGACGGGCGACCGGGCGGCGTTCTTCATGATCGGCACCTTCATG
>CAYNKL010000189.1:0-8053 GCA_964397775.1 uncultured Rhodobacterales bacterium | reverse complement strand
ACGCTCTCGCAACCCAGAAAACCGTGGTTTCGCGTCGCTTTCGCTCGGTGTTCGACAAAGGCGCGTTTCTGACGTGCTGCGCCGGTCGCGCCGCCGGCTGACGCCATGCCCGGCTTGGGAGGGCGGGTTACGGCAGCGGGTGTGCCCGGCATCGGTGGCCGCCCTTGCCCGGCACGTCACGAAAAATCAATCTGTCGCGCGCGCTCGCGGCGATGTCGCTCTTTGTCATGTGATCCATCTCTCAAGAGATAGCATCCCGAGAATGAGGCTCTGCATCCCTTGGTGTGCCGAAATGCGGAGCCTCGCCTGTGCAAGATCTATGGAGGAGACGCACATGAGCAATATCGGGGTTGTTTACACTGGCCCGGGGGCTGTCGAGGTTCAGAAAATCGACGATCCGAAACTTCAGGCCCCGGATGGGCGCAAGCTTGAGCACGCGGTCATCCTGAAGGTCATTTCGACCAACATCTGCGGCTCCGACCAGCACATGGTGCGCGGACGCACGACCGCCGAGCCGGGCCTCGTCCTCGGCCACGAGATCACGGGGGAGGTGATCGAGATCGGCGCCGATGTCGAGATGCTGACGGTCGGGGATGTCGTCTCTGTGCCGTTCAACGTGGCCTGCGGCCGCTGCCGGTGCTGCCGCGAGGGCGACACGGGTGTCTGCCTGACGGTGAACCCGGAACGCGCGGGCGGCGCCTATGGCTATGTCGACATGGGCGGCTGGATCGGTGGCCAGGCCCGCTATGTCACCGAGCCCTATGCAGACTTCAACCTGCTGAAGTTCCCGGACCGGGACCAGGCGCTGGCGAAGATACGCGACCTGACCATGCTGTCGGATATTCTGCCCACCGGTTTTCACGGGGCGCTGCAGGCCGGTGTCGGCGTCGGCTCGATCGTCTATATTGCCGGCGCGGGGCCGGTGGGCCTTGCCGCGGCAGCCTCGGCGCGGATCCTCGGCGCCGCGGTGGTGATGATCGGTGACTTCAACAAGGAGCGTCTCGACCACGCGGCCAAGGTTGGCTTCACCCCGGTCGACCTCTCCAAGGGGGACAACCTGCCGGAGATGATCGCGGAGATCACCGGCTCTCCCGAGGTTGACGCGGCGGTCGACGCGGTCGGCTTCGAGGCGCGCGGTCATTCGGGCGGAGAGCAGCCGGCGATCGTGTTGAACCAGATGATGGAGATCACCCGCGTGGCGGGCGGCATCGGCATTCCCGGACTGTATGTGACCGAGGATCCCGGCGCGGTGGATGACGCGGCGAAATCCGGCAACCTGTCGATGCGGTTTGGGCTTGGCTGGGCCAAGGCGCAGAGTTTCCACACCGGCCAAACGCCGGTGCTGAAATACAACCGCCAGCTCATGCAGGCCATTCTGCACGACCGCCTGCCGATCGCGGACATCGTCAACGCGACGATCATGCCGCTGGATGAGGCCGCAGAGGGCTACAAGAGCTTTGATAGCGGTGTCGCGAAGAAATTCGTTCTCGACCCGCACGGTATGCTCGCCTCTTGATCTTTGGTCCGCCGCCAACCGGCCGTCGCCCCGAGGGGCGGCGGTCTTCTCATCTCATGCGTGGTGCCCGAGGTTCGGCGCGACCTCTTTCTTCAGGGCCGCGATCTCGGCCAGGTCTGGGCGTTGATGACCGTTGCCGGGGAACGCAGTGGCAGGCGCCACCGTCGCCTCACGCATCCAACGCCGCAGCACACTCTCTGCCAGCTCAAGATCCCGGCAAGCTTGAGAGACCGACACGCCCCGCTCGCTCACCAGCTTTACCGCCTCGATCTTGAACTCGCGGCTGAACTTCCGTCTCTTCATTTCCACTCTCCAGTTCCTTGGTCACGATCTTATCTTCGTGTCCACGAAACCGGCAGCAGGCCAAACCGCGGACTTTTCAGGGGAGCAGGTCAGCAAGAAGCTCCGCATTCTGAGAATCGTCGACACCCATTCTCGGTTCTGTCCCGCAGTCGATCCACGCTTCGCTTACCGCGGCGAGGACGTTGTGCAGACGCTGGAGAAGGTCTGCGCCCAGGTCAGCTACCCGAAGACCATTCGCGTCGATAATGGCAGCGAATTTATCTCTCGAGATCTCGATCTCTGGGCCTATGCCAACGACGTCACGCTGGACTTCTCACGGCCCGGAAAACCGACGGACAACGCCTTCATCGAGGCGTTCAATTCGAAGCTCCGGGCGGAATGCCTGAACGCTCACTGCTTCATGAGCCTTGCCGACGCCCGGGAAAAGTTGGAAGGTTGGCGTAGACACTACAACGAAGACAGACCCCATAGCGCGATCGGATACAACGTCCCGATTGACATGCATTATCCCGATGGCGTCACCGGCCCGTCATCGTGAAGCTGCCGGAAAATCCAGATTCCGGCGGTCCCAGGTTGGGGAGCAGAGCACCAACCTGCAGCCTCTCGCGATGAATGAGGGTCCAGCAGGGGGCAGGTCAGTCAGTCGTGAGGTCTGCGTCGGTTTCGGGGGTGCCGGTCAGGGTCGCGAAGGGGCGGGCGAGACCATGCAGGAAGGTCATCACGATGAAGACGGGCACGGCGATGGCCACCCATATCATCGGCAGCGACACGGTTTCCGCCATCATGGTCAAGTTGCGGTTCAGGAAGCCGCGCGTGGGATTCATTCCCGGCCCGAAGATGCAGTACCACAGGATCGGCAGGAGGAAGAGCAGCAGCGCCGCGGCGCGCACCGCGGCAGTGGCCAGCTTCAGCCAGCGCGGTGCACCGGCGGGGAACTTGACCAGGGCCGGGTCGAAGCGTTCGTAATAGGATGCGCTTGCACCCAGAAGGCCGACTCAGACCATGGCGTAGCGCGCGCGTTCCTCGGTCCAGGCAGGGGGCGAGGCAAAGCCGTGGCGTGCCACGACCTGCAGGCAGATCAGCACAACCATGGCGACGAGGAAGGCGCAGCCGCAGCCCAGCACCACGCTGTTGAGCCCACGGCTGAAGCCGTTCAGCTTGCGAGAGGTTGTGGTCAGCATGATAGGTCCTTTCGGTGACGCGCGCGCGGCGCGAATGGAGGCCGGGACCTTGACGCGCCCGGCGGCGTGACCTGTCTTCGTGTGCCCGGCCTTGGCGTCATGTGTCTTCGTCCTCCGCCAGGGGCGGGGAGCGTCGGCCCGCAAGCGACGCACCGGGCGCGTGAGGTCCCACGCGCCCGGAGAGGCGCCTCCGGCGGTCAGTCCAGGAACCCTTCCAGCTCGTCGACGATGGCGGGGTCGGCGGCTTCGTCCCAGACGGCCTTGGTGGCGTCGACGAACTTGTCCCGCTCGCCCGGCTCAAGCTCGGTGACGGTGACGCCGAGGTTGCCCAGCTCGTTGATCAGGTCGGCGCCGTAGCTGGCAGACCAGCTGCGGTTGGCGGCCAGGACGTCTTCGACGGCCTCATCGACCCAGCCCTGTTCTTCCTCGCTCAGGCTGGCATACCAGTCGGATGACAGCATGATCACGCTGCCACCGGCATCGCGTCGAGCGGCACGAAATTCTTGAGGATGTCGGTGTGACGGGCCTTGATGGCCGAGGACGGCGGGTTGAAGTAGCCCTGCGCCACGCCGGTTTGCAGCGCGTTCGGCACGTCGGCAAAGCTGACCACGGTGCCCTTGGCGCCCCAGCTTTCGAAGAACTTGATTTGTTCGCCGTTCTGGGCCCGCAGGCGGACGCCTTCCAGGTCGGACATCCTGGTGACCGGAATGTCGGTGGTGAAGATGCCCATCAGGCCGCCGCGCATGTTGAAACCCGGGATCGTCACACCGTAGGTCTCAGTCTCGGCGTTCACCTGTTCAAGGATACCGCTTTCGGCGACCACGTCGTCCATCTGCTGTTCGCTCTCGAACATGAAGGCGGCGAGGAAGCGGGCGTGATCCTCGGTGATGAAGGCCAGCACCGTGGCGCCGCCAACGAAGTCGGCGAACCCGTCGCCGGACAGGACGGCTAGAAGCAGAAACAAAAGGGGCAGTGCAGGCTTGGGGTCTCCTTTGGACCTCAAACGATGTGCATCGGGCGGTCACTCGGCCTGCAGCGTCTCCTCGGTGAAGACTGCGCTCACCCAGTCGAGAAACACCCCCAGGCGGCGCGAGACGGCTCTATCGCCGGCATGTATCGCGTTGAGTGGCGTCGGCTCGGGACGGAAATCACGCAGCACCTCGACCAAAGCGCCGGATGCGAGGTCGGCGGCGAACCTGTATTGCGGCGCCTGGATGAGGCCGAGGCCCTGTTTCGCAAGGGCCGCCGTCGTGTCGGAATTGTCACTGGAGACGATGCAGGCGACACGACGATAATGCAGCGTGCCATCGCAGGTGAATTCCAGCGGCATCACATCGCCCGTGCGGGACGATTGAAAGCCCACCATCCTGTGCCCCTCCAGATCGTCGAAATCACGCGGAACGCCGTGCCGCTCGAGGTAGGCCGGACTGGCGCAGGTGATCTCGGGCAATGCGCCCAGCTTCCGCCGTCTGAGGCTGCTGTCGTCGAGATGTCCCGCGCGCAAGGCGCAATCCACACCATCCTGCACGATGTTCGCGAACCGGTCGCTTTGCGAGAACGCGACAGTGAGCCCCGGGTGCTGCGCCAGAAAGTCGGGCAGTCGGGGGACGAGGAAGGTGCGTGTCAGCAACCCGGGCGCGTCGATGCGCAGGTGGCCCGTCGGGCTTGCAGCGCCGAAGGTGGCGAAGGTCTCCTCGACCTCGGCAAGGATATCGCGCGCCCTGCGGTAGAACTCTTCGCCTTCCGGCGTGGCTGCGACGTGCCGGGTGGTGCGGGCCAGGAGGCGCACCCCGGTTTCTCGCTCCAGAAGGTTGATGGCGTTGGTCGCGGTGGAGCGCGCCACGTTCAGATCGCGCGCAGCCCGCGCGAAGCTGCCGCCTTCGACAATGCGGGCAAAGAGTTCAAGGCGATCCAGTCTGTCCATTCCAATAATTAGTCAGGAATGAATTCTGATGTCAATTTTCAGGCGATTGTTTCGTCCGGTGCAGGGGCATAGCTGTCGCTCGTAACAGAAGGAAGCAGCCATGACCCAAGACAATAGAACCGCCATCGTCACCGGCGCCTCGCGTGGCATCGGGGCCGAGATCGCGCGTCAGCTTGCGGCGGACGGTGTGGCCGTCGCGGTGAACTACGCCAACAGTCCTGCCGCGGCAGAGGCCGTGATTGCCGAAATCACCGGTCTCGGCGGTCGCGCCGTGGCAATCCACGCCGACCTGTCCGATCCCACGGCGGCCGCCCGGCTCTTTGATGAGGCCGAAGCGGCGCTCGGGCATGTCGACATCCTCGTCAACAATGCCGGGATGATGAAGCTGGCCCCGCTGGCGGAGGTCGAGGATTCGCAAATCGACGCGCAGGTCGCGCTGAACCTGGCGGCACCGGCCCGACTGATGCGCGAGGGGGCACGCCGGATCGGCGAGGGCGGGCGGATCGTCAGCCTCTCGTCTTCGGTGGTGGGCCTCTATCAGCCGGGCTATGGCCTTTATGCCGCGACCAAGGCGGGGATCGAGGCCCTGACCCACGTGCTGGCCAAGGAGCTGGGGCCGAAAGGCATCACCGTCAACGCCGTCGCGCCCGGGCCGGTCGGCACGGAGTTCTTTCTCAAGGGCAAGAGCGATGCGCTGGTCGCCCGGATCGAGAACATGAACCCCTTTGGCCGCCTCGGCACGCCGGAGGATATCGCCCGCGTCGTCCGCTTTCTGGCCGGCGACCAGGCGGCCTGGATCAGCGGGCAGGTGATCCGCGCCAATGGCGGCGTGTTCTGACGGCGCCCCCCTCATCCTCTCGACCCATACCTCACCGCAAGAAGGACAGCATTCCATGCCATTCGTGAACATCAAGACCCCCGAAGCCAGCCTGACATCCGAGCAGAAGGCCGAGATCGGCCACCGCGTCACCGACATGCTGGTCGAGTATTTCTCCGAGGCGGCGCGCCCGCACACCATGGTCCTGATCGAGGAGGTGAAGGACGGCGGTTACTACCGTGCCGATGAAACCTTCGTCATCCCGGAGGCGTATCGCGCCGGGTGACCCGGCAGCTCCCGCAAATCACATCGCGATTGGCGGGGGCGCCTGCGTCTGTTCGGCAGGCTCAGCCTTGTTCAGGGATTGTTGGCCTGCGGGCGGCGTGATGAGGACGCTTGGGAGGATACATCGCAACGCCGCGCATCGGCCCTCGCCGTATCTTGTTACGGCCCGGGCGTGCGAAGCGGCAGCGGCTGTCGGCGCGCTTGCACTATCGGCAAGAGACCATGCCGCGCGACCTGTGTGCGTTCGTCGCGCAGATCGACAATCCATCCTTCATGCCGATCACGCGGCGTCCAACATGATCTTCGAGCGGCACCCTCGCGTCCGCTATGGGGCGGGGGGGCCTTTGCGTCTTTCAACGTCCGAAGACCCGTCAGGGGCCAAGACAGGGCCCCTACGGCGCGAACCAGCTCCGGCAAGACGCCTTTCTGGTCTGCTCCTGCACCTGTGATCGGCCAAGACGACCGCGCTCGGGCGGTGTCGAGATCGCGCGGAGCTGTCTTGCATCGCGTCTCGTCCGGGGGCTTCCGCGCTCGTCAGGCGAAGCGCCTTTGCCGCGTCATGCTGGGAAGCCGGCCTGCGCCAAACCGCGGGGCTTTCAGGAACTGAGGTCAAGACACACGCAGCTCTGGAAACCGCAGACACGGCGGCGTAACTAACGACACTCAGCCTCCGGTAAACCCAACGCGGTTCAACATGATCTCCGAGCAACTCCTGTCCTTCTTCGCCTTCGAGACCTACCACCTGCAGCTCGCCTGTCTGGGGCTGGTCATCATCCTGTCCTACTGGGTGCCTCGGCTGGTGTCCCGGAGGGAGCCTGTCGCGGCGCCCTTGATGTTGATTGCCGGTGGCATCGCCGCCTGGCTGCTTCCCGACGTGCAGCCGCTGCCGGATCCCGGCGGCGCGCCAAAGATCTGGGAGCATGTCAGCGAAATGGCGGTGATCGTCGCGCTTTTCGGGGCCGGAATGCGGATCGACGAAATCGGCACGTGGCGGCGCTGGCGGCCCGCGACACGGCTTCTGGTGATCGCGATGCCGCTCACCATCATCGCCGTCGCGCTCCTCGGGTCGGGCGTCGCGGGGCTGTCGCTTGCAAGCGCCATCCTGCTGGGCGCGGTCCTGGCCCCCACCGATCCGGTGCTGGCCTCAGACGTTCAGGTCGGTCCACCACACAAGGGCGGAGAGCGCCCGGTGCGCTTCGCGCTCACCACCGAAGCGGGCCTGAACGATGGCCTTGCCTTCCCGTTCGTCTACCTCGCCCTGTTCGTGGCTGCCGAAGGCATGGCGCCGGCCGCCTGGGGGCTTGAGTGGATCGGGATCGATGTCGTCTACAAGATCGTGGTCGGCGGGGTGGTCGGCTGGGCCGGAGGCTGGGTTCTGGGCCTCGTGCTGTTCAACTTCCCCAGCAAGGCCGCCCTCGCTGAAACGGGCTCCGGCGTCATCGCGCTGGCCGGCGTGTTCCTCTGCTACGGGTCGAGCGAGCTTGTCGAAGGCTACGGTTTCATCGCCGTCGCCGTCATGGGCTTCACGCTGCGGCGGGTCGAGAAGGAGCATGACTTCCACCGCCGGCTGCACGATTTCTCGGAGGCCATCGAGCATGGGCTGACGGCGCTTCTTCTGGTCGCGTTCGGAAGCGTCCTGCCGGTGCTTCTGGCGGATCTGAGCTGGTCGCATGTTGCGGTCGCACTGCTTCTCATCGTGGTGATCCGCCCGCTTGCGGGCTGGATCAGTCTCGCGGGCACGGGCGTGTCCCGCGACGAGCGGCTGGTCATCGCGGTCTACGGCGTGCGCGGGATCGGATCGATCTACTACCTCGCCTACGCCGCCTCCGAGGGCGAGATCGCACAGCAGGCCGAGCTGTGGTCGATCGTGGCGATCGCGGTGTTGCTTTCGACCATGCTTCACGGCTTCACGGTGGGGTTCGCGATGGATTGGTTGCGCCGGGACGCGCCGCCCGACGCCTAGCCCCTCGACGCGTGTGGTCAGCGGAAAAGCCGGGCGCGCCGAGGAACTTTCCACGAGCCATGCC
>CAYNKL010000188.1:0-8317 GCA_964397775.1 uncultured Rhodobacterales bacterium | reverse complement strand
GGTATTTCCGGCGAGGAGAAACAGGTCGTTCCGGCCGGGAGGATCGCATGAGTTCCGATCCCTACGGCGACCGCGGCAACCGCGACCGCTCCATCGCCAACCCCGACGGCATGGGCGAAATCGACGGCACCCGCCCCGACGGCACCGCGCGTCCCGGCGCAGGCGGCGCCTTTCTCGAAGGGCACGCCATGACCGGCGGCTACGGGCGTGGCGCCGACATCCTGCACGACTGCACAATCGCCGTGGAACGCGGCGAGATCGCCGTCATCGTCGGCCCCAACGGCGCGGGCAAGTCCACCGCCATGAAGGCGGTCTTCGGCATGCTGGACATCCGGCAGGGCGCCGTGCTGCTCGATGGCGAGGACATCACCGCGCTCAGCCCGCAGGCGCGCGTGCGCAAGGGCATGGGCTTCGTGCCCCAGACCAACAACATCTTCACCTCCATGACGGTGGAGGAGAACCTCGAGATGGGCGCCTTCATCCGGCGCGACGATTTCCGCCAGACCATGCAGCAGGTCTACGACCTTTTCCCGATCCTGAAGGAAAAGCGCCGCCAGCCTGCGGGTGAGCTTTCGGGCGGCCAGCGACAGCAGGTGGCCGTGGGCCGTGCGCTCATGACCAAGCCCAAGGTCCTGATGCTGGACGAGCCCACTGCCGGGGTCAGCCCAATCGTCATGGACGAGCTTTTCGACCGCATCATCGAGATCGCCCGCACCGGCATTCCGATCCTCATGGTCGAACAGAACGCCCGCCAGGCGCTCGAGATCGCGGATCGCGGCTACGTGCTGGTGCAGGGTCGCAATGCCTATACCGACACCGGGGCGGCCCTGCTCGCCAACCCCGAGGTCCGGCGCAGTTTCCTGGGGGGATGAGCACGGCGGCCCTGCCCCTGCGTCATACGGAGTGACAATGGACTTTCTCAACGCCTTCGTGGCCCTGTCGAATTTCGTGCTGATCCCGGCCATCGCCTATGGCAGCCAGCTGGCGCTCGGCGCGCTGGGGGTCACGCTGATCTACGGGATCCTGCGCTTTTCCAACTTCGCCCACGGCGACACCATGGCTTTCGGCACAATGGTGGCGATCCTCTTCACCTGGTGGTTCCAGTCCATGGGCATCTCGCTCGGGCCGCTGCCCACAGCGCTGCTGGCCATTCCCTTCGGCATCGCGGGCGCGGCGGCGCTGCTGCTGCTGACCGACCGGGTGGTCTACCGGTTCTACCGCGCGCAGAAGGCCAAGCCGGTGATCCTCGTCATCGTCTCGATGGGGGTGATGTTCATCTACAACGGGCTCACGCGCGTCGTGCTCGGCCCAGATGACCAGCGCTTTGCCGATGGCGAGCGGTTCCTGATCGGTGCGATGGATTTCCGCCAGATGACCGGGCTCGAGGAAGGGCTCGCCATCAAGTCGACGCAGGCGATCACGCTGGTGACCGCCATCATCGTCGTGGCCCTGCTTTTCTGGTTCCTGACCTACACCCGCACAGGCAAGTCCATGCGCGCCTATTCCGACAACGAGGATCTGGCGCTGCTCTCGGGCATCAACCCCGAGCGCGTGGTCATGGTCACATGGCTCATCGTCGCCGCGCTCGCCACCATCGCGGGTGTGCTCTATGGGCTCGACAAGAGCTACAAGCCCTTCACCTACTTCCAGCTGCTGCTGCCGATCTTCGCCTCTGCCATCGTCGGCGGTCTCGGCTCGCCGCTGGGCGCCATCGCGGGCGGCTTCATCATCGCCTTTTCCGAGGTGGGCATCGTCTACGCCTGGAAGCGCGTCGTCGCGCACATGGTCCCAGAGGCATGGGAGCCCGAGGGGCTGCTGCAGCTCCTCTCCACCGACTACAAGTTCGCCGTGAGCTTCGTGATCCTCGTGATCGTGCTGCTGTTCCGGCCCACCGGTCTTTTCAGGGGGAAAGCGGTATGACCCTGCGCACCTTCGGTCTGTTTGCCCTCGTCGCGGTGCTGATCCTCGGCACCGGCTTCGTGCAAAGTTGGAACTCGGCGTTGCTGATTCTGAACATGGGGCTGGTCAGCGCGGTCATGGCGCTGGGCGTGAACCTGCAATGGGGCATCGCGGGGCTCTTCAACGTCGGCGTCATGGGCTTTGTGGCGCTTGGCGGTCTGGCCGTCGTCCTGACCTCGGTCGACCCGGTGCCCGAGGCCTGGGCCGCAGGCGGTCCGCGCATCCTGCTGGCGCTCGTCACCGGCGGGCTTGTCGTGGCAGGCGCGGCCTGGCTCTGGAAACGCGTGCACCGTGGCTGGGCCGTGGCGGCATTCCTGATCGCGGGCTTCTTCGTCTACCGCTGGCTGCTCGACCCGGCGGTGCAGGCGGTCGAGGACGTGGACCCCGCCGCCACCGGCTACCTCGGCGGGCTTGGCCTGCCGGTGATGCTGAGCTGGCCCGTGGGCGGGCTGCTCGCCGCCGGTGCGGCCTGGATCATCGGCAAGATCGCCCTCGGCCTGCGATCCGATTACCTGGCCATCGCGACGCTCGGCATCGCCGAGATCATCATCGCGATCCTCAAGGCCGAGGACTGGATGGCGCGCGGCGTGAAAAACGTGACCGGCCTGCCCCGGCCAGTGCCCTACGAGATCGACCTTCAGAACGATCCCGGCTTTGTCGAGGCGGCGGCAGGCTTCGGCATGGACCCGACCACGGCTTCAACAATTTATGTAAAGCTCGGATATGCCGTGATTTTCACGGTCATCCTCGTGATCCTTCTGGTCCTCGCGCAGCTTGCGCTCAAGTCGCCCTGGGGCCGGATGATGCGCGCCATCCGCGACAACGAAACCGCCGCCCGGGCCATGGGCAAGGATGTGACCGCGCGCCACCTGCAGGTCTTCGTGCTCGGCAGCGCGCTCTGCGGGATCGCGGGCGCCATGATGACGACGCTCGACGGCCAGCTCGTGCCGGGCACCTACCAGCCGTTGCGCTACACCTTCCTCATCTGGGTCATGGTGATCGTCGGCGGGTCGGGCAACAATCTCGGCGCCGTGCTTGGCGGCTTCATCATCTGGTTTCTCTGGGTTCAGGTCGAACCCATGGCACAGGGCGCCATGGGCCTCATTACTGCCGGCTTGGCCGAGGACAGCGCCATCCGCGCGCATCTCATGGACAGCGTCCAACAGGTGCGGCTGCTGACCATGGGCGTGGTGCTTCTGGTGGTGTTGCGGTTCAGCCCGCGGGGCCTGCTGCCGGAACGCTGAGCCCAGGCAGGCCAATCGCAGCGTTCAGCCGAGCGACGTCACCCAGAGAATGGTGGCGTCGTCCTCGCTGACCGAGACCACGTTGTGCCCCATGGTCGCGTCGTAATAGGCGCTGTCGCCCCGACGCATCTCGATCGGCTCGTAGAACTCGGTGTAAAGCCGCACGACGCCGGTCAGCACGTAGAGGAATTCCTCGCCGTCGTGGCGCACCCAGCCGTCGAATTCGTCCATGCTGCGCGCCCGGACCCGCGCCCGGTAGGGCAGCATCTTCTTGCGGGTCAGCGTCTCGGCCAGCAGGTCGTGTTCATAGGTCGTGGTGGCGTGGTGGTTGCCCTCGCCCGACCGCGTGACCGCCATCCGACCGTTGACCTTGTCGGCGCGTGGCGGAGTGAACAGCTGCGGGATCGTGATCTGAAGACCCACGGCCAGCTTGCGCAGCGCGTCATAGGTGGGCGACATCTGCCCGTTCTCGATCTTCGACAGCGTTGATCGCGCGAGCCCCGCCTGCTTGGCGGCCTGCTCCAGCGTCCAGTCCTTTTCCTTGCGCAGCTCGCGCACGCGCTGGCCCAGGTCCAGCGGCTCGGCGCCGTGATCGTCACCGTTCTCGCGGGCAATGCGGATGAGGGATTTGGGGTCGCGCGTCATGGCGACCTGCTATAGGCCCGCGCCCCCGGCCTTGCAAGCGCGCCCGCCGGTGCCTAATCCGGACCCATGCTGTCGCTTCATGATGACGGGGGCTTCGCCCCCTGCCCCGCGCCCTTCAACCTCGCCGCGCACGTGCTCTCCGCAGGTGCCGCGGCGCCCGACAAGATCGCGCTTTCGGTGGTCAAGCCAACCGGCGCGCGGCGCTGGTCCTATGGCAAGCTCATTGCGGCGGTGCGCGGCACGGCCACCGGGCTGCTGAACGCGGGCCTGGCCCCCGGGGACATCGTGCTGATGCGGCTCGGCAACGACGTGGAGTTCCCCATCGCCTACCTCGGGGCCATCGCGGCGGGCATCGTACCGGTCTCCACCTCCTCGCAACTCACTGAGCGTGAGGTCATGGGCATCATCGACCACCTCGCCCCCGCGGCCATTCTGCGGGGCGAGGGCATCGCCTGTCCGGACACCGACCTGCCGGTCTTCTCACAGAAGGACCTCGCCGCCTGGCAGGACCTGCCGCCCGCCGACTACCACATGGGCGATCCCGAACGCCTGGCCTATATCGTCTACACCTCGGGCACCTCCGGCACGCCGCGCGCCGTCGGCCACGCGCACCGCGCGATCTGGGCACGGCAGATGATGGTGTCCGACTGGTACGACCTGCGGCCCGAGGACCGTCTCATGCATGCGGGAGCCTTCAATTGGACCTACACGCTCGGCACCGGGCTGATGGACCCCTGGACCCAGGGCGCCACGGCGCTGATCCCTGCGCCCGGCACCGACCCCGCCCAGCTCGGCCTTCTCATGAAGCGCAACGATGCCACGCTTTTCGCAGCCGCACCGGGCGTTTACCGCCAAATTCTCAAGTATCCCGTGCCGCCGCTGCCGCGCCTCCGGCACGGGCTGGCCGCCGGTGAAAAACTGTCCGAGACCATCCGCACAGCCTGGCGCGAGGCGACCGGCACCGGGATCTTCGAGGCCTACGGCATGTCCGAATGCTCCACCTTCATCTCGGCCTCGCCCGGACGGCCCGCGACCGAAGGCAGCCTCGGCCGTCCGCAGCGCGGAAGGCGCGTGGCCATCCTCGACGAAACCGGCGCACCCGTGCCGCGCGACACGCACGGCACCATCGCGGTGCACCGCGACGACCCCGGGCTGATGCTGGACTACGTCGGCGCGCCCGAGGCGACCCGCGCCAAGTTCGCCGGCGACTGGTTCCTCACCGGCGACACGGGCCTCATGCGCGCCGATGGTCAGATCGACTACCTCGGCCGCGACGACGACATGATGAACGCCGGCGGCTACCGCGTCTCCCCGATCGAGGTTGAGGCGGCGCTCGCCGATCTGCCCGGCATTTCCGAGATCGCCGTCACCGACATCGCCGTCCGCGAAGACGTCCGCATCGTCGCCGCCTTCTACACCGCCGAAGAAGACCTCGACGAGGACGCCCTGAAACAGGCGGCAGGCCAGCGCCTCGCCCGCTACAAGTGCCCTCGCGCTTTCATCCGCGTCGATGCCCTGCCCCGAAGCGCGAACGGAAAGCTGATCCGCCGCGACCTGCGCGATCACGTGCTCGACTGAATACCCCATACCCGGTTCGCCTCCGCCGCGCGAACCTGCTAGAACGACCGAAACAGAAAGGCTCGACATGATCCAGCTCGACATCTTTTCCGACCCGGTCTGCCCCTGGTGCTACATCGGCAAGGGCTATCTCGACCAGGCACTGCAGGCGAACCCCAACCACCCCTTCCAGGTCCGGTGGCTGCCCTTCATGCTGAACCCCGAGATGCCCGAAGCGGGCCGCGACCGCCGCGAACACCTCGAAGCGAAGTTCGGCAGCAAGGAAGCCGCCGCCGAAGCGCACCGGCCGATCCTCGAGCATGCCGAAAAGGCGGGCGTGACGCTCAACTTCGACAAGATCGAACGCACCCCGTCGTCGCTCCATGCGCAGCGGCTGATCCACTGGGGCGGCGTCGAGGGCGTCCAGACCGCGGTCGTCTCGGCACTCTTCAAGGCATATTTCGTCGAGGGCCGCGACATCAGCGACTTCGATGTGCTCTGCGATATCGCGGACAGCTCTGGGCTCGATGCCGGGCTCATCGCCCGGCTGCTCAAGTCCGACGCCGACCGCGACGAGATCGTCGAACAGGATGCAGCCGCGCGGGGCATGGGGATTTCGGCGGTGCCGACCTTCATCGTCGCCAGCCAGCACGCCGTTCCGGGCGCACAGCCGCCCGAGCTCTGGCAGAAGGTCATCGACGAGCTTGCCGCCGGGGCCGATCCGGCCGCCTGACAGACAGGCAGCAGGTCACGGTCCGCCCACGACAGGCGGGCCCGGACCTTGCACCCCTCGTGGCGCGGGCGTAGCAGAAGGGGCAACTTCCAGGAGCTCCCATGACCGACGGCACGCCCGCGCCCCGGCAACAAGCCCCGTCGCGCAACGAGTTCATCGCGCTTATGGCGATGATGCTCGCGACGGTCGCCTTTTCGATCGACGCCATGCTGCCGTCGCTGCCCGAGATCGGCGAGGCCTTGTCACCGGACAACATCAACCGCGTGCAGCTCGTCATCACGAGCTTCGTGCTCGGCATGGGGATGGGCACCTTCCTGACCGGCCCGCTGTCGGATGCGCTTGGGCGCAAGCCGGTCATCATCGGCGGGGCCGCCGTCTACATCGCCGCCGCGACCGTCGCCGCCTTTTCGCAGCGGCTTGAGGTGCTGCTTCTCGCGCGGCTTGTGCAGGGCTTCGGCGCCGCAGGTCCGCGCGTGGTGGCGCTGGCCATCATCCGCGACCTCTACGCCGGTCGCGGCATGGCGCAGATCATGTCCTTCGTCATGATGGTCTTCACGCTGGTACCGGCCCTGGCCCCGACCATCGGCAACGGCATCATCGCGCTGGCGGGCTGGCGCGCGGTCTTCGGCGCCTTCGTGATCTTCTCGCTCCTCTCGGTCACCTGGCTGACCATCCGCCTGCCCGAGACGCTTCCGAAAGAGCAGCGCCGTCCCTTCCAGCCAGCCATGATCGCCAGCGCCCTTCGCGAGATCTTCGCCCATCCGGTCGTGCGTCTTTCGCTGGTGGTGCAGACGCTGACCTTCGGCATGATGTTCGCGTTCCTCAGTTCGACCCAGCAGATCTTCGACGTGACCTTCGGCCGGGAAGACACCTTCCACCTGTGGTTCGGCGGCATCGCCGTCTGCGCCTCTTCGGCGAGCTTCCTGAATGCGGTGCTCGTGGTGCGGCTGGGCATGCGGTTCCTCGTGACCACCATGCTCAAGGTTCAGGTCTGCCTGAGCGGAACCATGGTGGTGCTGCTTTTCGCAGGTCTGCACGGCGTGCCGCTCTTTGCGGTCTTCGTCGTCTGGCAGACCTCGATCTTCTTCCAGGCCGGCCTTTCCGTCGGCAATCTCAACGCCATCGCGATGGAGCCCATGGGCCATATCGCAGGCATGGCCGCGTCGATCATCGGGGCCATCTCGACGATCCTCGCGGTGGTGCTGGCCGCGCCGATCGGGCTTGCCTTCGACGGCACGCCCCTGCCGCTCGCCATCGGTGTCGTGATCTATGCCGCGCTTGCGCTCCTGACCATGCTGCGCCTCGGCAAGGCCGAGGAACGGCTCGGGACCAGCTGAGCCTGGCGGCTCGCCACCCGGCGGACCCGGCTGCATACCAAAGAAATTGCGCCGGAAACCACTCCGGCGGTTGGGGCCCGGCGAAAGTTTCAGCCGGCGCCCATCGCCACTGCGTCATTTCGGTATACTACCGCATACCGTACTTTCCCGTAACACCGTTTTGCTATAGGGCATCTGCAACGCCGACTCAGCCAAGGAGATGCTCCGCCATGTCGAAGATCAAGGTCGAGAACCCCATCGTCGAGATGGACGGGGACGAGATGACCCGCATCATCTGGGACTTCATCAAGAAGAAGCTGATCCTGCCTTACCTGGACGTGGACCTGCTCTACTACGATCTCGGCATCGAGGAGCGTGACCGCACCGACGACCAGATCACCATCGACGCGGCCGAAAAGACCAAGGAGGTGGGCGTCGCCGTCAAGTGCGCGACCATCACCCCTGACGAGGGCCGGGTCGAGGAATTCGGCCTCAAGAAGATGTGGCGCTCGCCCAACGGCACCATCCGCAACATCCTCGGCGGCGTGGTCTTCCGCCAGCCGATCATCTGCCGCAACGTGCCGCGCCTCGTGCCCGGCTGGACCAAGCCCATCGTGATCGGCCGCCATGCCTTCGGCGACCAGTACAAGGCCACGGACATGAAGTTCCCCGGGCCCGGCACGCTGACGATGAAGTTCGTCGGCGAAGACGGCACCGTGATCGAGGAAGAGGTCTACAAGGCGCCCTCCTCCGGCGTCTACATGGGCATGTACAACCTCGACCAGTCCATCGTCGACTTCGCCCGCGCCTCCATGAACTACGCGCTGAACATGGGCTGGCCGCTCTACCTCTCGACCAAGAAC
>CAYNKL010000187.1:0-8321 GCA_964397775.1 uncultured Rhodobacterales bacterium | reverse complement strand
CGCTGAATTCCCGGGCGAGCGGAGCGAAGACCCGGGACCTCCCTCCGCGTAAAGCGCCCTATCCTGCACGAGGCCCCGGCTCGGCGCTGCGCTTGGCCGGGGTTTCAGGTTTGAGGGGATCCGAAATTCCGGTGGTGAGCGGCGCAATGACGATATCGCCCGCATCGGTCTGGTATCCGAAGCCGCCATTGCCGTAATCCCCGAACGGGTCCCACTCCATGAACGGGCTGTTCGTGGCCTCAGCCAGAGCGGTTGCGAGCGATGCGCTCTGGCCTTGCGGATCATCGACTCCATTCACGATGATGGTGCATCGGTCATCCGACATCGCCCCGCCGATCATGACCGACGCGTTCACGCCGTCGGGCCCCGTGAAGCTGGCATAGGTCAGGCCACCTGTTTCCTGCCGCCGCCCGTCCCGGAACGTGCCCGAGGTCGACAGTTTCGAAATCGACCGGTCCAGATCACCGCCCGGTCCAAGACAGTAGGTCTGAAAATCGACCATGGCCGTGGTCAGCCGGTCCTGTGCAAAGGCGCTCGTGCCAAGGCAGGTCAAGGTCGCCACCGTTATCAGGGCATGTTTCATTTGCTGTCCTCTCTCAGGAATTCTGCGGTGGTGGTCCGAACCGGTTGTCACGCGGGTCGCCCTTTCGCGCCAGCAGCACGACGAGCCAGATCGCCGACACAAGCGCCACCGCCGGAAACCCCAGCATGATGGTGTAAAACCAGCCTTCGGAGGTGCTGACGGTGGGGATCTCCGCCATCGGCTGCGCGGTCAGGCCGCGAATGGCGACGGCACCGAGGAGGAAGATCAGCAACGCGATGCCCGGCAAAAGAAGCCACCAGCCGCGCCGGTTCACGTCGTGCAACCGCCGCCATCCGGCCGATGTCATCGGCAGGATGGTGACGACGGCAAGAAACACGCCAAGGGGATGCCGCCCGTCAAAGAGCATGTAATCCAGCGCTCCGGCAACCCAGCTCGCGATCACCAGAGCCAACACGAAGAACCAGTATTCCGCGCGGCTGGCCCGCCCGCCGAAGCGGAGGAACTTGCGCAGGCAGGTGCGGAGGGCGCGACCAAAGGTCATTCCGGATCGACCGGAAGGCCGGACCGGGTCAGCCTACCGTCCCGCCACAGGTCGCGCAGCAGCGGGCGGCCGTCCTGATAATAGGTGGTGTAGCCGTCGCGGACACCGTCGCGCCAGGCCTGCACCTCGTCCACCGCGCCGTCGGGGGAAAAGAAGTAATGCAGCCCGTTTTCCTCGCCCATGGCGTAGTGGACGATCTCGGCCGGATGGCCGTCCGCGCCAGTGATGGTCCAGCGCCCGTCGCGCTTGTCGGCGACATATCTGCCGGAATGGAGGTCCTCGAGCTCACCGGAGATCTCTTGCCACGGGCCGGTCTTCTGGCCCATGTCGTATTGCCCCAGCTCGCGTATCTCGCCACCGGGGCCAAAGGCTTCATACGGCCCGTCCAGCGTGCCCGCGACATAGGTCGCGCGTTTCCGCACCTTTCCGTCCATGCCGAGGGTGCGTTGTTCGCCGTGCAGGCGCCCCTCGGCGTCGTAGGTCTCCAGCTCCACGAGAGGCGTCGTCTCTTCCCGACGCCATTCGCCGACACGCTTGCCGTGGTCATACATGCCCCGGTCCAGAACCCTGCCGTTCAATGTCCGGGTAAAGAGCCCGTCGGGCTGGTTGTCGACATAGGTGACGCGGGTCACGTCGCGCTGGATCGGGTCGGTGCTGATGTAGAAGCCCTGCATCTGACCGTCGACGACTTCGGACCGGTCGATCAGCTCGTCCTTCAGGTGGCGGGTGATCAGGCGGTAGCCTTTGGCCTTGATGTCGATTTCGGTGAAGTTCCCCTCGTACTCCGTCAGCTTCTCGCCTTCGCCATGGCCGTCGATCTGCACGGGTTCGCGCAGGGAGAGAAGCTCGCCATCCTTCCAGCGCCGTTCCCGCACAAAGACGCCGGTGTCGGTATATTCGGCCTCGCGTGTCAGCACGCCGTCGCGCGTCCAGCGGCGTGACAGCCCCACCTCGCGGCCTTCGTCGAAATGCCGTACCGAGCGCGGAGCGCCCGAGGGCCAGAATTCCTCCTGCGTGCCGGAGGGCCGCCCCCTGACATAAGCACCCTGCATGGTGAGGTTGCCGTCGCGGTCAAAGTTGCGAAAGTCTCCGTCGCGCTCTCCGTCGGTCCAGTGTACTTCGGCGGCAAGCTGGCCGTTTTCGTGGAATTTTCGCTCGACCCCATCGATGCGGCCCGCGACATAGAACTGCTCCTCTTCCAGCTGCCCAGAGGGGTAATAGAGCCGCCAGGGACCATCCAGTTCGCCACCGCTGCGCGTGATTTCCCGCGCAAGCGTGCCATCGTCGTAGAAGTCCTTCTGCACGCCATCGGGCGCCTGGGCCAGAGCTTGCGTCGCGAGGCAGAGAAGCAGGGCTGCGGTACGGATCATTTCGAGGCCTCTTCCGGCACGGGAAGGTCGGGGAAGGTGACCGTGAAGTTCCGGGTGAAGGGATCGGGGCGGCTGACGGCGTGCAGAATTCGGGCGGGTTTGCCCGCGACCCGCAGCATCCCGTCTGGGAAGATCGCCCACTTGATCCTGTCGGACAGCGCCAGGCCCCGCCCGTTAGGCGTGGTCAGCGCCAGCGCGTCGCCCTGCGCGTCCACGAAACGCATCCGGTCCATCAGCTGCGCGTAGGTCAGGCCGGGCGAGATATCCAGCGCCTCGGGGTCGACCTGCCACGGGCGGTCGGCGTCGGGTTGTACGGCGGCCTCCTCCCATCTCACGGTGGCGTCGCAGGTCAGGGTCACGTCCCGCGTGCCGTATTCGTAGAAATGCGTGCGGATGCCGTCCGGCGTCTGCATCCGCAACAGGCGGGTGCCGCCGTAACCATCGGTGTCCGGGATGGCCTCGGCAAAGACCGCCTCCGTTTCCGGCAGCGCGAACTCCGCGGAGCAGCGGGCGGCCTGAAGGGTGCCCATGCGGAAGTGCAGCGCGGCGTCCTCCAGCCCCTCGGGGCGGACCTCTCCCAGACGCGGCGGCGGGTCGCCCCTGAACAGCCGCACCTTGTCGGGGGCCCGGTCGGGATCCATGCGGCGCCCGTTGTCGGTCTGGAACGTCATCTCGCGCATGGCGGCGGGGGTGTCGGCATGACGGTTCACCCGCACGGAAAAGGTCGGCGCGGATGCGTCCGTCTGGATCGCCACCCGGATGCCGCTGTAAACCGGAGAGGCGATGCGGCGGGCAAGGCTTTCGGCCGGCGTCAACCAGTCCGGCCCGCGATCGGCGGCATAGATCATGCTGCCCGCATCCGTCTCTGCGTCCACGGCCCACATGAAGCCGTCCGCCTGCTGCCCGGACAGGACCAGATCGAAACCTTCTTCGGTGGGAGAGAGCCGCGCGGTGGCGCCGTTCTCCGTCACCTCGGCATGGCCGGACTCGTCGGGGGTCAGCGTCATCGTGAAGGGCGTCGCCGGATACCAGGCCACCTGCGCGCGGATCCCGGTCGCCTCCAGCGCATCGGGCAAGACCTGTTTCTGCTCGGTCGGGATCAGGGTGGTGGAGGTGAAGGACGGATCGCCGTCTTCCTCGTGATAGTTCGGCAGGGTGATCGACGGCAGGGCGCGCAACGGTATGTCCATCTGCCGGTCGCCCCGGAACACGTGCGGATCGCGCACCACCAGTCGACCGGTATTGGCCATGATCTCGTGCAGGTGGGTGAAGTCGAGCGACAGAAGGTCCTCCTCCATCCGTACGCGCCCCCGGTCGTGGGGGAAGATGTCGGCCTCGGTCGGAAGCGGCTCCGTCGCGGGGACGCTTTCGGGCATCGTCTGCCAGTCAGGGGTCTCGAAAGTGTAATCGGCGTGGAGGGGGAAGGGATAGTCCTGCGGTGCCATCGCCAGAGTGCTGCGCAGGGTCGTGCCGTCCTCGCCTAGCTGGTCGGTCGTCATGACGACGCGGCGCAGCCAGCCCTCGTCCCGGTCCAGCACGGCAAGGCCCGCGATCCGGAAGGACGGATCGTCGCCGGAATAGCGCAGGAAGACGCTGTCGCCCGTCACATGGGTAACCGTCACCGTCACATCCGGAACGCCGGAGAACTCCGCGATGGTCGTGGTCCAACCCTGCGTGGCCTCGAGCCGGGCGGGGGGCAGGACGGCACCGAATTGCTGGCTCAGCCCCGTCATCATTTCTTGCGGGACATCCGCGGTTCCGTGCGGCGTGACCTCTGTAATGACCCCTGCGTCCAGGGTGGCATCAAAGCCTTCGGCCATCGCCCGCCGCATCCGGTCGGGAAGCGGCCCCTGGGTGCCGTAGGTTTCGCCTGCGACCACCGTCTGGAACCACAGCGGCAGGATGTGCAGCGTCCTGTCATCGACGACTTGCATGCGTGTCAGCGACGAGATCCGCTGTGTGCCATAGCTGTAGTCCGGTGGTTCACCCTCGCGGCCCGGTCGGACCGACATCTCCATCCGCCATGTGCGCGCCTCCCCCGGCTGCGGATCGAACGTCACCGTTTCCGCTCCCGCGGCGCAGGCGATCATGGCAAGGATCGGGCCCAGTCCGAGCATTCGATATGTCATCTATCTATCCTTCGAGTCGGCGCGACGCTAACAGACAAGCTTTGGAAGTGAAGCCAGGCCCTTGGTTATGCTCGGAATATTGCCGAGCATAGGGTGGTGGCATGACGTTTGCGTTCCGCGTCCTCTCCGCCCTCTTCCTCCTTTTGCTGTCCGCAGCGCCGCGTCATGCCGATGAACGCATCCGCAGCTTCATCAGTGCAATCACGATGGACGACGCCGGCGGGCTGGAGGTGACCGAGACGCTGGACGTGCAGGCCGAGCGGTGGTCAGCCGAAGCCCCCCTCATCTTGCGGCGTCAAACAGGGTGAAAGCGCGGTACCGCATTGCATGTCTGCAATGGCGGCCCTGCGAGCCTCGGGCTTTCGGAGGAGGCTGCGCGGGAAAGCGTCGTTGCTCACCGGCACCAGAAGCCGTCCGGCAAGCGCCTGCGGCGGGCGCACACCAAGGGCGATGCCGACCCGGACAGGCTAAACAGCAATACCACCGTGGATCTCTAGGTCGTCTGCCAGTGAGACCAGGTCCGCCTGACCGCTTATGCAAGCCCTCTTTAACGCGGATCATCTGATCTACGAATGGAGACCCTCGGGTGGGGCCGGGCTCGGGGATCGGTGCGAGGTCGGGATCCGGATCGCCTACCGGGTCTGATGCAGCAGCGGGGCGCCCTCTGATCGGGGTCGCCCCGAGCGTTGCTCAGGCTTGCCAGTAGGCCGCGATATAGGCCTGCTTCGCCGCACCCCCGGCGGCCTTCCAGGCCTTGCGCAGCCTGTCAGCGTGGCTGCGCTCGCCTGCCAGCCACGGAAAACTGCCCGTATCGAGCGCGGCGCAGGCATCAGCGCCAATCCGTTCAGCGGCCTGCATGTGCCGTGTCAGCGTCACCCCGCGATGCGCCGGAAAGGGATAGCGCGCGGTGGCCGCGCTGGAGGGGTAGAGGTGGACCTCGCCCGTCAAATCGGGGCAGGCTTCGAGGATGCGGGCCATCGCGGGAAAGGCTGTATCGTCGATATGCGCGAGGATCCGCTTTTCGATGAGGCAACCTCCCCCGCCGGGGCCCGCAACCAGGACCTCGGCGCCGGGCGAGACCGTTTCGGCCCATGTGGTGGTCCGACCGCCCTCATGCCGGAAGATATCGAACACCAGCCTGCCACCGGCCGCGGAGCGGGCGGTGTAGACCGGCAGGTGAAGCGCGTCCTCGCCCTTGGGCCAGAGCGTCGCGCCATTGCTGCCGACCGTGGGCCAGACAGGCGTACGCCCCTGCGGCGGCAGCCCGAGGCGGAAATGGATCGCGGCGTCGCCAAAGCGCGACACGTCGCCCGCCAGCGTCACGCGCAGAAAGCCACAGTCGAGCGGCTCGACGCGCTCGACCCGCATCAGCCGGGCATTGGCGGGCAGGCCGCTTCCCGAGCGGTCCTGCCAGCGCAACGCCTGTGCAGCCTCGGGGGCAAATCCGGCGGCATGGTAGACCACGCTGTCGCGCAGGGTCTGAAGGTGATCCTCTCGCTCGGCGCTCAGGGTGATGGTGCAGCCCCCGGGATCGGCGGCAAACGCCATGTCGCCGTAGACCGTGCGCAGACGCAGCGCGTCGGAACCATCGCTCAGCACGGTCAACCCGTGCTCCTCGGCTTCGGCAAGGATCGCGCGACGCAGCGCATCCAGAGCGATGCCGGGCAGAAGGGCGGTGTCCTGTCGGGTCATGTCAGTCTCCTCTGGCAGGGGTCTGGCCGTGGCGCCCCACGGGGATCATCATCGGCTTGCCGGTCACCGGATCGGGCACCACGCGGGCCGTGAGCCCGAAGACCGCTTGCAGCATGTCCTCGGTGAGGATTTCCTGAGGCGGACCGGCGGCATTGATGCGCCCCGAGGCCACCGCGATCAGAAGATCGGCGTAGCGGGCCGCGAGATTGAGATCGTGCAGCACCATGACGACGCTTGTCTGCCTCTTGCGGTTGAGATCGGTCAGCAGGTCGAGCACCTCGATCTGGTGGTTGATGTCGAGAAAGGTCGTCGGCTCATCGAGCAGCAGGATGTCGGTGCGCTGCGCCAGCGCCATCGCGATCCAGACCCGCTGGCGCTGGCCGCCGGAGAGATCCTCGACCATGCGTTCCGCCAGCGCGGTCGTGGCGGTCATCTCCAGCGCCTCTGTCACGGCGGCCTCGTCCTGCGGCGTCCAGCGCCCGAACATCCCCTGATGCGGATGCCGCCCGCGCGAGACAAGCTCCAGAACGGTGATGCCTTCCGGTGCAATGGGGCTTTGCGGCAGCAATCCGAGCCGTTGCGCCAGCAGGCGCGGGGGCAGGCGGTGAATGTCGTCGCCGTCCAGCAGGACCTTGCCGGCGCGCGGGGAAAGCAGACGCGACAGGGCGCGCAGCAGGGTGGATTTGCCGCAGGCATTGGCGCCGACGATGGCGGTGATCCGGCCCTTGGGCAGCGACAGGCTCAGCCCGTCGAGCACGGCGGCCTCGCCGTATCCTGCCGTCAGGTCGCGGGCTTCGAGCGGTGTGGTCACAAGGAGCCTCCGGCGCGGTTGTCGCGGATGATAAGGAGAAGAAGGTAGGGCGCGCCGAGCACGCCGGTGACGATGCCCACGGGGTAGCGCGCGGGCAGCAGCACCTGCCCGGCGAAATCCGCTGCCAGCACCAGCGCCGCCCCGGTCAGCGCGGCGGGGATCAGCAGACCGCCGCCCCGGCGCAGCAATCGCGCGGCGATGGGGCCGGAGAGAAAGGCGACGAAGGCCACCGGCCCCGCGGCCGCCGTGGCAAAGGCGACAAGCGCCACCGCCGCGCAGATCGTGACAAGCCGCGTGACGCCCGTCCGCACGCCAAGCCCGGCGGCCATGTCATCGCCCATGCGCAGCGCCTCGAGATCGCGCTGGACCAGCAGCAGCGCCCCGCCGCAGATCAGCAGGGCGATGGCCAGCGGCAGGGCTGCGCCAAGCTGCGCCCCGTTGAGGGATCCGGTCATCCAGCGCAGTGCCTCCTGCAGGGACCAGCTTGGCGCCTGCGTCAGCAGATACGCCACCACGCTTTGCAACATGGCCGACACGCCGATGCCGATGAGGATCAGCCTGGCCCCTGCAACGCCATCGCGCCATGCCAGCAAATAGATGAGCAACGCCACGCCAAGCCCCGCGACGACGGCCACCAGAGAGACCTGCGTGCCCGACATGCCCAGCATCACGATGCAGAACACCGCCGCCGCGGAGGCACCGGAGCTGATGCCGATGATGTCGGGGCTGGCGAGCGGGTTGCGCAGCAGGGTCTGGAAGGCCACGCCGCCCATGCCGAAGCAGGCCCCCGCCAGCGCCCCGAGCACCGCCCGCGGCAGGCGCAGCACCGAGACGGTGAAATCCTGCTCCGCTCCGGTGAGCGCGGCAACCACGCGGGGCAGGGGAGTGACGCTCTGCCCGATGCTCAGGGTCAGCAGCGCAAGCCCGAGCCCGAGAAGGGCCAGCAGGCCAAGGCGCAGGCGGCGGGCGCGACGGCTGCGCAGACGGATCGCGGCGAGGCTCATAGCGCGGCCACCCGGCGGCGGCGCACGATCCAGATGAACACGGGCGCGCCGAGAAAGGCGGTGACAATGCCCACATCAAGCTCGCCGGGGCGCGCCACCACCCGCCCCGCCACATCCGCGAGCAGCAGCAGCGCCGCACCCATCAGCGCCGAGGCGGGCAGGATGCGCCGGTAATCGACCCCGAAGACCAGCCTTGCGAGATGCGGCACCACCAGCCCGACAAAGCCGAT
>CAYNKL010000186.1:0-8363 GCA_964397775.1 uncultured Rhodobacterales bacterium | reverse complement strand
GCTGCGATGCCATCTCGACCACGGCCATCGCGATGGCGAAGGTCGAGGCGACGCCGTAGTCCTCGACGGGAATCAGGCGCGCGACGATGAGATTTCGCGCGAACAGAAGAAGCGATGCCGCCGCGTTTCCGGAGACGATCAGGAGAGCTTTTCGCAGCATACAAGTAGACGTCCGATTGTCGTTCCGTGTGTTCCGGTGAGGCAGGCGCACAATGCGGCCACAGCCCCGCCGATCTCCTGACCTCGATGGGTTTCGGGAGCATCTTTGATGATGCCATCATTTGCCGAAACGCTTTCAAAGTCGTTCCCGTCCGGATGAGCCGACAGGAGCCCCGCCAACGGATATTCACCCTCATCCTTCATCTGGGCAGGCGCGACAAGGGCCGTCAGCGTGCGCGCCGGCAAGTCACGAGGTGGCCCCGGGTTTCTGCATCCGAGGTCCGCTGAACCAGCATTTCGGCCACCTCCGCCGAAAAAGCGCCACGTTTTCCGCGGGGGTGGGTGACATGGTAAGGGTTTTTCATCACGAGTGACGCCCGAGAGCTTTCCAGAGAGTGGGGCTATGCCCGAAGCCGCGATCATCATTCCCCATTACAACGACGTGCCGCGCCTGCTGCGCTGTCTCGAGGCGCTGGCCCCGCAGGTCGGACCCGAGATCGAGCTGGTCGTGGTCGACAACTCCTCGACGGACGATCTGGGGCCCGTTCGCACCGCCTTTCCCGGCGTGCGCCTGGTGGTCGAGGGGCGCAAGGGGGCCGCCGCCGCGCGCAACCGCGGTGTCGCCGAGACCACGGCGCCGCGGCTTTTCTTTACCGATGCGGACTGCGTGCCAGCGTCCGACTGGGTGGCGACGGCGCTTGCGGTCGCTGGCAGTGCGGATCTCGTGGGCGGCGCCGTGGGTGTCTTCGACGAAACCCCGCCGCCGCGGTCTGGCGCGGAGGCCTTCGAGGCGGTCTTTGCCTTCGACAATCGCCGCTATGTCGAGGAAGAGAACTTCTCGGTCACGGCGAACCTGCTGACCACCCGCGCGGTCTTCGAGGCGACGGGGCCCTTCGTGGTCGGGCTGTCCGAGGACCTTGAGTGGTGCCAGCGGGCGACATCGCGGGGCTTCTCGATTCGCTACGAGGACAGTCTACGCGTCACGCATCCCTCGCGCAGCGACTGGCCGGCGCTTGAGAAGAAGTGGAAGCGGATGACGCTGGAGAGCTTCGGCGTGAACGGAACGGACCCGGTTTCACGGGTCAGGTGGGCGGCACGGGCCGGGCTGATGCCGGTCAGCATTCTTGTCCATATCCCGCGCGTGCTGCGGCATCCCGGCCTGCGCGACGGGGGCGAGCGGCGCGCGGCGCTGGGCACTTTGGTGCGTCAGAGAATGTCGCGCATGGGCTGGATGCTGCGGCAGGCGCTGACGGGCCGACCGTGACCTGAGCGTCGCCTTACAGGCAGTCCTTGAGGGTCGATGCGTCACGATTGCTGCACGCGCCGGAAACGAAAAGCTTGGTTAACGATCCATTTATTCTCGCCAAGCCATAAAGGGGCGCGTTTCTGTTTTTTGCGTGGCAATTCCATGGAGTTTTCGGCAAAAGGCGGGCGCATTTCTCGGTTGCGAATGTGGCCCTGCGTGGGCCCGGACACGGTGAGCTGACTTGAGCCAGAGCGTTGATATCGGGATGGGACTACGCGGGGCGCGCGCCTACAACCCGCTGGTCGACTACCTCCGCTTCGGGGCGGCGGTGGTCATCGTCCTGTTTCACACCGGCGCCGCCTTCCGCTCGTCCGACCAGGCCGCGGTCGGGTTTTTTGCGATGGCGATGACCTATTTCGCACTCGCGGGCTTCATCGCGCCGAAGACGGATCTTCCGACCTACCTGACCGCACGCGCGCGACGGCTGCTTTATCCCTGCCTCGTCTGGGCGGCCCTGCATGTTCTGGGCAAGGCCGCATCCGCCGGGTTCGATCCTGTGGCGGTGAGGGCCGAGATGGCGGTCTGGATGCCGCCGGAAGGGACGATGGGACAGCTCTGGTTCCTGCCCTGGGCTTTCGTCAGCTCGATCGCGCTGGCGCTGGCGTTCCGGGGGCGCCCGCCCGTGGCCCGCAATGCCACGCAGGCGGCGGGGCTCATCCTCATCACGCTTGCGGTCTGCATCGCGGCGATCCTTTGCTGGCAGGCGCAGGTCCTGCCTCAGTTCTGGTCGATCTGGGTGCTCTACTGCGTGTCCTTGGCGGTCGGCACGCTGCTTTTCGCGCTGCGCAGTCGGTCTGGGCATCTTCTGGCCGCGGGGGCCGTGATCGCGGGCGCGGGGCTCGGGCTCGACGCGATGGGCGTGCAGGGGACGAGCCAGATGACCGTGGCGGCCCCGATTTTCGCCTGCGCGCTGCTGTTTCCCTTCAGATCCGCGCCGCTCGCCCGGACGCTGGGCACGCTTTCATTCTTTGTTTATCTTTGTCATGTGGTGGTGAGCGCGGCGGCAAGGATGGCGCTCGGCATCGATCTGACCACCTTGCCCGGGGCGTTGATCGCCGTCGCGCTTTCGATCCTCTTCGCCGTTTTCATGTACTCGACCCGCTTTGGAAAATGGCTTGCCTGATCAACTGACACACCTGAACACGCAGAAAACACTTGGGCGGTCACCGGACCGCAGTGAGGCAAGCGGCTGCGGTCGCACCCGTTGTTCCCCTACGATGGCGGACTTTACCCGAACACACACCGGGCCAGCAGCGCAGGCGCTGCCCATGGTGGCAGAAACCCCGCAAGATACGCGGTCCTAAGGAGCTCAGCACCAACATGAATATCGTGATTCTCGGCATCGGCTACGTCGGGCTGACCGCAGCCTGCTGCATCGCGAGCGAAGGCCACCACGTGACCGGCGTCGACGTCAGCCACGGCAAGGTGACCTCGCTGAACAACGGCGTGCCGCCGAACACCGAACCCGGGATCGAGGAGCTGCTGAAATCGGCGCTCGAGAGCGGCCATTTCCGGGCGGACACCAGTGTCGATCCGCACCTTGACGAGGCAGACATCGCCATCGTCTGCGTCGGTACGCCCTCCGGGCCGGACGGCTCGCACAACATGCGCTACATCGCCGATGTCACGCGCCAGATCGCCGAGAGCGTGAAGACCGACCGCAAGACGCCGCTGACGGTCACCTACCGGTCGACTTTCCGGCCCGGTACGATCGAGGAGCTAGTGATCCCGATCTTCGAGGCGCAGTTCGGCGACGACTGGGACAAGCTGGTCGAGATCGTCTACAACCCCGAGTTCCTGCGCGAAGGCTCTGCCGTGGGCGACTACTTTGCGCCGCCGAAGATCGTCGTCGGCACCCGCGATGGTGCGCCCTGCAAGAACATGGAAGCGCTGCACGCCAACATCGATTCAGAGACGTTCCACGTCCAGTTCCGGACGGCCGAGTTCACCAAGTTCGCGGACAACACCTGGCACGCGGTCAAGGTGGCCTATGCCAACGAACTCGGGCGGATCTGTCTCGACCTCGGGGTCGATCCGATGGACATGCACAAGATCTTCGTCTCGGACACGAAGCTGAACATCTCGCCCTACTACCTGCGGCCCGGCGGCGCCTTCGGCGGCTCTTGCCTGCCCAAGGACGTGCGCGCGCTGCAGCACATCGCGGGCGACATCGGGGTGAGCACGCACCTGATCGATAGCCTGCTGCGCTCGAACGATGCCCACAAGCACCGGCTCTTCATGCACGCGGTCGAAGGGTTGGCCCCCCCGGCGCGGGTTCTGATGGTCGGGCTGGCGTTCAAGGCCGATACCGACGACCTGCGCGAAAGCCCCAACGTCGACCTTGCGCGCAAGCTGCTTGCAGCGGGTTACACGCTTGAGGTCTATGATCCTTACGTGGACGCGATGAAGCTGGTCGGCGCCAACCTAGGCTACGCCTACAGCCAGCTTCCGCAGCTCAAGCGCCTGCTGATCGACAAGACGCAGGCCGAGAAGGGTGGCTACGATCGCGTCATCATCACCAACGGGACTGGCAAGACGCTGTCGATCGAGGCGGGCACCGAGGTGGTCGATCTCGGCAAGCTTTCCCCGATCTCGGCCTACAAAGGGGGGATGGTATGAACCAGGAGCCGGCGAACGCTGAAATGTTCGACAAGCTCTCGGAAACGCGCCCCCTTGAGGGGCGCAAGATCCTGATCCTGGTCGAGAACCTGCCGCTGCCCTTCGATCGCCGCGTCTGGCACGAATGCCTCACGCTGCGCGCAGCCGGGGCCGAGGTGGCGGTGATCTGCCCGACGGGGAAGGGCCACGAATCCCACTACGAGTGCCTGCAGGGTGTCCACATCTACCGGCACCCGCTGCCGCTCGATGCCAAGGGCGCGTCCGGCTACCTGGTCGAATACGGCGCGGCGCTTTGGCACGAGTTCCGGCTGGCGTGGAAGGTTTGGCGCAAGCACGGGTTCGACACGATCCAGGCCTGCAACCCGCCGGACCTGCTGTTCCTGGTGGCGCTGCCCTACAAGTGGTTCAAGGGTGTGCGGTTCATCTTCGACCACCACGACATCAACCCCGAGCTTTACGAGGCCAAGTTCGGGCGGCGCGATTTCTTCTGGCGCCTGATGGTCTTCCTCGAACGCAAGACCTTCAAGGCGGCGCAGGTGGTGATCTCGACCAACCAGTCCTACCGCGAGATCGCCATGACCCGTGGCGGCAAGGCGCCGGAGGATGTCTTTGTCGTCCGCTCGGGGCCGAACCTCGAGAAGCTCAAAATGCTTGATCCCGATCCCGCCTGGCGCAAGGGGCGTCCGCACATGGTGGGCTACGTCGGCGTCATGGGCGACCAGGAGGGCATCGACCTGCTGCTGGAGGCCGCGCGCGAGATCGTCTTCGACATGAAGCGCGACGTGCAGTTCGTCTGCGTCGGCGGCGGCCCTGCGCTGGAGTCGCTGCAGGCCATGGCGAAGGACCTCGGCCTCGAAGAGTACGTGACCTTCACCGGCCGCGCCCCGGACGACGAGCTGTTTTCCATGCTGTCCTCCGCCGACGTCTGCGTGAACCCTGACCGGGTGAACCCGATGAACGACAAGTCGACGATGAACAAGGTCATGGAATACATGGCCTATTCCAAGCCGCAGGTGCAGTTCGAGGTGACCGAGGGCCGGTATTCGGCGCAGGAGGCGTCACTCTACGCCAAGCCCAACGACACCCATGACCTGGCCGAGAAGATTGTCGAGCTTCTGGACGATTCTGAGCGGCGGGCCGAGATGGGGCGCTATGGTCGCGAGCGCATCGAGAGCACGCTGAACTGGAGCTATCAGATCGACTCCTTGATCGGGGCCTACAAGCGGGTTGCCGAAAAGTAGCTCAGGCCGGGCCGCAGCCGGCGTGCCCCGTTGTCCGCGCCAGCAGGTCGGCCAGCGGCGGCACGATGAGCGCCGCTGCGGTTTCGGGGTCCGGGTGTAGCCCGTCCCCGGCCATGCCGCGCTCGGCCCGGGGCAGGGCGAGCCAGCGCGGATAGAGATCGGCAAGACCGAGGTCGAGCTCTTCCGCGAGGTCGCGGTACTGCCGGTAGTGGGCGCCGAGACGGGGTCTGACGAGCCCGCGCAGACCGTGGGCGGGGCTCGTCGTCATGAGGATGATGCCTGTGTCCGGGCTCTGGTCGCGGAGGCGCAATACGATTTCCGCGTGGTTCCGGCGTGCCGCGCGCAGGGAGAGTCCATCGAGAATGTCCGCGTCGTTGATGGCGAATTCCACAAGGGCGATGTCCGGCGAGAGGTCGGCGAGGGGGGCGGCCTGTGTCAGCCCCCAGTCGGAGGCCGCGCCGGGCCTTGCGATCACGTCGATCGTCACGGGGTGGTCGAGACAGGCGGAAAGTCGTTCTGCCAGAAGGTCCGGCCAGCTTTCGCCGTGCGAGAGGCTGGTGCCGAGCACCGCCAGCGACAGGGGCCTGTCGGCCGGCAATGCCGTGGCGATGAGGCGGTCCTCTGGGACTGGTGACGAGGTCATCTGCACGGCGGTCCAGGCCGCGAGGCCCGCCACGACGACCGCCGCGAGCGCGAGACGCCCCGCGCGACGCATCTCAGGTCATGCCAGCCGCGGAAAGCTGGCTTTCGGTCTCGTCGGCGGTCAGGTAGCGGCCGTAGGGGCCGACCTCGATGTCGCTGCGCACGATCCGCGCGGGGTTGCCCGCGGCGATGCTGTTGGGCGGCACGTTCTTGGTCACGATCGATCCTGCGGCCACGATGCTGTTGTCGCCGATCTCGACCCCCGGAAGGATCATCGAGCGACCGCCGATAAAGCAATTCCGGCCCACCCGCGTGTGCTTGTAGTAGCCGCGCGTGCGGTCGTGGGTGAGGATGCGCGCCTCGAAGGCGATGTAGGAATATTCGCCCACGTGGACACCGATCGGGAAGGTCCGGTCGAACTTTGCCGAGAGCGACATCTGGGCCGTCGGGTGGATGTCCATCTTCCAGACACGGGTCAGATAGGCGCGCCGGAGCGACACCAGGACATTGCGAAGACCGGAGAGCCGGTTGAGCCCGCGGCGGCGCGCTTTCTTGGGCTGCGCGGAATCTTGATCTGGCATCGGCTGGGTAACCTCGCTATAACCCGGCAGGGCTTACAGTCCGAAGAAGACGCGACAATTTTCCCGAACGCATTGCAGGATCTCCGGTCCCGGTCAAGTTTGGAGGCGGCCATCCGCAAGTTTCTCCTCGTGGCGATGCTCAGCGCGCACCTTGCCCTCCCGGCCGTCATCGCGGCGGGGTCTGCAAGTGCGAACCAGGGCCTCGCGGGTGAGTCCGTTTCGTCTTCGCGAGAGATTTCCGCGCTTCTCCAGTCGGAGCCTTCGGGCACCACGGAGCGGGTGATCCGCCTGCAGCCCGGGGACTACGCGCCGCTGGTGATCCGCGGCGGGACCGGTCCTTTGCATCTCGTGGCCGCCGACCCTTCGAAGCCTCCGCACCTGACCGGGCTGTCGATCAAGGGCGGGGCGGACATCACCTTCGAGAACGTCGTGCTCGACTACCGTTTCGACGGGGAGCAGGACGAAATCTGGACAGCGCCCTTCCGGATCTACGACAGCCGCAACATCGCCTTCGAGGGTGTCGTCTTTGACGGCGATATCGTCAGGGGGCGGGGTTCGCCGGATTCGGGCTTTGCGGGTGGCAAGGCGCTGGTCGCCAATGGCGTTCAGGGTCTGACCATCGAGCGCAGCGAAATCCGCGGGTTCTTCATCGGACTTTCGATCAAGGAATCCGACGATATCCGTATCATGGGCAGCAACTTCCACAGCATTCGCAAGGACGGGATCAACTTTGCCCAGGTCCGCGACGTGCTGGTCGAAGGCAACACGTTCCACAGCTTCGGGCGCTCGCTCGCATCGGGCGACCATTCGGACATGATCCAGCTCTGGTCGACACGCACCACCGCGCCTTCCGAGCGCGTCACGATCCGCAACAACGTCTTCAACTCGGGGCACGGGTACTGGACGCAGACGATCTTCTTTCGGAATGACTGGGTGGATCTCGGGAAAGCCGGTCACGAGCTGTTTTTCCGGGACTTTCTCATCGAAGAGAATGTCATCATCAACGCGCACCTTCATGGGATCAGCGTGGGTGAAGCCGATGGTCTTGTCATCCGCAACAATACTCTGATCCGGAACAAGCGATCCGAAGCCGAAAACTTCAATGAAGTCTGGGCCTCGCCGAAAATCACCGTGGCGAAGCGGAGCATGGACGTACTGATCGAGCGCAACGTCGCCTACGATTTTCCGGAGCCAGCCGGAAGTGATTGGAAGGTACGCGACAACTTCAGAATTCAGGCCGACCATCGTATGAAGCCGGGCTTCTACGGCACTGTCTTCTCGAACGCCCTCGCCGGCGATCCACTCGACCTTAAGAACTTTCGGTATCTCTCGGACGGGCCGCTTGGGGAGAGCGGTATCGGCGCGCAAATACTGCGGGGCGCAAACTGATGGACCTGACGAGACGTTCACAGCCTTCTGCGCATGCTCCGATGCGTTTTCCTTTGAGGGAGGGGCTTGCCGGGAGGTTCGTCGAGAAATCGCCGAGATTGCTATCGCGCCAAAGCTGGTCTGGATCGCGCTGACTGATGTTGCGGGCGCTCTCCACCAGTGGATCTCCAGCGTCGGGCGGCGGAGGCTTGCGGCTCGCGCCTGTCGTTCTGGAAGATCTCTTCGGACTTCGGCCTAGCTTATCTCATCGGCCGAAGCGTTTGGATCCGATCACGGGGCCGATGTTTGGCTGCCGCCTGAGGGGCGGATGGTGCCCGGTCCGCAATGAGGTCGCCCAGTGAGCCGGTCCGCGAGCTACGACGTCCGCTTCTCGAGTGGAAGGGAGGCCGATGCGGGAATGTCGGCCAAGGCGCGCAGGACGCTCGT
>CAYNKL010000185.1:2521-8420 GCA_964397775.1 uncultured Rhodobacterales bacterium | reverse complement strand
ACGGTGCTGTTCCACGCCGCCGCCGGGGGCGTCGGGCTGATCGCCTGCCAGTGGGCGAAATACGAGGGCATCCGTCTACCCGGCACCGCCGGCTCGGACGAGAAATGCGCGCTGGCGATGGAGCACGGCGCGGATGCCTGCATCAACTACGCCACCGAGGACTGGGTGGCGAAGCTGCGCAAGCTCACCGATGGCGAGGGTGTCGACGTGGTGATGGATTCGGTCGGCAAGGCGACCTTCGAGGGCTCGCTCGACTGCCTCAAGCCGCTGGGGATGATGATCTCCTTCGGCAACGCCTCCGGCGCGGTCGAGGCGTTCAACCTGGGGATCCTGGGGCAGAAGGGCTCGCTCAAGGTGACGCGCCCGACCCTGTTCACCCATATCGCCGATCACGGCACCTGCCAGTCGATGGCCGGTATGCTGTTCGGCAAGGTCTCGTCGGGCGAGGTCAAGATCCGCATCGACCAGCGCTTCCCGCTCGAGGACGTCGCGGAGGCGCACCGGGTTCTGGAAGCGCGCCGCACCACCGGCCAGACCATCCTGACGCTGGAGTGATCTGAAGGAGCGCCCCTTGCGGGGCGCGCAGGGTTCGCCCGGTCCCGTCTTCGCCGGGTCCGGGCGGTCAGGGGCGCGGGCCGGATGGGGTCGCCCACTGCATCGGTCGCTGGCCTCAGGTCACGTCGGGTCTCTTGGCGTGCAGGTCAGCATCGCATCCTGTCTCGGCCGAGGCAGGCCGACATAGATGGCGCAGCGGCTGCGCATCCCGTGGGCCCGCGGCAGGAACGCTCGATGACGCGGCGGTCGTTTCATCGCAATGACCGCCCTCTTTTGACGTGTCACCGACATCACAGAGCGAGGGGAGGAGGTGGTGCGTGTCACCCCCGTGCCGCAGGCCGGCGGCCCGTCAACGTCGCCGGTGCGGGCCCAGCCTCGTGCGGATCGCCCTGACGGCAGCGCCTGAACCGGGGCGGGGCCATCGCGCCCCTCGGGGAATGGCGCAGCCGGATCAGATCTCGAGCAGGACATGCTCGGCAAAGCTGTCCCGCACCACCTCCGAGATGATCGTGGCCAGATGCTGGATCATGCGGCGATGCGCGGAGCGTTTGCGCCACGCCAGCCCGACCGAGCGTGTCACGCGTCCGGACCGGAAGGGTTTGACCAGCACATCGCCCGCATCGCGCGAGGCCTCTGACCGCACGTATAGCGCAGGCAGAAAGGTGATGCCCATGTTCAGTGCCGTCATCTGGCGCAGCGCATCGAGGCTGGTGCCCTCGTAGTCGCGGCGCAGCGTCGCCCCGAGCTCCTCGCAGAGACCTGCCACCTGCCCGTGCAGGCGGTAGGCATCCGACAGGGACAGCACATCGACACCGGCAAGATCGCTGTCGCGGATCGTCTCGCGCCCGGCGAGGGGGTGATCGAAGGCCATGGCCAGCTTCAGCGGTTCACGAAACAGCCGCATCGTCTCCAGCTCGCCGGACGGCACGGGCAGCTGGGTCAGGATCAGATCGTGCTGCCCGCCCAGCAGGTCGTCCTGCAAGGTGGCGGGAGGGGCGTCATGGATCACCACCTTCAGCTGCGGGTAGGCCGCGTGCAGCCGCCGCATCACATGTGGCAGCAGGTAGGGCCCGAGGGTGGGCGTCGATCCCAGGCGGATCGTCCCGGTCACACCATCGCGGGCATCCTGCGCGAGCGCTCTGAGATGCTCGGTCTCATCGAGCACCCGCCGCGCCTGCGCCAGGACGAGGCGCCCTTGCGGCGTGAGCACCGCGCCTCGCTGCCCGCGCTCGACCAATGTCACGCCGAGCGCCGCCTCGAGCCCGACGATCTGCTGGCTGAGCGAGGGCTGGCTGATGCCCATGCGTTCCGCGGCCCGGCGATAATGGCGTGTCTCGGCAAGCGCCGCGAAGTAGGTCAGTTGCCGCAGCGTGAGGTCAGTAGACATGTGATCTTCCGGGACAGCCAATCGGGTTGCACCTGACAAGATAGGAAAGACTTATCGAGTTTTCATCTGTTTCTGCCTTCTCCCGATCATCTGCGCCGCCCATCTTTCGAGTGCGACGACGTTGTGTCGCCAAACCCGAAGATGAAAGGAGACCCTCATGACGACGATCCCCGCCCGGCTGCGCGCCGCCCTTCCGGCAAAGGTGGCGCAGTTGCGCCGCCGCCATCACCAGCTGGCGGAGCAGATCGACGCGGAGTTGCAGCGCCCGATGCCCTGCAGCGCCGCCCTGCAGACGCTGAAGCGACAGAAGCTGCGGCTGAAGGACCAGATCGCGTTCTATTCGCGTCTCGTCGCCAGCGCAGACCGTTCGCGGATGCCGGCAGCGTGATGATCTTTGGCATGGTTTTTCAGAACAGCGGTCTGCGCCGGATGCACAGCCACGACCTTGATGACATGCGCCGGGCATTGACCGATGACGATGAGGATCAGGACGGACCGGACGGCGGAAGCCCCTGTGCCGATCCGCGGTGCGAGCGTGACAGGGCGGCCGCCTGATCCGGAGGGGGTGGAGGGGCGCGTGCCCCTCCGCGCCGTACCCCATGCGATCCCGCCGGTCCGATGGACAGGGGCAGGGCAACCCTGATGTTGAACAGGACTGCCGCGCGGAGAGAGCATCAGTCAGATCTGAGACCCGGCCTCAGATGGCGTGATTTCATCGCGTGGGGGCACGGAAGGAGATTGGCCTGCTCCTTGGAAGGCCAGCCACGGTCTTCGTGACCCGCGAAGAGGAGACTGACAGCTCGCAAAAGCCGCTGCGCATCGACCCGCTCGGCGCCACCAAGGCGCGAGAACACATGCGATGGCCAGCGCGTCACGGGATCGAGGCCGCGGCATTCGGTGGGCAGCGAAGGCCCCAAGATGGCGGCGCCGGGCGTGCTTTCCTTACCGCGACGCGCCGGGAAAAGGCCGACCGTCGCGGTCGGCCCCCGAGTTCAGCGCGCCTGCATGTCCAGCGCCTTGCCGTCATGCTCACCCGTGGTGGCCGCGTCCGCCAGCAGATGGGCCACGTCGGAGCGGCTGACCGTCGCCTTGGGTTCCACGTCATCCCCGAGCACGATGTCCGCGCTCCGGCCGTGATTGGTCAATCTCACGGGCCGCAGGATCGCGTAGGTCAGGCCAGAGGCCTTCAGGTGCTCGTCCGCATCGTGCTTGGCCTTTATGTAATGCGCGATATCGCCCGACGGGTCGGACTGGTCCGCGCCGATCGCGCTGAGCATGACGAACCGCTCGACCCCGGCATCCTTTGCGAGATCAACCAGTCGCATGGCGCCTTGACGATCGACCTTCTCGGTCATCTCCGGCCCGGTCTTGGAGCCGGAGCCCGCGGCGAAGATCACCACATCCGCGCCCTCGCAGACGCCCGGTTGAAGGTCGGTCAGGTCGGCCTGTCTCAGCGTCACGGCATCGGGCAGGACACTGACATCCGAGCCGTCGCGCACCAGCGCGATGACGGCATGTCCCCGGTTCAGCAGGTCCTTGGTCAGAAGCCGGCCAGTTTGGCCGGTGGCTCCGGCGATGAGGATGGTCTTGGCCATGCAATCCTCCTTTCAGTGGTGGTTTCTCGGGTATTGGCTTGGTGTGCACGGGCCCTGGTCAGGCAGGCGGGGCCATGGGGCCCGCGTCTGCCGTGGCGGCGATGTAGCCGGGCTGGCGCTGCAGCGCGTCCCAGTAGGCCGCGATGGCGGGGTGCCCGGTGAGCAGGTCGAGCCGCGCGAGCAGCGCCACGAGGTAGGACAGCTGGATGTCCGCCAGCATCGCGCGATCCCCGAACAGCAACGGGCCGTCACCGATGACCTCGGCGATGTAGTCGAGGTTCCGGTTCAACGCGGCGCGCGCCTCGTCGGGGACGGGCTTGCCACGGAACGCGGGCAGGATCACCGGCAGGGCGGCACCGGCGAAGGAGGATTCCACGTAGTCGAGCATGGCCTCGTGCTGCCAATAGGCGGGCGTCCCCTTGGGCGGGGTGTGGCTGTCATCGCCGTATTTGTCGACGAGGTAGCGCAGGATGGTGGCGGATTCAGCGATCTGTGCGCCATCGTCCTCGATCA
Source organism: uncultured Rhodobacterales bacterium (assembly GCA_964397775.1). Classification (GTDB taxonomy): domain Bacteria; phylum Pseudomonadota; class Alphaproteobacteria; order Rhodobacterales; family Rhodobacteraceae; genus Allosediminivita. The sequence goes on along the minus strand of CAYNKL010000185.1, from coordinate 4,370 downwards.
CCGGGGACTTGCCCAGAGGATGCACCTGGCTCAACGCGTCGGGTGCACGGAAGCTCTCGGTGCGGTCGTAGTCAATCCGTCTGCAGGGCTGGCCGAGGTCGGCAAGAAGCCAGAGCACGCGGGTCGCGCGGGAGTATTTCAGAGCGTGAAGGGTGACCATGTCGTTGCTTGTCCTTGGCTGGGGTGACGGTTCTGCGCGATCTACGCCGCGCCGGCGCCGCGCCTGTCACGGGCAACCCGCCGGGCGGCGCAGAGTTCCGCGCCGGGCCGGAGATGACCGGGACCTCGGGTTTCCGTCGCGTTGCGCGGCCCATCGCGGCGTGACTCCTGCGCGGAGTGTCTTAGCTCTTGTCCAACAAGCGAACTCGCGGAAAGGATCCCGACATGGCCACCACTGGCAAGCAACTGTTCACCACGCTGGAGGCGGACGGCACCTTGACCGTCGCGCTCGAGGATGTCTCTGTCCCGACCCCCACCGGCACCCAGGTGCTGGTGCGCATGGAAGCGGCGCCGATCAACCCCTCCGACCTCGCCATCCTTGTCGGCGGCGCCGATCTGGAGAACGCGGACTACACCCCGGGCAAGTTCGTCGCCAAGATGCCGAAGGAGGCCAACGCCGCCTCCAAGGCCCGCCACGGGTTGAAGCTGCCGGCCGGCAACGAAGGGGCCGGCACCGTGATCGCCGCCGGCGACGACGAGAGCGCGCAGGCGCTGATGGGGCAGCGGGTCTCGTGCGTGCCGGGCAATGCCTACAGCGAGTACTGCATTGCAGAGGCGGCCATGTGTCTGCCGCTGGGCGATCATACGGCGGAAGAGGGGGCGAGCGCCTTCGTCAACCCGATGACCGCACTGGGCTTTGCCGAGAACGCCAAGATCGATGGCCAGTCGGCGATCCTGCACACGGTGGGCGCGTCGAATCTCGGCCAGATGCTGACGCGCATCTGCCAGGAAGATGATCTGGCCCTGGTCAACATCGTGCGCAAGGACGAGCAGGTCGCGCTGATGAAGGAGCTTGGTGCCGAGCACGTGGTCAACTCGTCTGACGACGACTTCATGGACCAGCTGACCTCGGCCATTCGCGCGACGGGCGCCTTTTACGGCTTCGATCCCGTCGGCGGCGGAAAGCTGGTGGACACGGCCTTCCGCGCCATGGAGCGTGTCGCGGCCGAGCAGATGTCGGAGTATTCGCGTTACGGCTCGAACACGCCCAAGCGCATGTTCATCTACGGACGTCTCGACACCGGCCCGACGATCCTGACCCCGGCCTACGGCTTTGGCTGGACGCTGTCGGGCTGGCTGCTGTTTCCCTTCCTGCAGTCGGTCGGCTCGGAGACCATGGGCCGCATGCGCAAGCGCGTGCGCGACAACCTCACGACCACCTTCGCGAGCCATTACAAGCAGCGTGTCACGCTCGACGAGATGCTGACCAAGGAGGCCGTCATGGATTACCGGACCATGCGGACCGGCGAGAAATATCTCGTCACGCCCGGCGGGTGACACGGCCTTCGATGCCCTGCCTCTCCGAGGCGGGGCGTCCTCTTGGGCCTGGGCTGCTCCGGGAGCGCGGGTATCGATCCACGTCCTGCAGGCCGCCGCCTGCAGCATGGAAACCGGCGTCGAAAAAAGGCGTGCGGCGGCCATGTCGAGCCCAGCGGCCGCAACACGCGGTGATCCGCGTTACTTAAGCCGCGAAGTGGGCATGGCTCGGACGGAAAGAGACGCATGCTTCGCGCCGCGCGAGATCGAGGTCGGCTGGGCGCGCGCCAGTCGCATCGTCCGACAGGCTCAATCAACCTGCCGGCAGGGGGCGCGGGCCCCCCCTTGCGCCTTTGGGCCCATTCCCCCCCCC
>CAYNKL010000185.1:0-2511 GCA_964397775.1 uncultured Rhodobacterales bacterium | reverse complement strand
GCGCTGCCCCCTCTTGGCGCTTTGCGCCAATTCACCCCCGAGGTATTTTTGAACCAGAGAAGCCATGAGCGCCGCGTCCCTGGCTTCTCTTCGTCAAAAATACTCCCGCCGGAGGCGTCCCGAGCTTGCCATATAGGCTGCCGCCTGTCGGCCGGGTGGGGCTTCGTCATGCACTGACTCGCCGCGGGCGGAAAAAGTCGCTAAGCGGATCGCATGGACGAGACATTCGAGATCTTCCTGGCCTGTGCGCCGGGGCTGGAAGCGGCGCTGACGGCAGAGGCCAAGGCGGCGGGGTTCGGACCGTTGCGGCCGGCGGCGGGCGGCGTGGCCTTCGACGGCGGCTGGCCAGAGGTGTGGCGCGCCAACCTGTGCCTGCGGGGGGCGGCGCGGGTGCTGGCGCGCATCGGCGGGTTTCCGGCGGTGCATCTGGCGCAGCTCGACAAGCGGGCGCGGAAGTTTCCCTGGGGCGAGGTGCTGCGGGCCGACCAGCCGTTCAATGTCGAGGCGGTGAGCCGCAAGTCCAAGATCTATCACGCGGGCGCGGCGAAGCAGCGGGTGGAGACCGCGATCACCGAAACGCTCGGCGCGCCGCTGGGCGAGGACGGGGTGCGGCTTCTGGTACGCATCGAGGACAACCTCGTGACCTTCTCGGTCGACACCTCCGGGGCGCCGCTGCATCGGCGCGGCCACAAGGAGGCGGTGGGCAAGGCGCCGATGCGCGAGACGCTGGCGTCGCTGTTCCTGCGCCAATGCGGCTATCGCGGCGAGGAACCGGTGCTCGACCCGATGTGTGGCTCGGGCACCTTCGTTCTGGAAGCCGCCGAGATCGCTGCCAGGCTGGCACCGGGGCGCACGCGCGGTTTCGATTTCGAGCGGCTGGCAGGCTTCGAGGCCGAGGACTGGGCCGCGCTCAAGGCAGCGCAGGCGCCGCGCCAGACCGCCCTGCGGTTTCACGGCTTCGACCGGGATGCCGGCGCGGTGCGCTCGGCCACGACCAATGCCGAGCGGGCCGGTGTGTCGGAGATCACCGGCTTCACCTGCCAGCCGGTCAGCGCGCTGGAGCCGCCCGAAGGGCCTCCGGGGCTGGTCATGGTGAACCCGCCTTACGGTGCGCGCATCGGCAAGCCGGGGCCGCTGCACGCGCTGCATCGCAGCCTTGGCGAGGTGCTGATGCAACGCTTCCGCGGCTGGCGCGTGGGCATCGTGACCTCCGAGCCGGGGCTGGCGCGCGAAACCGGCCTGCCGTTCCTGCCGCCGGGGCCGCCGGTGGCGCATGGCTCTCTGAAGATCAAGCTTTACCGCACCGAGGTGCTCTGACGCCACGGCCTCTTCTCAGAATCGCCCGTCGCGCTATATTGAGGGGCATGAAACAGTTTGCCACCATCTGCCTGTCAGCCAGTCTGCTGGCCATGCCCGCCGCCTCTCAGGACACCGCGGAGGAGGCGCCCGACGAGGGTGGCCTGATGAAGCGTGGTGCCGAGATGTTCTTCGAGGGGCTGCGGGACGAGCTTGATCCCGCCCTGCGCGAACTCGGGGACCTTGCCGACGATGCGGGGCCGGCGCTGCGCAGCTTCGTGCAGGAAATGGGTCCGGCGCTGCAGGACCTGATGGGCAAGGTGAAGGACTGGTCGGTCTATCACCCGCCGGAGATGCTCGAGAATGGCGACATCCTCCTGCGCCGCCGCGAGCCTCTGGAGAGCGAAGACGACGGGATCGCGCCGTCCGACCGGGACTGGCCCGAGCGCGACCGCGATCTGCCGCCACTTGACGGGACGCCGCCGGACAGGCGTGACGGCGGCGAGATCGAGCTCTGAGGCGGGCCTGCCTCGCCGGCAGGCAATGACGCCCTGACCCTTTTCCAAGCAAAGCTCGGGCGTGCAGCCACGGCCGGGTCAGTCGATCTCGACCTGCATGTCGTCGGCGTTCAGGGCGCGTGCCAGCGACTTGAAGCGCGATTCGGCGACCTCGCCATAGAGCGGCGCCACGTCCGGCGCCATCCGCAGCGACAGGCGCTTGGCCTTGCCATCCCAGCCAAGAGACGCGCCGTCTTCCTTGCTGACATCCGACATCCACAGCATGGAGCCGAAGCGCATGGCCTTGCCGAGCACCTCGGCCTCCTGCAGTTCCTCGTCGCTCAGCAGCGCGTAATAGGCCTCGAACAGCCCCTCGCGCTTGTTCTTGTAGCGGTGCAGCAGGGCGAGGCCCAGGAACACCCGCTCGGGATGGGTGAGGCCGCCGAGATTGGCGCGCGTGGCATTGTCGAAGCAGGTCTGCGCCCGGTAGTCGGGATGGGCGCGCCAGCTGACGTCGTGCAGCAGGCAGGCAGCCTTGACGATGCGCATGCGCTCGGGGCTGGCATCGGCGAACAGCGGCTCCACGAAGCGGTAGAGCTTCTTGCCGAAGCCGGGCAGGCGGGCATCCTTGGCCTCGGAGAAGCGGCAGGCCTCGACCAGCGGGTCGCGGTCGCGCAGCTTCTGCGGCATCTGCTGGTAGAGCATCCCTTCGCGGATG
>CAYNKL010000184.1:0-8458 GCA_964397775.1 uncultured Rhodobacterales bacterium | reverse complement strand
TCAGCGCCGCCAGCGCGATGTAGCCCCGGCCCGCCGTCATCTCGCGCACGAAACCCGCCTGCAGGCCCGTGGCGAGGTAAGCGCCCGCCAGCCCGCACAGCACGCCCGCGATCACCAGCGCGCCGTAGCGCAGCGCCGTGACCGACACGCCCGCGGTGTCCACCGCCTCGGGCGCCTCGCCCACGGCGCGCAGCCGCAGGCCGAAGCGGGTGCGGAACAGCACCCACCAGGTCGCGGGCACCATGAGGAAGGCCACGTAGACAAGGATGGAATGCCCCGAGATCAGCTCGGAATAGATCTGCTGGAGCGGGTTGGCCTGCGCGATCAGCTCCGACAGCGGCCGCCCCGCCGCCTCGGCGTCGGCGGGCCCCAGCGCGCCGGGCAGCACGATCCCGCCGAACCGCCCCTCGTCAGGCAGCGACGGCGTGCGCCCGCCCTCGTGGAACCAGCTCTGCGCGATCAGCACCGACAGGCCCGAGGCGAGGAAGTTCAGCGCCACCCCCGAGATCAGCTGGTTGCCGCGGAAGGTGATCGAGGCCAGCCCGTGCAGCCCCGAGAAGGCCAGCGCCGCCACCACGCCCATCAGCAGCCCCATCCACACCGCCGGGATGCCGGCGACGGGGTTCTGTGCAAAGTAGAAGGCAAAGGCCGCCGAGGCGAAGGCGGCGATCAGCATCTTCCCCTCGAGCCCGATGTCGATCACGCCCGACCGTTCGGAGAAAAGCCCCGCAAGACAGGCCAGCAGCAGCGGCGTGGCAAGGCGGATGGTCGAATCGAGGACCTGGAGAATTGTGGCAAAGTCCATGATCTCACTCCGAGGGCGATGTGGGGGCGGGCTTGGGCGAACGGCGGCGGCGGATGGCCCCGAAGAGCGACTCCAGCGGCATCCGCACCATGTTGTCGAGCGCCCCCGTGAAGAGGATCACCAGCGCCTGGATCACCGTGATCAGCTCGCGCGGGATGTCGGTCCAGAGCGCGAGCTCGGCCCCGCCCTGGTAGAGGAACCCGAACAGCAGCGCCGCGAGGAAGACGCCGAAGGGGTGCGAGCGCCCCATGAGCGCCACCGCGATGCCGATGAAGCCCGCGCCCTCGGTCGCGTTCATGACCAGCCGCTCGGCCTCGCCCATGGTGGTGTTGATCGCCATCAGGCCCGCAAGCCCGCCCGAGATCAGCATCGCCATGACCGTGATCCGCAGGGTCGAGATGCCGGCATAGCGCGTGGCGGTCTCGGAATGGCCGAAGGCGCGGATCTCGTAGCCGAGCCGCGTCCGCCAGATCAGCAGCCAGACGGCGACGCAGGCCAGCACCGCCACGAAGAAGGTGATGTTGGCGGGCGCCCCGCGGAACAGGGTGCTGCCGCCCGCGAACATGTCCTGGAAGCTCGGCAGATGGGTGGCCTGCGGAAAGATCTCGGTCGCGGGGTCCATGGCGCCCGCCGGGCGCAGCAGGTTCACCAGCACGTAGTTCAGCACCGCCGCGGCGATGAAGTTGAACATGATCGTGGTGATCACGATGTGGCTGCCGCGCGTGGCCTGCAGGTAGGCCGGGATGAAGGCCCAGGCCGCCCCGAAGGCCGCCGCCCCCAGCGTCGCGCCGATCAGCGCCAGCGACCAGTGCGGCCAGGGGATGAAGAGACAGATCAGCGCCACGCCAAGCCCGCCGATGGCGGCCTGACCCTCGCCGCCGATGTTGAACATCTTGGCATGGAAGGCCACCGCCACCGCAAGCCCGGTGAAGATGAAATTGGTGGTGTAGTAGAGCGTGTAGCCCCAGCCGGTGCTGCGCATCAGCGCGCCGTCGACCATGAGCGAGAAGGCCTCGACGGGGTTCTCGCCGATGGCGAGGATCACCAGCGCCGACAGGATCGCGGCCAGCACGATCGAAAAGAGGGGGACGAGGACCGCATCGGCCCAGGCGGGCATCCTATCCATGACGGGACTCTCCGGTATGCGTTGCGCGGAAGCGGCGGGCGGCAGCACGGGCGGCGCCGTCGGATGCCTCCGGCGGGGATATTTCTGCCAAGAAGAAGCGGGGGCGCCGCGCGGTCACGATGGCGTCACGCATGCCCGGTCCCCTGCGACCGGGATTGCGATGGCTCGCTGCCGGTCATGCCCGCCATGAGCATGCCAAGCTCGGTCTGGTCGGTCTCGTCGGGCAGGCGTTCGCCCATGATGGTGCCGTCGAAGATCACCGCGATGCGGTCCGAGAGCGACAGGATCTCGTCCAGTTCCACCGAGACCAGCAGGATCGCCTTGCCGGTGTCGCGCAGGCGGACGATTTCCTGGTGGATGAACTCGATGGCGCCGATGTCCACGCCCCGCGTGGGCTGGCCCACCAGCAGCACCTCGGGGTCGCGCTCGATCTCGCGCGCGAGCACGATCTTCTGCTGGTTGCCGCCAGAGAAGCTGCTGGCCGGTAGCCAGGGATTGGGCGGGCGCACGTCGTAGCGCTCCATCTTGTCCTTGGCGTCGGCCTGCAGCGTGGCGTTGTCCATCAGCCAGCCGCGGTTGTAGCGCGGATCGTCGTGATAGCCGAAGCCCACATTCTCCCAGGCGTAGAAAGGCATGATCAGCCCCTCGTGCTGCCGGTCCTCGGGGACGTGCGCGATGCCGCCGTGCCGCCGCGCCCGCCCGTCCGATCCGGGGCCCGACAGCGGGATCTCCTGGCCGTTGACGCGCACGGTGCCGGTGGCGCCGGCATAGCCGCCCAGAACCTCGAGCAGCTCGGACTGGCCGTTGCCCGACACGCCCGCGATGCCCAGGATCTCGCCCGCGCGCACGTTCAGCGATACGCCCTTGAGGCGTTCCACGCCGCTCTCGTCCACGTGGCGGAGGTTCTCGACCTCGAGCACCGGGCGGCCCGGCTGCGCGGGCACCTTATCGACCCGCAGAAGCACCTTGCGCCCCACCATGAGCTCGGCCAGCTGTTCGGGCGTGGTCTCGGCGGTCTTGACGGTGGCGGTCATCTCGCCGCGCCGCATGACGCTGACCGTGTCGGTGATCTCCATGATCTCGCGCAGCTTGTGCGTGATGAGGATGATCGTCTTGCCCTCGCGCTTGAGCCCCTCGAGGATGCGGAACAGGTGGTCGGCCTCGGCCGGCGTCAGCACGCCGGTGGGTTCGTCCAGGATCAGGATGTCGGCCTCGCGGTAGAGCGCCTTGAGGATCTCGACCCGCTGCTGGTGTCCGACGGAAAGATCCTCGATCCGGGCATCGGGGTCGACGCTGAGCTCGTATTCCTCGGCCAGGTGCTTGAGCACGCCGCGCGCCTTGGACAGGCTCGGCTTCAGCAGCCCGCCCTCCTCTGCCCCGAGGATGACGTTTTCCAGCACGGTGAAGTTCTGCACCAGCTTGAAGTGCTGGAAGACCATGCCGATGCCGGCCTTGATCGCGGCTTGGCTGTCGGGGATCTCGGTGTGGGTGCCGTTGATGAAGATCTCGCCCGCGTCGGCCTTGTAGAAGCCGTAGAGGATCGACATCAGGGTCGACTTGCCGGCGCCGTTTTCGCCGATGATCCCGTGGATCGTGCCGGGCATCACGCGGATCGAGATGTCCTTGTTGGCCTGCACGGGGCCGAAGGCCTTGGAAATGCCCCTGAGTTCGATCGCCGGGGTGGTCTGCTCTGGTGCTGCCATGGGGCGGGCGTTCCTCGTATTCTGGGCCGTTACTCGATGCGGGGCGACAGAAGGGCCCAGCCCCCGCCCTTGGTTTGCGCGGCGCAGGAGCTTTCGGTCAGCGCCGGCAGCGTGCCCGCGATGGGCGTGCCGGACCTGACCTGCGCGTCGGTGCAGCGCGGCACCGAGATCCGGCGATAGCCCTGCGCGGCCATGCACTGGGCGACCACGTCGTCGCGCAGGCTCGCGTTTGCGTCGTAGCTGTAGACCTCGCCGCCGTAGATCCGTCCCGCCGTGGTGGTGCAGCGGGTCTTGTCGCCCGACCGGTAGCAACTGGTCTGCGGCGGCGTCTGCACCAGCGGCGTGCGGCCGATCTGGGTGTTGGCGGGCACGTCCTGGACGCCGCGGACCCGGCAGCTGGTGAAGTCCGAGGCCAGCGCCTGTCGCGGTGCCCCGTCGCGGTGCCAGAGCTCTACGGGGCTGCACCCGATCAGGACTGTCAGCATCAGCAGGGAAGGCAGCACCCGCGGCATCGTGAAAGGCTCTCGTTACTGGGGGCGCCGGGCTCGGGCCATCGCGCCGTCGTCGTCGGAAGGACACGGGGGCCGGCCATGGCCAGCCCCCGCAATATGCTCAAGACCGGTCGGCTCAGAAGTCGAGAACCGGGCAGCTGTCGTCGCTTGTGTAGTCGTGGACCTCGATCTCGCCCGAGATGATCTGCGCCTTGGCCTCTTCGACGGCGGCGGACATCTCGTCGGTGATCAGGCTCTCGTTGTATTCGTCAACGGCATAGCCCACGCCGTCCTCGGCGAGGCCCAGCACCTGAACGCCGGTCTCCAGATCCGCGCCGGCTTCCATCGCGTCATAGACGGCGACGTCCACGCGCTTGAGCATCGAGGTCAGCATCTGGTCGGGGTGCAGGTAGTTCTGGTTGCTGTCCACGCCGATGCCGTAGGCGCCTTCGTCGGCCACGGTCTGCAGCACGCCGAGGCCGGTGCCGCCGGCCGCGGCGAAGATCACGTCCGCGCCCTGCGAAATCTGCGCCTGCGCCAGTTCCGAGCCCTTCACCGGGTCGTTCCAGGCCGCCGGCGTGGTGCCGGTCATGTTCGAGATCACGGTCGCATCCTCTTTCACGGCCTTGACGCCCTGAGCATAGCCGCAGGCGAACTTGCGGATCAGCGGGATGTCCATGCCGCCGACGAAGCCGACGGTGTCCGATTCAGATGCCATGGCGGCGAGCATACCCACGAGGAAGCTGCCCTGATGCTCGGAGAAGAGGATCGAGAGCACGTTGGGATGCTCTTCGGGATCGACGAAGCCGTCGATGGTCACGAACTTGGTGTCGGGATAGTCGCCGGCGATGTTGGCGATCGGGGTCGACATCGAGAAGCCGGTGGTGATGATCGGGTTGAAGCCGCGCTCGGCGAAGCGGCGCATGGCCTGCTCGCGCTGGGCTTCGGACTGAAGCTCGATGTCGCGGTAGGAGCCGCCGGTTTCCTCGGACCAGCGCTCGGCGCCGTTGAAGGCCGCCTCGTTGAACGACTTGTCGAACTTGCCGCCCAGGTCGTAGATCAGCGCGGGTTCCGCCAGCGCCGCGCCGGCGGACAGCGCCAACGCCGCGGCGGTGCCGAGGATCGTTTTCATCATCGTCATGAGGTGCTCCCAGAGTTCGCGGCGGGTCTTTGCACCGCCTTTCGAAAGATGGAGGCAGTTTAGGACCGGAGCGGGCACAAGGGTCAACCGATTTTTAACTTTGGTTCCGTGGCGTTCGAGCGCGCCGCGCATCCCCGCGCTCAGAGCGCCTTGTGCATGAGCATGGCATCCGCCGCGGGGCCGTCGGGGCGCGGATAGTAGCCCTTGCGCCGCCCGGTCACGCCATAGCCTTGGCGGGTATAGAAGGCCCGAGCGGGGGCGTTGTCCTCGGCGACTTCCAGGAAGACCTCGGTGGCGCCGCGGTTACGGGCCTGCGCCTCGAAGTCCTCCAGCGCCCGGCTCGCCGCGCCGGTCCGCTGCGCCTCGGGGCGGGTGGCCAGCGCCAGGATCTCGGCCTCGTCAGCGATCACCTGGCCCAGCACGAAGGCCGTGTCCGCCGTGGCCAGCAGCGTGCGGGGCAGGGACAGCGCCTCGGCGAAGTCGCGCGCGCTCCAGGGGGTGGCATGGGCATAGGCCGCCGCCGCGATGGCGGCGAGCGCCTCAGGCGTCATCGAGCAGCCGTGGCGGCGCATCGCGCGCTGGCGCCGCATCGGCGGGCCGCAGGTAAAGCGGGGCAGGCCGCGCGCCCGGGGCCTTGGTCGCAGCAATGCGCGCAATCGCCTCGGCCAGCGTGGCCGGGGCAGGGGGCAGCACCGCGTCGGGGGCCTCTTCCTGCGCCACCTGCCGGGGCTCTTCGCCCGGGGCCATCACGTAAAGCTGCCCGCGCGGCGCGGGCACGCCCGCCAGCACCCCTGGCGCGCCCAGATGAATGACCTCGAAGGTACTCACGCCGATCGCCGGAATGCCGCGCGCCAGCGCCAGGCCGCGCGCGGCCGAAACCGCGATCCGCAGCCCGGTGAAGTTGCCCGGCCCGATGCCCACACCGATGCGCCCCACCTCGGCCAGCGGCACGCCCGCGTGCCGCAGCACCTCCATCACCATGGGCATCAGCCGTTCGGCCTGCCCGCGTGTCATCTCCTCGGCGGCGCTCGCCAGCAGCGCGTCACCGCGCAGGAGGGCCACGGCGCAATGCGCGGCCGAGGTGTCGAAGGCGAGGATGATGGGGGCGTCGGTGCTCATGGCGCGCTCTTATCCCGGTTCGCCGCCCGCATGAAGAGGCGACACGAAAAGGGCCCGCGCGGCAGATGCCGGCGGGCCCTCAAAACATCAGATGACTAAGATCACACGCCGACGGGGCGCACCTCGGTCACCTCGGGGATGTAGTGCCGCAGCAGGTTCTCGATCCCCATCTTCAGCGTCAGCGTCGACGAGGGGCAGCCCGCGCAGGCGCCCTGCATGTGCAGGTACACGACACCACGCTCGAAGCCGTGGAAGGTGATGTCGCCACCGTCCTGCGCCACGGCGGGCCGCACGCGGCTGTCCAGCAGCTCCTTGATCTGGCCGACGATCTCGCCGTCCTCACCGTCATGCTCGGCATGGCCCGAGGACGCCTGCATGGCTCCGTCCGCCATCACCGGCTGGCCGGACTGGAAATGCTCCATGATGGCGCCCAGAACGGCGGGCTTCATGTGATCCCAGTCGATGCTGTCGGCCTTGGTCACGGTCACGAAGTCGGTGCCGAAAAAGACGCCGGTGACGCCCTCGACGGCGAAAAGGCGCTGCGCCAGGGGCGAGGCCACGGCCCCCTCGGGCGCGGGGAAATCAGCGGTGCCGGCCTCCAGCACGGTCTGGCCGGGCAGGAATTTCAGGGTCGCCGGGTTCGGCGTGGATTCGGTCTGAATGAACATCTCGCAGACACCTTTCGTCAGTTGTCATGAATATGCGCAGTCGGGCGCCGCGCGTCAAGACCTTGGAACGGTTCTAAACTGCGAGTGCCGTTGCGGCGCCCCCCGCCCGGTGTATGGTGCCGGCGCACCGAGATGCGGAAAGGACCCCCGATGCAGAGCCTCCCTTTGCCCATGACAGGAAGCTGCCGTTGCGGTCAGGTCCGGATCGAAGCCCGCGCCGCGCCGATCATGACCTCGGCCTGCCATTGCACGGGCTGCCAGAAGATGACCGGCAGCGCCTACTCGCTCTCGGCCATGATCCCGGCCGAGGCCTTCGCTGTCACCGCCGGCACCCCTGTCGTTGGTGGCCTCCATGGTCCCGACCAGCACCACATGTTCTGCCCGCACTGCATGAGCTGGATGTTCACCCGCATCGAGGGCGTGGATTTCTTCGTGAACGTGCGCGCCACCATGTTCGACGGCGTGGCCTGGCCCGCGCCCTGGCTCGAAACCATGACCCGCGAAAAACTGCCTTGGGTTCAGGTCCCCGCCACCCGCAGCTACGAGGGCTTCCCTCCGATGGAGGAGTTCGGCCAGCTGCTCACGGACTTCGCCGAAGCCCCCTGAACAGGCGACCACCGGCGACTCGGCTCAGGTGATCGATTCCAGTTGTTCCTTGGACAGATCCCCCGGCACCACCGTGATCGGGACCGGCAGCGACCCGGCGGTGCGCGTCAGCTGGTTGACCAGCGGCCCGGGGCCCTTCTTGTCGGCGGCTGCGCCCAGCACCAGCACGCCGATCTCCTCGTCTTCCTTCAGCTCGGCCACGATCTCGGGCACCGCCTCGCCCTCGCGGATAACAAGCTCGGGATCGACGCCCTGCTTGTCGCGCATCCACTTGGCGAAAACCTCGAAGTGGGCGTTGATCCGCTCGCGCGATTCCTCGCGCATGACCTCGCCCACGCCGATCCAGTGCTGGAACTCGTCGGGCGGAATGATCGAGAGGATCTTGACGCCGCCCTGGGTCTTGGCGGCCCGCATTGCGGCGAACCGCATGGCGTTGAGGCATTCTCGGCTGTCGTCGAGCACGACGAGGAACTTGCGCATCATGGTCTCCTGACGCGCGGAGTGTGGCGCAGAGCGCGGGAAGTGGCAAGATCCGCCGGGCGCCTGAGGAGGCTCAGGCCGCCGCGTCAGGCGCGCGCGACGTCGGGACCACGGCCACCCGTTGTTCGGTCCCGGGTGAAGGGCCGCCGGAGACAGGATCGGTGGTCTGGGCCGCGCTTTCGGGAAGCCGAAGCTGACGACCAGGCGGCGTGCGGGGAACTTCAACAATGCGCCCTATTCGCAGGATGCTGACCGCTGCATGAACGTCCGCGGCAGACGTCGACGACAGGTTTCGTCAAGCCGCAGAGACTCTCCTTTG
>CAYNKL010000183.1:0-8503 GCA_964397775.1 uncultured Rhodobacterales bacterium | reverse complement strand
TGATCCGCTAGGGCGCGCGCCCCGGGCGTCTTCTCGCTTCAAATACCTCGGGGGAGGCCCGAAGGGCCGGGGGCAGAGCCCCCATCCCCGGCCAACCTCAGGCGGGACGCCGCAAGATCAGCGCCTTGATCGCGGCCGCGTGCTCGGGCGTTGCGGCCAGCGTATCGGCGGCCAGCGACCGCGCTTCCTCGACCACATCGCCCGCGACCACCCGGTCCACCAGCCCCCAGGCCTGCGCCTCCTCGACCGGCACCTTGGCGCCCCCCATCAGGATCATCTTGGCGCGCGCGGGACCGATCAGCGCCGCCAGCCGCGCCGGGTCAGAGGGCTGCGGCAGGAAGCCCAGCTTCATCACCGGGTAGAAGACCTTGGCGCCGGCCACCGCGAGGCGCAGGTCGCAGGCCAGCGCCATGCCCATGGCCCCGCCCGCCACGGTGCCGTTCAGCGCGCAGATCGTGAGCCCCGGCAGCCGCGCCAGCGCGCCCGACAACCGCTCCCAGAGCGGCGAGGTGGCAAGCCCCGCCTTCGCCGCATCGAGGTCTGCTCCGGCCGAAAAGACCTTGCCTGTGCCGGTCAGCACCAGCGCCTTGGCCGCGCGCGCCTCCTCGGCGATCTCGCAGAGCCGCTCCAGCATCCCTGCCGTCAGCGCGTTGGCCTTGTCGGGCCGGTCGAGGGTGGCGACCCAGAGGTCGCCCTCCCGGTCGAGCCGGATCACCGCGTCAGGCCCAGCTTCGCCCGCAGGCCCTCGTCGCGCAGCGACAGCTCGCCGCCAAGGTGCTCGTCCGCCTCGGCGCCGCACATCCACAGAAGCGCCTGCGCCGGCCATTCGGGCGGGATGTGGTCGCTCCAGTCGAGCTGGCTGATGGGGTTGATGCCGCTCGACTTGATCTCGCGCTGCATCTGCGTCGCCACCGTCCCGGGCGACAGCGACAGGGCCCGGATGCCCTGATCGCGGTACTCGGCATCGGCCATCCGCGTCAGCATGAGCGCGCCCGCCTTGGACGAACAATAGTGCGACCAGGCCTCCACGGGCCCATGCGCGGCACCCGACCCGATGGTCAACAGCGTCCCGCCGCCCTGCGGCAGCATCACCTGCAGCGCCGCGTGCATGCCGTTGAAGACACCCTTGAGGTTGATGTCGATGACCTCGCCCCAGGCCACCGGATCGGCATCGGCCATGCGCGCGATGGGCTCGATCACGCCCGCGTTGCTGACCAGGATGTCCAGCCGCCCGAAGGCGCCGACGGTCTTCTCGACCGCCTGGTCCATCTCCCAGTAGCGGGCGATGTCGCAGGGAATCGCCACCGCATTGTCAGCGCCGAGCTCCCCGGCGAGGTCGGCAATCGCCTCGTTCGACCGCGCCACCAGCGCGACCTTCGCGCCCGCCTTCACGAAGGCGCGGGCCGTCTCGGCCCCGATGCCGCGGCTCGCCCCGGTGATGAGCGCAACCTTGCCCGTCAGATCCATTTCGCGTCCCCTTTGCTTGTCGTTGCCAATTCCGTGAACCAGTCTGGAATTCAATGCCTTGAACGGTTTATGGCCGTTCCCGAGACTGGCGCCAACGCGCGTCCCACCACAAGGAGATAATTCCGATGAAACGAGCAATTGGCATCGCTGCACTGGGGGCGGTCTCCGCTGGTCCCGCTCTGGCGGACGTGACCCCGCAGGAGGTCTGGGACAACCTCGCCAGCACCATGCGCTCCTTCGGCTACAGCGTTGAGGTTGGCCAGACAGACCAGGGCGGCGACCTCGTCCTGTCCGATGTCGTCATGTCGGCCCCGCTCGCGGTCGAGGGCACCGACGATGGCGAGGTAAGCGTCACCCTCTCCGAGATCACCTTCTCGGATCAGGGCGACGGCACGGTTCACGCCGAGTTCCCCGGGGCCATGCCGATCGAGGTCACCATGCCCGGCGACGAGGACGAACCCGTCCGCCTGATGATCGACTATACCCAGACCGGTCTGGACATGACGGTCTCGGGCGACCCCGACGACATGGTCTACGACTTCACAGCCGAGGAACTCGCCCTCGTGCTGCGCGAGCTGTCGGGCGAGGGGCTCGGCGACGAGGCGCCCGAGGTCTTCGATATGAAAATGGCCATGGGGCCGGTCGAGGGCACGACCGAGATCAGCGAAAGCGGTGACGAACGCACCTATACCCAGGACCTGCAACTCGGCGATCTGACCTATGACGCCGTCATCGAGGAAGACGACGGCAGCGGCCGCTTCTCCGGTCGCATGACGGGCGTCGCGAGCGAGGGCACCACGCGGCTTCCGGTCGATGCGGATTTCTCCGATCCCGCCGTGCTCGCCTCTGGCGGCTTTGGTGCTTCGGGTGTCTTCACGCACCAGGGCTCCGAGAACGAGTACAGCATTTCCGAAGACGGCGTGACCGAGGCGCAGGGCACGCTCAGCTCCGACTCCGGTCGTTTCGCCGTGGAAGTGTCCGAGGGCAGCTTCGTCTACGACATCTCGGGCAGCGGCAACCAGCTCGACATGAGCGTGCAGGAACTGCCTTTCCCGATCCAGGCCTCCATCGATGAAACCCGTCTCGGCCTGACCCTGCCGCTGACACCCGCCGAGGACGGCAGTCCGCGTGACGCCGCGGTGGCGCTCGACCTTTCCGGCTTTACCATGGCGGACGAGATCTGGGCCATGTTCGACCCGCAGCGAGTCCTGCCCCGTGACCCGGCGACGGTCCAGCTCGATCTGACCGCGCAGGTGACCCCGCTCGTGAACTTCCTCGACCCCGAGGCGGTGCAGCGGATGGAAATGACCGGCGGCGCACCGGGTGAGCTGAACGCCCTGACCCTGAACAACCTTCGGATCGAGGCGGTCGGAAGCAGCCTCAGCGGCGAAGGCGCATTCACCTTCGGCGAAAGCGCCGAGGCCTTTGGTGGCATGCCCCAGCCCGAGGGCGAGGTCCGGCTTCAGGCCAGCGGCGTCAACCGCCTCATGGACGCGCTGGTGACCATGGGTGTCATGACCGAAGAAGACACCATGGGCATGCGGATGATGATGGCGATGTTCACCGTCCCGGGCAGCGAGCCTGACACCCTGTCCTCGACCATCGAGATCAACGAGCAGGGCCACGTCCTGGCCAACGGCCAGCGCATCCAGTAACGACTACGCCCCGCCCGGTAAGACGGGCGGGGCGCCTCCATGCTCCCATAGGAGCAGGCGCGCTCAGCCGCGCATCAGCTCCGGCAGCTCGCCCGTCAGCCCCGCCGCCTCGCGAACAAAGCCGCGCCGCGCCTCGGGCAGCGCCTGCACCAGCTTCATGCCAAGATCGCGCCCCGCGCGCAGCAGCGGGTTGTCGCTGGAAAACAGCCGGTTGAACAGGTCCGTCGCCGCCGCAAGCGTGGCCACGTCGAAACGCCGCCAGGACTGGTAGCGCCCCAGCACGTCCGGCGCGCCGATATCCTCGCCCCGCTTGCGCGCCTCGGCCAGCACATGCGCCAGCGCCGCCACGTCGCGCAGCCCCGCGTTCAGCCCCTGGCCCGCGATGGGATGCATGGCATGCGCCGCATCCCCCACCAGCGCCAGCCGGTCTCCCACAAGGGCATTGGCCAGGCTCAGCTCCAGCGGATAGGCATAGCGTCCCCCGGCAAGCGAGATTTCGCCCAGGAAATCGCCGAACCGCGGCCGCAGCACCGTCAGGTAGTCCGCGTCGGGCAAGGCCTGCACCGCCGCGGCCTGCGCTTCGCGCTCGGACCAGACGATGGAGCTGCGGTTGCCGGTCAGCGGCAGGATCGCCAGGGGCCCCGCCGGCAGGAACAGCTGATGGGCCACGCCCTCGTGCGGCTTCTCGTGCGCGATGGCGCAGACAAGCCCGGTCTGCCCGTAACGCCAGCCCGTCCGCCGGATGCGCGCCCGCTGCGCGGTCCCCGACCGCTTGCCGTCCGCGCCCACCAGCAACCGCCCCGACAGCGCGGTCCCGTCGTCGAGCGTGACCCGCGCGCTCTGGCCCGTCACCTCCTGCGACAGCACCTTGCGTCCGGGCAGGTGCTGCACGCGGTCGGAGGCCGCCAGCGCATCCAGCAGGACCCGGCGCAGGTAGCGGTCCTCGACCATCTGCCCCATCGGGCCTTCCTCGATCTCGGCGCTGTGGAAATCGAGCCCCAACACCGCCTCGGCCATGCCCACGCGCCCGTCCGACACCCGGATCTCGGTCATCGCCTGCGCGTGGTCGGCAAGTCCCTCCCAAAGTCCCAGCCGTTTCAGCATCCGCACCGATCCCAGCGCCAGCGCGTAGGAGCGGCCGTCGAAATCTGGATCGCGATGGGCGGGCAGGGGGGCTGCGTCGATCACGGTGGCGGTCAGCCCGGCCTGGGCCGCGGCCAGCGCCAGCGCCGCCCCGTTGAGGCCGCCGCCGGTGATGAGAAGATCGGTATCCTGGGTCATGGGGCGGACTATGGCGCGCGCGGCGGGATTGTCCATGCGCGCCTGTGCCGCTACCACTCTGGCGCAGAAGCCAAACGCGGTGGCAAGAAGGGGACGGGCGCATGACCGACTGGACGCAGATGCAGGCAGGCGCGCTCGGCGCCGCCATCGGCAAGGGCGAGATCGACCCGGTCGAGCTGACCGAGGCCTACCTCGCGAAGATCGACAGCCACCCCCACGCCGCGCGCATCTACGCCCGCCTCACCCCCGACCGCGCAAGGGCCGAGGCCGCGGCGGCCCGCGACCGGGCGAAGACAGGCCAGCGCCGCTCGCCGCTCGACGGCGTGCCGGTCAGCTGGAAGGACCTCTTCGACACCCGCGGCACCGCGACCGAGGCGGGCTCGGCCCTCCTGAAGGGGCGCATCCCCTGGACGGACGCCCCCTGCCTGCGCACCGCAACCGCCATGGGGCTCGTCTGCCTCGGCAAGACCCATATGTCCGAACTGGCCTTCTCGGGCCTCGGCCTCAACCCGCGCACCGCCACGCCGCCCTGCGTCAACGACGAGGGCGCGGTCGCCGGCGGCTCCTCCTCGGGCGCGGCGGCCTCGGTGGCCTTCGGCCTCGCCGCCGCCGCGGTGGGCTCCGACACCGGCGGCTCGGTGCGCATCCCCGCCGCCTGGAACGACCTCGTCGGGCTCAAGACCACCTCGGGCCGCATTTCGCTCGACGGCGTCGTGCCGCTGGCCAAGCGCTTCGACACCGTGGGCCCGCTGACGCGCTCGGTTGCGGACGCGGCCCTGATGCTCGCCGCACTCGAAGGCCGCGCCGCGCCGGATCTCACAGCCGCCAGTCTCAAGGGCCGCCGCTTTGCTGCCCTGCAGACCACCGTCCTCGACGACATCTACGACGCCCCCGCGAGCGCCTACACGCAGGCGCTCGACCGCCTGCGCGCCGCCGGGGCGGAGATCATCCCCCTCGACGTGCCGGAGCTCACTGGTCCCATGGGCGACTCGGCCGTGCTCTACACCGCCGAGGCCTGGGGCCTCTGGAGCGACGCCATCGAGGCCGACCCCGAGGCCATGTTCGCCCCCATCCGCCAGCGGTTCGAGGGCGGCCGCGACGTGCCCGCCGCGACCTACATCGCCGCCTGGGAACGGCTGGAGAAGGTTCGCAGGATCTGGGCCCGCGTCACGGCCGCCTTCGACGCGGTCCTCTGCCCGACCGCCCCCAACGTGCCGCCGCAGGCCGACCGGCTCATGAGCGACGGCGACTACTATGTGACCGAGAACCTGCTCACTCTGCGCAACACCCGCGTCGGCAACCTCATGGGCCTCTGCGCCGCGACCCTGCCCACCGGCACGCCGAGCTGCGGCATCTCCCTCATGGCGCCGCCGATGGGTGAGGACCGCCTCCTGCGCCTCGCCGCTGCCGCCGAATCCGCGCTCGCCGAGGGCTGACACCCCGGCAGGGCTTCTTCTTGGCACAAATATTCCGGGGTCCGGGGCAGAGCCCCGGTCCGACCGGGGCCGCCCGGGCGCGCCGGTGCAAGTTTCCGACCTTCGGTTGCGACTTTCGGGTCACAAATCCGGTTGCCGCGGCGTGCTCGCTGGACAGGACCCCCACGAATTCCCTATCCTTGTCGCAAACGGGACACACATAAAAGAATGATCCCGTCCCCTGAGGCAGTTACGGCAATAGAGCGGATGTTCCCCGAACGGTTTTCGAACCTACCGGACTATGCATTCCCGCGTCTGCGGGCCCTTCTCGACGCGCATGCGCCGGGCGGTCCCGTGCGGCACATGACCATCGGCGAACCGAAGCATGCCTTCCCGCCATGGATCACGGGAATCCTTACCGATTATGCGGCCGAGTTCGGGCGGTATCCGCCCAACGACGGCACGCCCGAGCTGCGCGCGGCCATGACCGGCTGGATCGCGCGGCGCTATGGTGTCCACCTCGATCCGGAACGGCAGGTGATGCCGCTCAATGGCACGCGCGAGGGGCTCTACAACGCCGCCATGGCGCTCTGCCCCGAGACCAAGAACGGCGCGCGGCCCGTGGTGCTGACGCCCAACCCCTTCTACCAAGTCTACGCCGTTGCGGCGCTCTCGGTCGGGGCCGAGCCGGTCTACGTGCCCGCCACGGCCGAGACCGGCCACCTGCCGGACTACGCGTCGTTGCCCGAGGACGTGCTCGACCGCGTAGCGCTTTGCTACATCTGCTCGCCCGCGAACCCGCAGGGCGCCGTCGCCGACGAGGCCTACTGGCGCGAGCTGATCGGCCTCGCCGAAAAGCACGATTTCCGCATCCTCGCGGACGAGTGCTACTCCGAGATCTACCGCGACACGCCGCCCCCGGGCGCGCTGCAGGTGGCCCACAGCATGGGCGCCGACCCCGAGCGCGTGGTGATCTTCCACTCGCTCTCGAAGCGGTCGAACCTGCCCGGTCTGCGCGCGGGCTTCGTCGCCGGCGGACCCGAGTGCATGGCGCGCATCAAGCAGCTGCGCAACTACGCGGGCGCGCCGCTGCCCATGCCGATCCAACGCGTCGCCGAACGCGTCTGGGCCGACGAGGCGCATGTGGAGACCAACCGCGCGCTCTACCGCACCAAGTACCTCATGGCTGACCGCATCCTCGGCAACGTCCCGGGCTACGTGCCCCCGCAGGCGGGGTTCTTCCTCTGGCTGCCGGTCGAGGATGGCGAGACGGCGGCCCTGAAACTCTGGCAGGAGACGGGCACCCGTGTCCTGCCGGGCGCGTACCTCTCGCGCGAGACACCAGAGGGCAATCCCGGCAAGGGCTACATCCGCGTCGCCATGGTGGCCGACGCGGACGAGACCGAGGCCGGGCTCACAACGATAAAGGACTGCCTCTACGGCGGCGCATGACCAGGAAGACGAGGGATAGCATGGCATACCAGACACGCGACCGGGCCCCCCTGTTCGACAGCAACATCTCGGCCTCGCTCGAAAAGCGGGGGCAGGAGCTGATCGGCCTGGCTCTGCTCGCGGTCGGTCTGATGGCCGCGGCGATGATCGCCTCCTATACGCCGGACGATCCCTCGTTCCTCTCGGCAACGGATGCGCCCGTGCAGAACTGGCTGGGCCGCTTCGGTGCCTCGATCGCGGCGCCGCTCTTCATCATCGTGGGCTGGGGCAGCTGGGCGCTGGCGCTCACGCTCATCGTCTGGGGCGCGCGCGTCGCACTGCACAAGGGCGACAGCCGCATGCTGGGCCGGGCCGTCTTTGCGCCGATCTGGATCGCGCTCTGCGCCGTCTACGCCTCGGGCCTGCCGGAAACCGCGAGCTGGGACCACAGCTTCGGGCTGGGCGGCCACTTCGGCGACATGATGATGGGCTCGCTCCTGACCTTCCTGCCGCTGCCTCCGGGCATCGGGCTCAAGCTTTCGCAGTTCGCGCTCGGGGTCGGGATCCTGGCGCTTGGTGCCTTCGTGCTGGGCTTCACCATGGCCGAGCTGCGCCGCATCGGCCGCTTCCTCGCCCTTGGCACCGTCATGGTCTACGCCACGCTGGTCGCGCTCATGGGCCGTGGCGCAACCGGCGCCATGGGCACCGCGCAGCGCCTTCAGGCGCAGCAGGCCGAACGCCGCGCGCGCAAGGCCCAGGCCGAAGCGATTCCGGGCGGAGGCGATGTCCGCGCCAGCGGCGCGCCGATCGCGGCCATGCCCCGCGTCCGCCGCGCGCCCGAGCCCGAACCTTTCCCGGAATACGACTGGGACGACGAGGATGCCGCGCTGTGGGAAGAGGACGAGCCCGCCCAGCCCCGCGGTGGCTTCCTGTCGCGCATGCCCTCGCTGCGCCGTCGCTCCGAGCCCATGCCCGAATCTGAGCTGATCGAGACCGACCCGGGCGAGCCCACCCTTGGCGCCCCCGGCGAGGATCGCATCCGTGCCAAGATCGCCGATGCCGTCAGCGCCCGCCGCCGCACCGATCCGAATTCCCTGCCGCGTGTGCAGCACGACCCTGAAAAGCCGCTGACCAAGGGCAGGGGCCACGGACCCCAGCCGCTGACCTGGTCGCCCGCGCCGCGCGCGCCGCTGCCCTCCGAGCCGCCGGTCACCGGCGGGCCGGGCCTGCCGCCCGAGCCGCCCATCACGGGCC
>CAYNKL010000182.1:0-8555 GCA_964397775.1 uncultured Rhodobacterales bacterium | reverse complement strand
ACCCAGGCCTGCTCGATCTCGAGCGGCAGCAGGTCGGGATCGGGGAAGTAGCGGTAGTCGTGCGCCTCTTCCTTGGACCGCATGGACCGCGTCTCGCCCTTGTCGGGATCGTACAGACGGGTTTCCTGAACGATTTCGCCGCCGCCCTCGAGGATGGCGATCTGGCGCTTCGCCTCGTAGTCGATGGCCTGCTGGATGAAGCGCATGGAGTTCATGTTCTTGATCTCGCAGCGGGTGCCCAGATGCGAGAAATCCTGCGTTTCCATGTATTTCTCGTAGGCGCCGGGACGGCAGACCGACACGTTCACGTCCGCCCGCAGGTTGCCGTTCTGCATGTTGCCGTCGCAGGTGCCGAGATAGCGCAGGATCTGGCGCAGCTTGACCACATAGGCGGCCGCCTCCTCAGGGCCGCGGATGTCGGGGCGCGAGACGATTTCCATCAACGCCACGCCCGTGCGGTTGAGGTCGACGAAGGACATGGCGGGATCCATGTCGTGGATCGACTTGCCGGCGTCCTGTTCGACGTGGATGCGTTCGATGCGCACCTTGCGGGCCACGCCCGGCTCCATGTCGACGACGATTTCGCCTTCACCGACCAGCGGGTGGTAAAGCTGCGAGATCTGATAGCCCTGCGGCAGGTCGGGATAGAAGTAGTTCTTGCGGTCGAAGGCCGAGCGCAGGTTGATCTGCGCCTTCAGGCCCAGCCCCGTGCGCACCGCCTGTGCGATGCAGAATTCGTTGATGACGGGCAGCATGCCCGGCATGGCCGCGTCCACGAAGGACACGTTGGAATTCGGCTCGGCGCCGAATTCCGTCGAGGCGCCCGAGAACAGCTTGGCCTTGCTGGCCACCTGCGCATGCACCTCCATGCCGATGACCAGTTCCCAGTCGTGTTTTGCCCCGGCGATCACCTTGGGCTTGGGGGGCTCGAAGCTCAGATCCAGCATGGAGACAACCTTTTCCGCGTGCGATGACCTGCCGGATAGCGCGCCGCGTCCTGCGGGGCAAGGCGGCGTGCCGGATTCCCCCTTGCATTTGATGCCCCGATGCGGTTCCACCCCACCAAACGCCAGATCGCGGGAGAGGGGCCATGAAGGCACGGGTGCATGTGATGCTCAAGGAAGGGGTTCTCGATCCCCAGGGCGAGGCCGTACGCCACGCGCTCGGAAGCCTCGGCTTCGAAGGCGTGCAGGGCGTGCGCCAGGGCAAGGTGATCGAGCTCGACCTCGCCGACGGCACGACCGAGGACACGGTGCGCGAGATGTGCGAGAAGCTGCTCGCCAACACCGTGATCGAAAGCTACCGCATCGAGATGCCATAAGCGCCTCGGCGCCCGGGTTCTATCCATTCCAGCAAGGAACGCTGCCATGAAAGCCGCAGTCATCGTCTTTCCCGGCTCCAATTCAGATCGCGACCTCAAGGTGGCCTTCGAGAATGCCGGCTTTTCCGTCGACATGGTCTGGCACAAGGACACCGATCTGCCGTCGGGCATCGACATGGTCGGCATCCCGGGCGGGTTCTCCTTCGGCGATTACCTGCGCTGCGGCGCCATCGCCGCGCAATCGCCCATCACCCGCGCGGTCGTGGCCCATGCCGAACGCGGCGGCTATGTCTTCGGCGTGTGCAACGGCTTCCAGGTGCTGACCGAGACCGGGCTGCTGCCGGGTGCGCTGCTGCGCAACGCCGGGCTCAAGTTCATCTGCCGCACCACGCCCCTGCGCGTCGAGCGGACCGGCACCCCCTGGACCGAGGCCTATGGCGCGGGCGCCGAGATCGACATCCCGATCTCGCACCACGACGGCAACTACACCGCCGACGCGGACACGCTCGACCGACTCGAGGGCGAGGGCAGGGTGGCCTTCCGCTACCTTGCCAACCCGAACGGCTCGGCCCGCGACATCGCCGGCATCGTCTCCGAGAACGGGCGGGTCCTGGGAATGATGCCGCACCCCGAGCGCGCGGCGGAAAATGCCCATGGAAACGAGGATGGTGCGCGCCTTTTCGCTCATCTTCCCGGCGCGCTGACCGCCGCCTGACTTGAGAGGCGGGCGTCACACGCCTATCCTTTCGCAATGGCGACGCCCCCGACCTCCATGCTGCGCACGCGCCGCGGCAGCCCGATCTCCTGGCGCATGCGTCTGTCCCTGCTGGGATTGTTCGTGGTCGCGGCTTCGACCGTCTGGATCACCAACCACCTGCTGACCGACCGGTTCACCGAAACCACGCGCAACCGGTCCGAGCTGCGGCTGGCGCTCTACTCGGGCAACCTCGTCTCCGAGCTGCGCCGCAACGCCATCGTGCCGCAGCTTCTGGCGCGCGATCCCTCGCTGATCGCGGCGCTGAACTCGGGGGATTACAGCCAGACCTCGCAGCGGCTCATCTCCTACATCGACGAGATCGGCGCCGCCTCGCTGATGCTGCTCGACCGCGAAGGGCGCACGGTCGCGGCCACCGACCGCAACCGGCTGGGCGAAAACCACCGCAACGCGCCCTATTTCGTTGACGGGCTGCGCTCGAACGCCACCGTCTTCACCACCATGCAGCGCGAAGCGGGCGGATATGCCTTCACCTATTCGCGCAAGGTCGAAAGCCAGAACCAGCCCATCGGCGTGATCGTGGTCGAGGTCGACCTCGCCAAGTTCGAACGGGCCTGGGCCGGCATCACCAGCGCCGTCTTCGTCACCGATTCCGAGGGTACCATCATCCTCGCGACCGAGCCGCGCTGGCGCGGGCTGACGCCCAGCGAGGCGCTCGACGAGCGTCCGCCCGATACCGCCATCGAACGCGCCATCCAGGTCACCGCCGACTGGACCAAGCAGGAGGCCGACGCCTACCTCGAGGGCGAAGCGGTGATGCGCATCGACGGGCGCGTGCCCTTCCGCGGCTGGTCGATCAGCTCCTTCACCACCTATTCCAGCGTGCGCGAGAAGGTGAATGCCGTCCTCGCGCTCGAGATCATGGGCTTTGCCCTGCTGGCAGCACTCGCCTTCTACGCGCTTTCGCGTAAAGCCACGCTGCGCATGACGCTTTTCCAGCGGGACGCCGCCGAGATGCGCGCCCTGAACGCCCGCCTCAGCCGCGAGATCGCCGAGCGCGAGAAGGTGCAGAAGAACCTCGCCGTTGCCGAGCAGACGCTGGCGCAAAGCTCCAAGCTCGCCGCGCTTGGCGAGATGTCCGCCGCCGTCAGCCACGAGCTGAACCAGCCGCTTGCCGCGATGAAGACCTACCTCGCCGGCGCGCGCCTGCTCCTCAACCGCAACCGCCCCGACGAGGCGCTCAGCGCCTTTCACCGTATCGACGACCTGATCGAACGCATGGGCGCCATCACCCAGCAGCTCAAGTCCTACGCCCGCAAGGGCCAGGAGGCCTTCAGCCCGGTCGATATGGCCGAAGCACTGGCCAGCAGCCTGTCCATGATGGAGCCGCAGCTCAAGGCGCGCCGCGTGCGAATCTCCAAGATCCTGCCCGACGATCCGGTGCGGGTCATGGGCGACCGGATGCGGATCGAGCAGGTTCTGGTGAACCTGCTGCGCAACGCGCTCGACGCCACCAAGTCCGTCGAAGACCCGGAAATCGAGATCATCCTGGCCGCGGGCGAGACCGCGACCCTGTCGGTGCGCGACAACGGTCACGGCATTCAGGATCTCGATGCGCTGTTCGAGCCTTTCTATACCACGAAACAACCCGGGGACGGGGTGGGGCTCGGCCTCGCCATTTCCTCGGGCATCGTCAGCGACCTGGGCGGGCGACTGACCGCCCGCAACGGGCAGAACGGGGGCGCCGTCTTCGAGATGCAGCTTCCCGTGCTCAACGAAAACCAAGAAGCCGCGGAGTGAACCGTACCATGGCCAATGCAATGAAGATCGCCATCGTCGACGACGAAAAGGACATGCGCCAGTCGATCAGCCAGTGGCTTGCCCTGTCGGGCTACGACACCGAAACCTTCGCCAGCGGCGAAGAGGCGCTCGGTGCCCTCGGGCCCGACTATCCCGGGGTGGTCATCACCGATATCAAGATGCCCGGCATGGATGGCATCCAGCTGCTGCGCAAGCTCATGGGGCAGGACAGCGCGCTGCCCGTCATCATGATCACCGGCCATGGCGACGTGCCCATGGCGGTCGAGGCCATGCGCATCGGCGCCTTCGATTTCCTCGAAAAGCCCTTCAACCCCGACCGCATGTCCGAGCTGGCCAAGAAGGCCACCAATGCCCGCCGCCTGACGCTCGACAACCGGGCGCTTCGCAGCGAACTCGCCGGCGGCGAGCAGATCATGAACAAGTTCATCGGCGACAGCCCGGCCATGCACCGCCTGCGCGAGGACATCCTCGATCTCGGGCAGGCCGACGGCCACGTGCTGATCGAGGGCGAGACCGGCACCGGCAAGACGCTGGTCGCTCATGCCCTGCACGCGGTGGGCGCCCGCGCCGGCAAGAAGTTCGTGCTGGTAAGCTGCGCCGCGCATGACGAGGACGCGCTCATGCGCCGTCTCTTCGGGCCCATGCTGCCCGACGACATGCGCCTGCCCGCCATCGAAGAGGCCCGCGGCGGCACCCTCGTGCTCGAGGATATCGAGGCGCTGTCCGACGCTTCGCAGGCCCGTCTGCTCTCGGTCATCAACGATCAGGGCACCCCGTCGGAGACCCGCATCGTCGCCATCTGCAACCTGCAGGACGAGGGCCGCACCTGCGAAACCGCGCTGCGCAGCGACCTCTACTACCGGCTGGCCGCGCTCAAGATCACCGTGCCGCCGCTGCGGGGCCGGGGCGAGGATATCCTTACGCTCTTCACCCGCTTCACCGAACAGTTCGCCGATGAATACGGATGCGAGGCGCCCCACGTCAGCGCGCAGGAAGCGGCGCAGCTGCTGCAGGCACCCTGGCCGGGCAACGTGCGCCAGCTTATCAATCTTGCCGAACGCGCGGTGCTGCAGTCGCGGCGCGGTCAGGGCACCATCGCCTCGCTGCTGATGAACGACCACGACCAGATGCAGCCGGTGATGACGACCGAGGGCAAGCCGCTCAAGGAATATGTCGAGGCCTTCGAGCGCATGCTGATCGACAACACCATGCGCCGCCACAAGGGCGCGATCTCGGCCGTGATGGAAGAGCTCTGCCTGCCGCGGCGGACGCTCAACGAAAAGATGACCAAATACGGTCTCCAGCGGGCCGACTACCGCTGAGGAATCAGGCCGCGCGGACTGCCTTCAGCGTCGCGCGGCCGTCCTCCCACAGCCCGGGCAGCCGGCACAGGATCTCGGGCGGCGGAGGCTCGCCGCGCTTCAGCGCGGTCTCGATCCCGGCCAGCGCGGCGTGTAGGTCCGCCAAACCGAAGGTCCCGCAACTGCCCGCACAATGATGCACGGCGGCTCGAAGGGTCTCTGCGTCGGTCTCGGTTTCCAGCCGTGTCAGCAGCGCCTCCATTTCCTGAGTGAAGCGATCCAGCAGTACCCGCGCCCTGACCGGATCCACGTGCCCGAGGAACGCGGTCAGCGCGTCGTTCGCGGCAGTCGCGCCTTCAGGGGCCACCGAGACACCGCCTGACACCTGCGTCAGCGTGGCCAGCAGGGTCTTGCGGTCGAGCGGCTTGGTCAGGCAGGCCTCCATCCCCTGCGCCCGGAAGCGGGCCAGTTCCGCGGGCAGCGCATGCGCCGTGATCGCGACGATGGGCGCATGGCGCGAAGCGCCATCGCCCGACCGGATGCGCCGCGTCGCCTCGATCCCGTCCATCACGGGCATGCTGATGTCCATCAGGATCACGTCGAAGCGCCGCAGCTCGGCCAGTTCCACGCCGACGGCCCCGTTCCGGGCCTCGGTCACGTGATGGCCTGCCGCCTCCAGCATGGCGCGCGCGATGAAGCGGTTGGTCTCGTTGTCCTCGACCAGCAGGATCTCGCGGCGCTCGACGGGCGGCGTGGCAGGGGCAGGGGCCGCTATCGCTGCTTCGACCGTTTCACCCAGGGGCACACGCAGCCAGAAGACGCTGCCGTCGCCCGGCTCGCTCTCGGCGCCGATCTCGCCGCCCACCAGCCGTGCCAGCCGCCGCGCGATGCCAAGGCCGAGCCCCGTGCCCTCGGACTGTCGCGCATAGGTGCTGTCGACGCGCTCGAAATCCTCGAAGATCCGTTCAAGATCCGCCTCCGCGATGCC
Source organism: uncultured Rhodobacterales bacterium (assembly GCA_964397775.1). GTDB lineage: Bacteria > Pseudomonadota > Alphaproteobacteria > Rhodobacterales > Rhodobacteraceae > Allosediminivita. The sequence goes on along the minus strand of CAYNKL010000182.1, from coordinate 2,409 downwards.
GATCCCGCTGTCGATGACCCGGAATTCCACGTGATCCCCGCCGCCCTCGAGCTCCACCTCGATCTCGACGCGGCCATTGCGGGTGAACTTCGCGGCATTGGTGGCAAGGTTCACGAGGATCTGCCGCATGCGCCGCAGGTCACCCACGACCTCGTCGCAGGGCGGGCCGACCCAGGTCCAGCGCAGGGTGTTGCCGTTGGCCTCGGCCATGGGGCGCGCGGCAGCAAGCACGCTCTCCATCAGCGCGGTCATCTCGAAGGCGACGGGCTCGGGGCGCAGCGTACCGGATTCGTAGCTCGCCAGCGCCAGCGTGTCGTTCACCAGATCCAGCAGCAGCGCCCCCGAACCCTGCATTCGCGCCAGAAGCGCGGCTCGCGCAGCGTCGTCGGGAGCGTCCCGCATCAGCTCGAGCGCCCCTAGCAACCCGTTGAGCGGCGTGCGCATCTCGTGGCTCATCACGGCCAGGAAATCGGACTTCGCGCGCTCGCCCGCCAGCGCCCTGTCGCGCGCCTCGCGCAGGGCGGCTTGGGCGGCGTGGCGCGCGGTGGCATCGCGCAGGCAGGCCACGTAGAGCGAGCGGTCCGTTTCGCCGCGACCCAGCGCGACCTCCGCCGGAAAACGCCGCCCGCCGCGGTCCACCATGGTCAGCTCGTAGCTCGCGCTTTCCCCGGCCCGGAGATCCTCGGCCCAGGCCTCCGGCAGATCCCCCAGCCGCTCGGGGGCAACCAGCAGGCTGCGCGCCCGCAGGCCCAGCACCTCCTCCGCGTCGTATCCGAACAGCCCCTCCGCCGCGCGGTTGAAGGCGGTGATACGCCCCTCGCGGTCGGTCACGATGATCGCGTCGATGGATGTGTCGATGATGGCCCGCAGGCGCGCCGCACCTTCGTGCAGCGCCTCGGCCCGGCGCCGAGCCGTGGGCACCACGCGCAGCATCAGGTCTGCGAGCGCCCCCGCCGCCGCCCCGAGCGACAGAAGCAGCGCGCCGAGCAGCCCGGTCAGCGAGCCCGCCAGCAGCGCCAGCGGCGGCCAGAATGCCAGCGCCACGAGGCCGCCGGCCAGTACCCCGCGCCACGGCAAGGCGGCGTCGATCCGCTCGGGCGGGGCGGGCAGGTCGGTCAGGGGCATCGGCGGGTCCATGCGGCTCTACCGCAACCCTAGCCCCGTCCCCTCACCGTGAGGTTAAACCGCTCAGTGCAGCAGCCGCCCCATGGCGCCCGCGACATCGGCCATGCGCGCCGAAAAACCCCATTCGTTGTCGTACCAGGCCAACACCCGCACCATGCGCCGCCCCACAACCCGCGTCTGGTCGGGCGCGAAGATCGAGCTTTGCGTGGTGTGGTTGAAATCGATGCTCACCTTGGGTTCCGGATCATAGGCCAGCACCGCGCCCATGCGGCCCGCGGCGGCCTCGGCCACCACCTCGTTCACGTCGTCCACGGACACGTCGCGCCCGGCGTAGAAGGTCAGGTCCACCGCCGAGACGTTGGGCGTGGGCACCCGCACCGCCGATCCGTCGAGCTTGCCCTTCAGCCCCGGCAGCACCTCGCCGATGGCCTTGGCGGCGCCCGTGCTCGTGGGGATCATCGCCATGGCGGCCGCCCGCGCGCGGTAGAGATCGTCGTGCCGCCGATCGAGCGTCGGCTGGTCGCCGGTGTAGGAATGGATCGTCGTCATGATCCCTTCCTCGATACCGATGGCCTCGTCCAGGACCTTGGCCAGTGGCGCGAGGCAGTTGGTCGTGCAGGAGCCGTTCGAGATCATGCTTTCACCCGCCATCAGGTCGCGGTGGTTCACGCCGTAGACCACGGTGCGCTGCACGTTCTTCGCGGGCGCCGAGATCAGCACCGACTTGGCCCCGCGCGACAGGTGTGCCGCGGCCTTGGTGCCGTCATTGAACTTGCCCGTGCATTCGAGCACCACGTCGCAGCCCGACCAGTCGAGCGTCTCCATGTCGTAGCTCGACATCACCTCGATCGGCCCGCGGCCGAGGTCGAGGCTGTTCTCGTCCACACGGATCTCGCCGGGAAAGCGGCCGTGCACGCTGTCGTATCGCAGCAGGTGGGCGGCGCTTTCGATCGGGCCGGTGGCGTTGATCTTCATCACCTGCACGTCGTTGCGTGCGGATTCCGCGATGTGGGACAGCGTGCAGCGGCCGATCCGGCCGAACCCGTTGATGCCGAGGGTGACGGTCATGAGGGCGGTCTCCTGGGGAATGATCGAAGGGACGGTCGCCATTCGCATACAAAGGTATGCCAGAGTCTCAAAGGCTAAAAACCTTTTTATGGCAATATGTTAGCGATAAACGTGAAATGTCGGACGTGGTGGCGCTAACGACTGCACAAGGTTTGCGTTAACAATCCCGCGTCCCCCGATACGTGCGATCCCCAGTGTTGGAGGCGCCTCCCTCTC
>CAYNKL010000181.1:0-8665 GCA_964397775.1 uncultured Rhodobacterales bacterium | reverse complement strand
GCACGGGTCGCGCGGGATCTGGTCGACCTCCTATTCGCCGCATCTCGATGACGCGCGCAGCAATGCCGCGAACAACGAGCTGCAGTACTACGCCGACCCCGACATGGCGGGCTTTCCCGGGACCTTCTCGGTCGGGGGCGGGGTTCTGACGATCCACGCGTCGCAGCTCGATGCCTCGCAGCAGGCGCTGGCCGAGGGGCAGCTCTACAGCTCGGGCATGATCGCGACCGAGATGAGTTTTCACATGAGCCACGGCTATATCGAGCTGTCGGCGGACATCCCCGACCAGACCGGGTTCTGGAGCGCCTTCTGGCTGCTGCCCGCTGATGGCGACTGGTCCGCCGAGATCGACGTCTTCGAGTTCCTGGGCGAGGATGCCGACAGGCTGCACACCAACGTCTGGAACGACGGCACCCCGAACGCAGAGGCCATTGCCACGGTGGGCGCGGGTGACGGCTTTCACACCTACGGGCTCTACTGGGACGCAGATGTGATCCGCTGGTACTATGACGGCGCGATGATCCGCGAGGAGGTCAACACCGTCGACGAGGAGATGTACCTGCTGTTCAACCTCGCCGTGGGCGGCTGGGCCGATGATCCCGACGCAGGTACCGATTTTTCGGACGGGCTGAGCATCGACTACATCCGCGTCTACGAGCTTGCCTCCGATCCCGACCGTAACGACGCGATCCAGGACGGCGGCTACGTGCCGACCGAGTATCACGCGGGGACACCCGGCGACGACGTGGTCCAGGGCTCGCGCTGGGGCGATCTTGTGGAGGCGGGCACGGGCAATGATTCCGTCTACGGGGACGAGGGCGACGATCGGCTTTCGGGCGGGGCAGGGGCCGACACGCTTTACGGCAACGCAGGCGACGATGTGCTGGACGGCGGCGCGGGCCGCGACAACCTTGTGGGCGGTCAGGGGGCGGATACGCTCGACGGGGGCGCGGGCACCGACCACCTCTGGGGCGGCAGCTACGGGCCAGATGGCACGGCGGATGTCTTTGTCTTTGAGGGCGGCGGTGGCACCGATTATGTCCACGATTTCGAAGACGGCATCGACCTGATTGCCCTCTCCGGGCCCGTCGCAGGCTGGGAGCAGTTGTCGGGCGCAATCACGGATCAGGGCTGGGCCAGCTACCTCGACCTCGCCGCAGCCGGCGGGCAGGCGGGAGACGGGCTCTACCTTGTCGGTGTCTCGACGGCACTTCTGGACGAAAGCGATTTCATCTTCGGTGCGGTGACGTAACCGCCCCGCCTGGGCAGCCCGGCGACAGGGCTGTCTCTTGTGGCTCAGCGGTGCCGCCCTAGCTCGCGTCGCGCTCGCGCTTGGGGGGCGAAGCTTTGGAGGTCAGATCCGAAATATCGGCGCGGCGATGGCTCCACTTGGTTTCAAGCAGCCAGGACACCTGATCCGGCGGGATTGCCTTGTCGAAGAGGAACCCCTGTCCCATGGAGCAGTGCAGCGTCTCGATATAGGCGCGGTCCTGTTCGGATTCGATGCCCTCGGCGGTGACGTCGAGTTCGAGCCCGTTGGCCAGGGCCATGATGCCGGTGACGATCTTCTGGTTCTGCGGTTCGGTGGCGATGTTGGTGATGAAGCTGCGGTCGATCTTGATCCGGTCGAAGGGCAGCCTGCGCAGGCTTGCGAGGCTTGAATAGCCGGTGCCGAAATCGTCGAGCGCGACCTTCACGCCAAGCGCCTTGAGCGCGTTCAGCTTGGCGCGGGCGGTGTCGAAGTCGTGGATGATCGAGCTTTCGGTGACCTCGATGGTCAGGCGCTTCGGGTCGAAGTCACATTCCTTCAGGATAAGCTCGACCTGTCCGACCAGATTTGAATCGAGGAACTGGCTGGGCGAGATGTTGAAGGCGATGGTGAGATCCCTGCTCCACGGGCGCGCGGCTATGCAGGCGCTGCGCAGAAGGGTGAAGCCCAGGGTGCCGATCTGGCCGCTGTCCTCGGCGATCTCGATGAAGACCTCGGGCGCGATCTCGCCTCGGGTGGGGTGCGTCCAGCGGGCCAGGACCTCGAAACCGCTGACATGGCCGGTTTCCATCTCGATGATTGGCTGGAACCATGGCTCGATCTCGCCGCTGGCGATGGCGTCCCGCAGGTCGGCTTCGATGGCGGCGCGTTCGTGCGAAAGCTGGTCGAGCTCGGCATCATACCAGCTGAACCGGCCACGCCCGGCACCCTTGGACATGTAGAGCGCCTTGTCGGCGCGGCGCATGGCCTCGGAATGGTCGGTGCCGCCCTGCCAGGCGACGAGGCCGATGCTGAGCCCGACGTGGATCGCGTTCCCGGCAAAGCGGATCGGCGATTCCATTGCCAGCAGCAGACGGCGCGCGATGCGTTCGACCTGGTTCGCGTCGATGCCATTGGCAAAGACAACCGCGAATTCGTCACCGCCAAGCCGCGCCGGGATGCCGGCACAGCCGAGCTCCGCGCTGAGCCGGTTGGCGACCTCGCAGAGCGTGGCGTCGCCGGCGGCGTGACCGTAGAGGTCGTTCACCGGCTTGAAACGGTCGAGGTCGATCATCGCGACGATGCGGTCGCCGCGCGTCAGCGCCTCGTTTGCGATCCGTTCGAGCTGCTCGGAAAAGGCGCGGCGGTTCATCAGGCCGGTAAGCGGGTCGTGCCGGGCGCTTCTTTCAGCGTTGTTCCTGAGCTGTTCGCGCTCGGCGTTCATCCGGCGCAACTTGCGCCACTGGTCGAAGATGGTGACGCTCAGCGCGACGGTCATGTTGAGGACAAGAAGCGCGATCTCGTCGAGTTCCCAGTCCTCGTGAGCGCGGCTGTAGTCGTGGAAGCGTTCGAAGAACTCGTGCTCGGCGAAGTAGATCCAGCCGAGCACCGCGGCGGTGAAAGCCGTCATGGGAACCGTGTTGTTCCCGGCGAAGGCCCGGAACTTGGCGAATCTTGTGGCTGTCATGGTCTCCGGGCCCGGGTTGCGGTCCCGACATTATTGACGCCGACCCCCTGCATCTTTCTCAAGCCGGGCCGCCAAACCCGGCCCGATTGGTGGAATTTTTGGAGAGAAGTTTATCGATCCCGCCGCGCCGCTCAGACCATCTCGATCACGCTCTTGTCGATGGCCAGCACGTAGCCGCGCCGTGCGATGGTCTTGACCAGCAGGGCGCCCACCATCTGGTTGCCAAGTCCGTCGCGCAGCCGCTTGATGCGGGTCGCACCCGAGGCCTCGTCGCAGTCCGAGGCGTCGCGCCCCGAGATCATCGCCTCGATCTGGGCGCCGGTCAGCATCTCGTCGTCGAGCCGCGCCTCTGCCAGCACGGCGAGCGTTTCAATCATGGCCTCGGTCAGCTTGAAGCCCATGGTGTTGAGATAGACGGTGTTCTCCTCGCGCGAGATGATGAGCGAGCTGACCTCGATGCCCGAGCGTTCGATGCGCGCCATGCGGCGGTTCAGCCCGGCGAGCAGGACAAGGCAGACCAGCGCTGCGACCAGCATGGCGGTGGCGAAGACCAGCAGGACGAAGATCACCATGCGGTAGCTTGCAAGCGTTTCGGAAAAGGCAGTGCCCGACTGGGCGAGGATTTCCAGCAGCCGGATCTCGGCCTGGCCGGCGAGGTCGTCGTTTTCCACGAAGATGCGCGCGACGCGATCGTTGAACGCATTGGCATCGGGCAGGGTGAGCATGAGCAGCACGCCGGCCACGACGAGGATCGCGACGATGGCGGCGATGCCGAGCGCCACGATGCGCTGGCCGGTGCGCAGGCTGTCAGTAACGGAGGTAGAAGGCACCGGCGTCCCTCCTTTGTCGCGCGGTGGGGGCGGAGGTGGAGAGACCGGTCACGCCCAGCAGCTGCCAGCCATCGCGCAGGCGGGCCGCGACGGTTTCCCGGGCCTCGGCCGCGTCGGGGCAGCTCCCGGCGAGTTCCATGATGCCGTAGTGCAGGCGGATGCCCGCGTCGCTGTCATGGCGGGCCTTGTACTCGGCGTAGCAGGCGGCCTGGGCCGCGGCGGGCAGCAGCACGAGCGCAAGCAGCAGGGGGGCGAGGCGTGTCATGCGGAAACGATGCGCCGCAGGGGATGGAAGTTCAATGACCATGGGGGCTTGGAGGGGTGCTATGGGATAACCGGCGGGTGTCATTGCCCGGCGTATCGGTGGCGTGGCGGGATGGGGCAGGGGCGCCGTGACGCCCTGTTCCATGTACCAGGAGAGATCCCATGTTCATCCGACGCCTGACGACCCTCACCCTTGCCGCCACGATCACGCTTGTGGGGCTCGGTGCGCCCGCGCGCGCCGCCGACCAGCAGGACGTCGCCCGCCTTGTGGGCGCGGCGACCACGCTGTTCCTGCTCGGCAAGATCATCCAGGACCGGCAGGAGGACCGCCGCGACAGGGCCTCGCACCGGGCGCCGGAGCGGTCCCCGGCCTTTCGCGACCGGGCCCGATATGCGCCGCACTGGGCTGGCGACCGGCACCGCGGATACCGTCAGGGACCGCAGCGCCATGCCGGGCGGGCCTTGCCCCGGGCCTGCCGGATCGAGGTGCGCCATGGGCCCGCGCGCTACGACGGGCGTTGCCTCTATCGCTACGGCTACCGTCCCTGAGGCCTGGTCAGCCTCTGATCATGACGGGCGTGTCGAGCCAGTGTTCCTGGAGGTTGGGGGTGTCGCCGATGCGGTCGACGACGGCGAAGAGGCCCGGCGCGTGCAGCGGCGTGAGCACCCCGTGCCAGGTGCCGCGGTGAAGGTTGATCGCCTGGCCGGGGGCCACCTCGAAGGCCTCGATCGGGCCGGGCGTCTCGCCAGGGCCCGCGACGATGACCAGCCAGGGGTTGCGATGCATCGGGATGAAGGCCTGGCTGCCCTCGGGGTGCCGCTCGACCATCTCGAGCCGGTAGGGCAGGGCGCGCGGCTCGGCGCTGAAGAGCGAGATGCCGGCGCGGCCGCCCTCGCCGAAGTCGAGCCTCGCGCGGTCATGGTAACGGCCGCAGAGCCCCTGGTTGATGAGCTTGTCGGGCGCGCCCTCGGTGTCGAGCAGATCGCCGTAGGGGGCGAAGGCCGTGGCGGTGAGGGGCTGGATCTGGATCATGGTGTGGTGCCTTAGGTCGTTGCGCTGGTTGCCTCCCCCTCACCCCGGCCCTCTCCCCCGAGGGGAGAGGGAGGGCGTCATTCCGGCGTATCGTGGGGTGTTGGCGACAGATGGGGGCTCTGCCCCCGGCCCTGCGGGCCTCCCCCGGAATATTTTTGCCAAGAAGAAGCCCAAGGGGGGCGCCCGGATCGGCCGGGCGTGTCAGAGGCTGAGGGCGGGGTGGCGGTTCACGTCCTTGTAGAGCAGGTAGCGGAAGGGGCCGGTGCCGGTGGCGACGCAGGCCTGCGGGCAGAAGGCGCGCAGCCACATGAAGTCGCCGGGGCCCACCTCGACCCAGTCGGTGTTGAGTAGGTAGCGCGCGGTGCCTTCGAGCACGTAGAGCCCGTGTTCCATCACGTGGGTCTCGGCGAAGGGGATGCGGCCGCCGGGCTGGAAGGTCACGATGTTCACGTGAAAGTCGTGACGCATGTCGAGCGGGTCGATGAAGCGCTGGGTGGCCCATTTGTCGTCGCAGCCTGGCATCGAGACGGCGGGCACCTCGGTCTCGTGCAGGATCTTCGCTTCGAGGATCTGGTTGCCGGGGGCGGGCTCGTAGCGCTTGCGGATCCAGTGGAAGCCCGCGGGCGCGTCGGAGGTGTTCCAGATCTGCCAGAGCGCGCCCGCGGGGATGTAGGCGTAATGACCCGCGCGGAGCTCCTGGTGGTGGCCGCCGATGGAGAGACGCAGCGTGCCGAAGGCCACGAAGAGCACGGCCTGGGCGGTGCGGTCGGGCTCGGGCTCGGCGCTGCCGCCGCCGGGAGAGAGTTCGACGGCGTATTGCGCGAAGGTCTCGGCGAAGCCCGAGAGCGGGCGGGCGAGGATCCAGAGCCTGTGGCCAACCCAGCCGGGCAGGAAGGAGGTGACGATGTCGCGCTGCGTCGTGGCCGGGATCACCGCGTAGGCATTGGTGAAGACGGCCTTGCCCTGCGGGGTTTCGGACTGGTCGGGGTGGCCGCCGGGGGGGAAGGCGTAGGTGGTCAAAGCATGGTCTCCAGCCGCAGGCGCGCGATGCGTTCGACTTGGCGGCAGGCCTCGGCAAACTCGGTCTCGCTGTCCTGGTCGAGGCGGCGTTCGAAGGCCTGCAGGATGCCGGCCTTGTCGTGATCACGCACGGCGATGATGAAGGGGAAGCCGTGGCGGGCCACGTAGGCCTCGTTGAGGGTGGTGAAGCGGGCGCGCTCGTCGTCGGTGAGCGCGTCGAGCCCGGCGCTGGCCTGTTCGGCGGTGCTTTCTCCGGTCAGGCGCTTCGCCGCGGCGAGCTTGCCGGCAAGGTCCGGGTGGGCTTGCAGCACGCCGAGGCGTTCCTCGTGCGAGGCGGAGCGGAAGGCGCGCGCCAGCGCGTTGGCAAGGCCCGCGGGGCGATCGTGGGCAGGGCCGAGTTCGAGATCGAAGGCGCGTTCGGCCACCCATGGGGAGTGTTCGTAGACACCGCCGAAGCGTTCGATGAAGCGGGCGGCGGGCATCTGGCTGGGACGTTCGGCGGGGGCGACAGGCGGGTGTTCCTTGGCCCAGTGTTCGGCCACGTCGATGCGGCGCGGGGTCCAGACGCCCTCGAAGGCGGCGATGTAGTCGAGGAAGCGCTTCAGCCCAGCGATCTTGCCGGGGCGCCCAATCAGGCGGCAGTGCAGCCCGACGCTCATCATCGCGGGGCGGCCGGCCATGCCTTCGGCGTAGAGCGTGTCGAAGGCGTCCTTGAGGTACTGGAAGAAGTGTTCGCCCGTGACCCAGCCGGGCATGGCGGCAAAGCGCATGTCGTTGGCTTCGAGCGTGTAGGGGATCACCAGCTGGTCGCGGTCCCCGACGCGCAGCCAGTAGGGTAGGTCGTCGTCATAGGTGTCTGAGATGTAGTCGAGCTGGCCGGTCTCGGCGGTGAGGCGCACGGTGTTCATGCTGCAGCGGCCGGTGTACCAGCCGCGCGGCGGCGCGCCGACCACCTCGGTGTGCAGGCGCAGCGCCTCGGCGATCTGGGCGCGCTCTTCCTCCTCGGGCATGCCGCGGTGCTCGATCCACTTCAGCCCGTGCGAGGCGATCTCCCAGCCGGCCTCCTTCATGGCCTCGACCTGCTCGGGGCTGCGGGCGAGCGCCTGGGCCACGCCGTAGATGGTCACGGGCACGCCGGCGCCGGTGAAGAGCCGGTGCAGCCGCCAGAACCCCGCGCGGGCGCCGTATTCGTAGATGCTTTCCATGTTCCAGTGCCGCTCGCCCGGCCAGGGCTGGGCGCCGGAGATGTCGGACAGGAAACCTTCGGAGGCGGCATCGCCGTGCAGGATGTTGTTCTCGCCGCCTTCCTCGTAGTTGAGCACGAACTGCACGGCGACCTTCGCGCCGCCGGGCCAGCGCGGGTCGGGGCGGTCGGGGCCGTGGCCGATCATGTCGCGGGGATATCTCTGCATCGGGGCCTCCTGCCGTATCTTGCCCCTTCTTAAAGACGCAAAGCCCGCGGGGTTGCAAGAAACCGGGCGCGCGTCTGGACCTTGGTGCCGAAAACGGGTTCCTTGGCGGGCAGATCGTAAAGAGGAGGCCCGGAATGGCGGACGGATATCTGACCACCCATGTGCTCGACACCGCGCGGGGCTGCCCGGCGGCGGGCCTGCGGATCGAGCTTTACCGCATCGACGCCGAGGCGCGGGTGCTGCTGGCCGAGATGGTGACCAATGCCGACGGGCGCACCGATGCGCCGATCCTGCCCGCGCGCGAATCCCGCGTCGGGACCTACGAGCTGCTGTTCTTCGCCGGTGATTACCTGCGGGGTGCGGACGCGGCGGGGGAAGAGCCGCTCTTCCTCGACATGGTGCCGATCCGCTTCGGCATCGCCGAGGCGGACGCGCATTACCATGTGCCGCTGCTGCTGTCGCCCTACGGCTATTCGACCTACCGGGGCAGCTGAGGCGGGGCGCGATTGCACACCTAAGGCTGGGCTGAAACGCGGCTCCAGCGCTGGAGGGTTCCGGGCCGCGGGATCTTTTCGAGACCCCGGAACGTGACCCGGGCCGGCCCGTTCGTCAGGCAGATGTCTGCAGACCGACGGAGCCCGAGGATGATTCCCGACTGGCTACACTTCCTTTCGCTGATCTCGCTGCTTGCGGGCGGCCTTTGCGCGGTGGTGATCGCCGTGGACGAATGGCGCGACCCGCAGCACATGTGGATCATGAACCTCGTTTGGCCGCTGGTGGCGCTCTTTGCCAGCGTGATCGCGCTTTGGGGCTATTTCGCCTACGGCAAGCTTGCCGCGCAGAGCCGTGTCGTCCCGGCCATGGAGCGCGGCGACCCGATGCCCAACAAGGCCAAGACGCCCTTTCCCGGCATGGTCGCCAAGGGTGCTGCACATTGCGGCAGCGGCTGCGCGCTGGGCGACATCGTGGCGGAATGGCTGGCCTTCTTCGTGCCGGCCATCGCCGTCTGGCTGGGCTGGCAGAGCATCTTCCCCGAAAAGATCTTCGCGGTCTGGGTGCTCGACTTCATCCTCGCCTTCGGCTTTGGCGTGGCCTTCCAGTATTTCACCATCAAGCCGATGCGCGGGCTGTCGGTCGGGCAGGGGTTGATCCAGGCGGTCAAGGCCGACG
>CAYNKL010000180.1:0-8713 GCA_964397775.1 uncultured Rhodobacterales bacterium | reverse complement strand
GAGGTCACCTGGCTGCGGCCGCCCGAGGTCGGGGCCGTCATGGTGCGCGGCCGGACGGGTGCCGCTGGCGCGCCTTTCAACATTGGCGAGATGACGGTGACGCGCTGCGCGTTGCAGCTGCCCTGCGGCACGGTCGGCCACGGCTACGTGCAGGGCCGCGACCAGGCCAAGGCCGAAGTGGCGGCGCGGGTCGATGCGCTGATGCAGACCGATGCGGCGGAGCGGGTGCGCGCGGCGGTGCTCGATCCGCTGGGCGACGAGATGCAGGCCGCGGCACAAGCGCGGGCCGAGAAGGCGGCGGCGACGAAGGTGGAATTCTTCACCATGGCGCGGGGAGAGGACTGATGCAGACAGAAGCGCTTCAGGGCGGGTTCGCCGATCCGGCGGTCGATGCGGCCCATGCCTTTCGCGCTGCGATGGAGGCCATGGCCCGTCCCGGCACGATCCAGACGGTCGCGGGGGCCGAGCCGCCCGCGCCGCTGTCGCAGGCGGCGGGCGTGCTGCTGCTGACGCTCTGCGACGCGGAAACGCCGCTGCACCTTGCGGGGGCGCACGACTGCGCCGCCGTGCGCGACTGGGTGGTCTTTCACACCGGCGCGCCGCTGGTGGCTGCGGAAAAGGCCATGTTCGCGCTGGGCGACTGGGCGTCGCTGCAACCGCTCGATCGTTTCCCGGTGGGCACGGCGCAGTATCCCGACCGCTCCACCACGCTGGTGGTCGAGGTGCCGGCGCTGGAGGCCAGGGGCGCCACGCTCAGCGGCCCCGGCATCCGCGACCGGGCGGTGCTGTCGCTGCCCGAGGTGGCGGCCTTCCAGCGCAATGCCATGCTCTATCCGCTGGGGCTCGATTTCTATTTCACCGCCGGGGCGCAGCTGGCCGCCCTGCCGCGCAGCACCACCGTGGAGGGCTGAGCCATGTATGTTGCGGTCAAGGGCGGTGAACGCGCCATCGACAACGCCCATGCCTGGCTGGGCGAGGCCCGGCGCGGCGACAGGGATGTGCCCGAGCTGACGGTGGACCAGATCCGCGAGCAGCTGGCGCTGGCGGTGAACCGGGTGATGGCGGAGGGATCGCTCTACGATCCCGACCTCGCGGCGCTGGCGATCAAGCAGGCGCGCGGCGACCTGATCGAGGCGATCTTCCTCGTGCGGGCCTACCGCACCACTTTGCCCCGTTTCGGCGGCACCACCCCGGTGGAGACCGACCGCATGGCGGTCATCCGCCGCATCTCGGCCACCTTCAAGGACGCGCCGGGCGGGCAGGTGCTGGGGCCGACCTTCGACTACACGCACCGCCTGCTGGATTTCACGCTGGCCGCCGAGGGCGAGGCGCCCGAGGCGCCGCGCGCCGAGGCGATGGCCGCGGAGGTGCCGCATATCACCGGTTTCCTCAACCGCGAGGGGTTGATCGAGGAGGAGGCGCCCTCGGACGCGACCCCGCCGGACCTGACCCGCGAGCCGCTGGAGCTGCCCGCCGAACGGGCGCTGCGCCTGCAGGCGCTGGCGCGCGGCGACGAGGGGTTCATCCTCGGCATGGCCTATTCGACCCAGCGCGGCTACGCGCGCAACCACGCCTTCGTGGGCGAGCTGCGCATCGGCACGGTGGCGGTCGAGATGGAGGTGCCCGAGCTTGGCTTCTCCATCGAGATCGGCGAGGTCGAACTGACCGAATGCGAGACAGTGAATCAGTTCAGGGGCTCCAGGACCGAACCGCCGCAGTTCACCCGCGGCTACGGGCTGGTCTTCGGCCAGACCGAGCGCAAGGCGATCTCCATGGCGCTGGTCGACCGGGCGCTGCGCTGGGAAGAGCTGGGCGAGGACAACAGCGGCGCGCCCGCGCAGGACGCGGAGTTCGTGCTGTACCATTCGGACAACATCCAGGCGACGGGTTTCCTCGAGCACATCAAGCTGCCGCATTACGTGGATTTTCAGGCGGAGCTGGAGCTGGTGCGCCGGTTGCGGCGCGAGGCGGACGGCCGGGGGGAGGTGGCATGAGTGTGGCGCTCTTCCCCCTCACCCTGACCCTCTCCCCCGAGGGGAGAGGGAATGCGCCCCTGGCTGGTCTGGTCGCGTTTACCCGAGGTTTACCGTGTTTGCGCGAGGGTGAAGCCCGTGCCCTCCCGCTCCCCTCGGGGGAGAGGGCCGGGGTGAGGGGGAGGTCACCCTTGCGACAGACCGGGATCCAGACATTGCAGGCGCGACGGTTGCGCCGCGAGCAGACCCGCGCCGAACGCGCGCTCTGGCAGATCCTGCGCGGACGGCAACTCGGCGGGTTGAAGTTCCGCCGTCAGGTGCCGGTCGGGCCATACATCGCCGATTTCTACTGTGCCGAGGCGCGGCTTGTCGTCGAGGTCGACGGTGGCCAGCACGCGGACAACCGGCGCGACGCCCGCCGGGACACATGGATGGCCGGGCAGGGCCTGACCGTCCTGCGCTTCTGGAATCCCGAGATCCTTGGAAACCCTGACGGCGTGGGCCAGTCCATTCTGGACGTCAGCGGGAGAGAGCAATGACCGACACCGCCTACAACTTTGCCTACCTCGACGAGCAGACCAAGCGCATGATCCGGCGTGCGATCCTCAAGGGGCTGGCCATTCCCGGCTACCAGGTGCCCTTCGCCAGCCGCGAGATGCCGATGCCCTATGGCTGGGGCACCGGCGGCGTGCAGGTGAGCGCCGCGACGCTGACGCCCGACGACCGGCTCAAGGTCATCGACCAGGGCGCGGATGACACCACCAACGCGGTCTCGATCCGCAAGTTCTTTGAACGCACGGCGGGGGTGGCGACGACCGAGGTGACCGCCGAGGCCACCGTCATCCAGACCCGCCACCGCATCCCCGAGGTGCCGCTGACCGAGGGACAGATCCTGGTCTACCAGGTGCCGATCCCGGAGCCGCTGCGGTTTCTCGAACCGCGCGAGACCGAGACGCGCAAGATGCATGCGCTCGAGGAATACGGGCTCATGCACGTGAAGCTCTACGAGGACATCGCGCGCCACGGCCAGATCGCGACGGCCTATGCCTATCCGGTCAAGGTCGAGGGGCGCTACGTGATGGATCCGTCGCCTATCCCCAAGTTCGACAACCCCAAGATGTCGGACTGCGGCGCGATCCAGCTTTTCGGGGCCGGGCGCGAGCAGCGTATCTATGCGCTGCCGCCCTGGACGCAGGTGGTGAGCCTCGATTTCGAGGACTTCCCCTTCGAGCCGTCGAAGGCGGATGCCGCCTGCGATCTTTGCGGGGCCGAGGACAGCTACCTCGACGAGGTCATCACCGACGACGCAGGCGGGCGGATCTTCGTCTGTTCGGATACGGACTACTGCCGCAGCCGCCGCGAGGCGGGGTTTGTCGGCGCACAGGGCGAGGAGCAGGTGGCATGACCGGCGTGGGCGGCATCGATCACCTGGGGCTGACGGTCGCGGACCTCGACGCCTCGCTGCGGTTCTTCACCGAGGCGCTGGGCTGGGAGAAGTTCGGCGGCAACCCCGACTACCCCTCGGCCTATGTCACCAATGGCCACGCGAAGCTGACACTGTGGCAGCAGACGGGCGACGCGCCGCGCGGTTTCGATCGGCATGACAACGTCGGCCTGCATCACTTCGCGCTCAAGGTGGAAAGCCGCGAGGCGCTGCAGGATCTTTTCGGACAGATCGCCGACTGGCCGGGCGTGGTGGTGGAATTCGGGCCCGAGCCCTCGGGCAAGGGGCCCAAGTGGCATTTCATGATCAACGAACCGGGCGGCACCCGGATGGAGTTCAGCCATGATCCGCGATGAGACAGTGACGCCGGAACCGACCAAGTCCGTACCGTCGCCCGGGCCGCTTGTGAGGGTCGAGGAGATCGGCAAGCGCTATGGGGCGCGGATCGGGTGTGCGGAGGTGTCTTTCGATCTGTGGCCCGGTGAGGTCATGGGGATCGTCGGGGAGAGCGGGTCGGGCAAGACGACGCTGCTCAATTGCCTGGCCGGGCAGCTGACGCCTGACACGGGGCGCGTCATGTTCGACACGCGCGAGCGGGGCATGGTCGACACCGTGACCATGAGCGAGCCCGAGCGGCGGATGCTGGGGCGGACGGACTGGGCGTTTGTCCACCAGCACGCGCGCGACGGGCTGCGCATGAACGTGAGTGCGGGCGGCAACGTGGGCGAGCGGCTGATGGCCGTGGGCGCGCGGCACTACGGGCAGATCCGCGAGCGGGCGGGCGACTGGCTCGGCCGGGTCGAGATCGACGCGGACCGCATGGACGACCGGCCCACGGCCTTTTCGGGGGGCATGCAGCAGCGTCTGCAGATCGCCCGCAACCTTGTCACCGGGCCAAGGCTTGTGTTCATGGACGAGCCGACCGGCGGCCTGGACGTGAGCGTGCAGGCCCGTCTGCTGGACCTTCTGCGCGGGCTGGTGCGAGAGATGGGGCTGAGCGCCATCATCGTGACCCACGACCTTGCCGTGGTGCGGCTGCTGGCGGACAGGCTCATGGTGATGAAGGATGGACACGTGGTGGAACAGGGACTGACCGACCAGGTGCTGGACGACCCGCAGCACGCTTATACGCAACTTCTCGTCTCAAGCGTCCTGCAGGTCTGAGATGCTCTTTGCCTACCGGATCGAGGGCCACGCGGTCGAGCCGCTGCCCATGCCGCCCGACCTTGCCGAGGCCGACTGGATCGACCTCTACTGCCCCGAGCCCGACCAGGTGGCGGCGGTGGAGGCGCTGGGCCTCGAGGTGCCGACGCTCGAGGACATGGAGGAGATCGAGGTCTCCAACCGGCTCTACCGCACCGGCGATGTCGAGGTGCTGACCGTCGGTCTGCCGGGCTTCGACGTGGACAAACGGCCGCTCTTCGGGCCCGTGGCCTTCCTGCTGACGCCCGAGAAGATGATCACCGTGCGCTACCACGACCCGCGCCCCTTCACGACCTTCCCGCGTCACGCCGACAGCAACAGCGCCGGCTGCGGCAGCCACCTGCACCTCTTTCTGGGGCTGGTGGAAGAGATCGTGGCGCGGCTTGCCGACCTTCTTGAGGCCGTGGGCCGGTCGCTCGACGCGGCCTCGCACCGGCTGTTCGACCCCAAGGTCGAGCGTGACCGCGATCTGAGCGCGCTGTTGCGCGAGGTGGGCAGCAAGGGCGAGGACCTGGCCCGCTACCGGCTGGCGCTTCTGTCGATGGAACGCGCGCTGACGGTCTTCGGGCTGGGCCGCGATGGCCAGGTGGAGCGTGCGCTGCGCCCGCTCGTCAAGGCCAACACGCGCGACATCCAGGCGCTTGTGGTGCACGCGGATTTCCTGTCGGGGCGCGTCGCGCATGTGACCGACGTGATCCTCGGCATGGTCACGCTGGAGCAGACCGCGACGGGCCAGATCGTCTCGGTCGTGGCCATGCTGTTCCTGCCGCCGACGCTGGTGGCCTCGGTCTACGGGATGAACTTTGCCAACCTGCCGGGGCTCGACCACCCGCAGGGCTACCTGATCGCCACGGGGCTGATGCTGTTCTCGGTGGTGGGGTCGTTTCTCTATTTCCGATGGAAGGGCTGGCTATGACGCCGATGATCGAGCTCCGGGACGTGTCCAAGACCTTTACCCTGCACAACCAGGGCGGCGCCGTGATCCGGGTGATGGAGGGCGCGGGGCTGTCGGTGGCGCCCGGCGAATGCGTGGCCCTGACGGGCGCTTCGGGTGCGGGCAAGTCGACGCTGATGCGAATGATCTACGGCAACTACCGCGCGGCCTCGGGGCAGATCCTGGTGGGCGGCACCGACCTTGCCGTGGCCGAGCCGCGCGAGGTGATCGCCCTGCGCCGCGAGGTGCTGGGCTACGTCAGCCAGTTCCTGCGGGTGGTGCCGCGGGTGCCGACGCTCGACGTGGTGGCCGAGCCGCTGCTGCAACTGGGCCACGAGACGGAGGCCGCCCGCGATGTGGCGCGCGGGCTGCTGACGCGGCTGAACATCCCCGAACGGCTCTGGGGCCTGTCGCCCACGACCTTTTCCGGCGGCGAGCAGCAGCGCGTGAACATCGCGCGCGGGTTCGCGCATGACTATCCCGCGCTGCTGCTGGACGAACCGACCGCTTCGCTCGACGCCACCAACCGCGAAACGGTTCTGGGGCTGATCGATGAGGCCAAGGCGCGCGGCGCGGCCATCGTGGGGATCTTCCACGACGGCGAGGCACGTGCGCGGGTCTGCGACCGCGAGGTCGACGTGACCGGGTTCAGCCCGAAGGCCGCCGCCTGATGGATCGGGGCCGCTTCATCGCCGTTGTCGGGCCCTCGGGCGTCGGCAAGGACAGCGTGATGGCGGCACTGGAGGCGGCCGATCCGCGGTTCGCCACCGTGCGCCGGGTCATCACCCGCGCGCCCGAGGCGGGGGGCGAGGATTACGAGGCGGTGAGCGAGGCAGACTTCGCCACGATGGAGGCGGAGGGCGCCTTTGCCCTGTCGTGGCGGGCGCACGGGCTCGCCTACGGCATCCCGGTCGCGGTGGAGCGGCAATTGGCGCAGGGCCACGACGTGCTGGCGAACCTGTCGCGGGGCGTGCTGCGCGCGGCGCAGCTGCGGTTCCCGCGCTTTGTCGTGCTGTCGCTGACGGCGCCGGCCTCGGTGCTGGCGCATCGGCTGGCGGGGCGGGGCCGCGAAAGCGCGGCGTAGATCGAGCTGCGGCTGGAGCGCAGCGGCTTTCCGATCCCCGAGGGGCTGCCGGTCATCGAAGTGGACAATTCCGGCGCGCTCGGTGACACGGTGGCCGCCGTGCGCGCCGCGCTTCAGCCGGCGAGCGCGTAGCGGTGCAACTCGTGGAAGCGCCCCTCCTCGTCCTCGCCGCAGAGCGTCAGCGCGTCGATGCAGAACGGCGCTTCCAGGTAGGTCGCGATCTGCGGCAGCAGCACCACGCGGGTCTGTTCCAGCTCCTCGGCACTCAGGCGTCCGGTCAGGGTCATGTGAAAGCGGAAATCCTCCATCACGTAGGGATAGCCCCAGCGGTCAAGGTTCTCTTCCTGCCGTTCCGTCAGCCGCGCCTTGCGGCGGCGGGCCAGTTCGTCCTCGGTCAGCGGCGCGCGGAAACGGTCGAGCCGCTCGACCACGCGGCCGGCAAGCGTCTGCAGCGCCTCGGTGTTGCCCGTGGGCGTCAGCGCGAGGAAGCTGCCCAGCCGGGTCAGCTGCAGGGCGGTCATCTCGACCGCCGGGTGGCGCGCACAGAGCGCCGCGAGCGCCTTCCGCAGCGACGCCGTGTCCGTGCCCTCGGCCAGGCGGAAGGGCGGCTTGATCGTGCCGTGAAGCCCGTACTTGCGCGGCGTTGCCGTCAGGTCATGGGCGGGTTTCGGCAGCCCTTCGATTTCCGGCTCCGGCGGACCGCTGCGTTCGCCGGTCTTGGCATTCCAGCCCAGCCAGGCCGCGCCGAAACGGTCGAGCGGCGTATCGGGCAGGGTATAATAGACAGCGTATCTGGAGTAACGCATGACAACCTCGGTTCTTGACGCAGGGGTGATGAGCCCCTCGGATGACGCCCCTGTGACAGGCGAGCTCACGCTTGCCAATGCCACGCTCGTGTTACCAACCGGCTGCATGCGGGGTTGGATCCGCATTCATGACGGATTGATCGCCGAGATGGGCGAGGGGGACACGGTCCCTGCGGGTGCTGTGGATTGCGGCGGCGACTACGTCTCGCCCGGGCTGATCGAGCTGCACACCGACAACATCGAACGCCATATCGAGCCGCGCCCGGGGGTCGACTGGCCCCACGCGGCGGCGATCGCGGCGCATGACGGCGAGCTGGCCTCCACGGGGATCACCACGGTTTTCGACGCCATGCGGGTGGGCTCGATCCCTTCGGGCAAGGGGCGCTACCTGCGCTATGCGCGGGCGCTGTCGCGCGAGCTGCTGGAACTGCGGGCGCAGGACATGCTGAAGATCAGCCATTACCTGCACCTGCGCGCCGAGGTCTGCTCCGAGACGCTGGCCGAGGAGCTGGCCGAGTTCGGCCCCGAGGACCGCGTGGGGCTGGTGAGCCTCATGGACCACACGCCCGGACAGCGGCAGTTTCGGGATCTTTCGAAGCTGGAGCAATACGTGAAGGGCAAGCGCGGCATGAACGATGCCGAGTTCGCCGAGCATGTGGCCTCGCTCAAGGCACTGCGGGACAGGCACGGGGAGGCGCACGAGCGTGCGGCGGTCTCGGAGGCGGCGCGCTTCGGGGCGGTTCTGGCGAGCCACGACGACACCACGGCGGAACAGGTGGCGGTGTCGGCCGCGCACGGTATCCGGCTGGCGGAGTTCCCCACGACGCTGGAGGCCGCGCAGGCCTGCCGCGACAAGGGCATCGCGGTGATGATGGGCGCGCCCAACCTGATCCGGGGCGGCTCGCACTCTGGCAACGTGGCGGCGGCGGAGCTGGCCGAGGCAGGGCTCTTGGATATCGTGTCTTCGGACTACGTGCCCGCGGCGCTGCTGCAGGCGGCGGTGAAGCTGGGCGAGGACTGGGGCGACATGGCGCGCGGGCTGGCCACGGCGACCTCGGCGCCCGCGGCGGCCGTGGGGCTTGTCGATCGCGGGCGGCTGGAGGTCGGTCTGCGCGCGGATCTCCTGCGCTTCCGGCTGGCTGCGCACGTGCCCTTGGTGCGGGGTGTCTGGTCGCGCGGGGCGCAGGTCGGCTGAGGCGTCGGCCCGCCTTCGCGGGCCGATCCGCGCGCCCTTCGGGCGCGGCAAGAGGGGGCTCTGCCCCCGCCGCC
>CAYNKL010000179.1:0-8735 GCA_964397775.1 uncultured Rhodobacterales bacterium | reverse complement strand
CGGCGGCGGCAAGACGCTGGCGGGGTTTCTGCCGACGCTGGCGGAACTGGCCGAGGCGCCGAGGGAGGGGCTGCACACGCTTTACATCAGCCCGCTGAAGGCGCTCGCCGCCGACATACGGCGCAACCTGATGACGCCGATTTCCGAGGCGGGGCTCGACATCCGGGTCGAGGACCGCACCGGCGACACGCCGTCGAGCCGCAAGAAACGGCAGCGCGCCGACCCGCCGCAGATCCTGCTGACCACGCCCGAAAGCCTGGCGCTCCTGACCAGCTACGAGGACGCGCCGCGCATGTTCGCGGGGCTGCAACGGGTGGTGGTGGACGAGATCCACGCCCTGGCCGAATCCAAGCGCGGCGATCAGCTGATGCTGGCGCTGGCGCGGCTTCAGACGCTGGCCCCTGAGATGCGCCGCGTGGGGCTTTCGGCCACGGTCGAGGATCCGGCGGGCATCGCGCGCCTGCTGGCCCGCCATCCGGACCCTTGCGAGATCATCGAGGCCGATCCCGGCCCCGATCCCGACATCGCCATGCTCGACACCGAGGCCGCGCCGCCGTGGTCGGGGGGCGGCGCAAAACACGCGATTCCCGAAGTGCTGGAGCAGGTGAAGCGCCACAAGACGACGCTGATCTTCCACAACACGCGCGCGCAGGCCGAGATCTTCTTTCACAACCTGTGGCTTGCCAACGAAGAGGCCCTGCCCATCGGCATCCACCATGGCAGCCTCGATCGGGCACAGCGCGAAAAGGTCGAGGCGGCGATGGTGGCGGGGCAGCTGCGGGCGATCGTCTGCACCGGCTCGCTCGACCTCGGCATCGACTGGGGCGACGTGGATCTGGTGATCCAGGTGGGCGCGCCCAAGAACGTGAAGCGGCTGGTGCAGCGCATCGGGCGGGCCAACCACCGCTACAACGCGCCCTCGAAGGCGCTGCTGGTGCCCGCCAACCGCTTCGAGGTGGTGGAGTGTGTCGCCGCCCTGCAGGCGGTTCGCGAACGGGATCTGGACGGCGAGGGGCGCGGTCGGGGGCCGCGCGACGTGCTGTGCCAGCATATCCTGATCGCGGCCTGCGCGGGCCCCTTCGATCCCGACGCGCTTTACGCCGAGATGACCACGGCGGGCGCCTACGCCGACCTAACCCGGGCCGAGTTCGACGATTGCCTCGACTTCGTGGCGACGGGAGGCTACGCGCTGCGCGCCTACGACCAGTGGCAGCGCCTGAAGCAACGCGCCGACGGGTTGTGGCAGCTGCGCGACCCGCGCAGCGCCGCGCGCATTCGCCAGAACATCGGCACGATCCAGGACAGCGACACGCTCAAGGTGCGCTGGCGCGGGCGCGGCGGGTCGACCCTGGGCGAGGTCGAGGAAGGCTTTGCCGCCTCGCTCACCAAGGGCGACACCTTCCTGATCGGCGGGCAGATCGTGCGCTACGAGGGCCTGCGCGAACTGGTGGTCGAGGTGACGCGCGATCCCGGCCGCAAGCCCAAGATCGCCACTTTCATGGGCTCCAAGTTCTCGACCTCGACTCAGCTGTCGCAGCGCATCCTGCGCATGTTCGAACAGGATGGCTGGCCGGAACTGCCCGGGCACACCGCCGAATGGCTGGCCCTGCAGCGCGAGGTGTCGCGCCTGCCGCAACCGGGGCGCCTTCTGGTCGAGACGTTTCCCCACGACGGGCGGCAGCAAATGGTGGTCTATGGCTTTGCCGGGCGCAATGCACAGCAGACGCTGGGGCTGCTGCTGACCAAGCGCATGGAGGAGATGGGCCTCGCCCCCATGGGCTTTGTCGCCACCGACTATGCCACGCTGATCTGGGGGCTGGATCAGGTGGTGGACCCCGCGCCGCTCTTCGATCTTGCAGCACTCGAGGCGGGGCTGGACGACTGGCTTGCCGGCAACGCGGTGATGAAACGCACCTTCCGCGCCTCGGCCACCATCGCGGGGCTGATCGAGCGGCAGGTGGGCGGCCAGCGCAAGAGCGGGCGACAGGCGACCATGTCCTCGGACATCCTCTACGACACGCTGCTGAAATACGACCCCGACCACCTGCTCATGCGCATCACCCGCGAAGAGGCCATGCGCGGGCTGGTCGATTTCGCCCGCATCCGCGAGATGAGCGCGCGCGTGGGCGACCGCATCGACCACGTGGCGCTGGCGCGGATCACGCCGCTGGCGGCGCCGCTCTTCCTCGAACCGGGCCGTGTGCCGGTGAACGGGGCGGCGGACGAGCGCATCCTCGAGGAAGAGGTGACCCGCCTGCTGAACGAGTCTGGGCTGGCACAGGTTGAACAGGGCCATGTCTGGCGGGTGCCGTGGTAAATTGCACCTATCAGACTTGTCTTAATGTGATCTTTTCCGGCCAGTTTGAACGAAATGCCCCTACTAGAATACACTATCACAGCAAACCTCCCCTTGGCGCGCGCGGGCCGTCAGATCCCGCAGACTTGATCCCGCCACTCGGCTGCGGCAAGAACAGGCCATGAACACCTACGGCTTCACCTTTCACGGCGCCCAGCTTTCGGCCCTGCCCTCCGGCGCCCTGCACTGGCCCGACGAAGACCTGCTGGTGGTCTCGGATCTGCACCTCGGCAAGGCCGCGCGGCAAAGCGCGCAGGGCGGCGCGCAATTGCCCCCTTACGAGGCGCAGGAGACGCTGACCCGGCTCGAGGCGGACCTTGCCGCCAGTGGCGCGCGCCGCGTGATCTGCCTTGGCGACAGCTTCGACACGCTTGAAATCGCTGCAGGATTCCCCGAGGCCGAGGGGGCGCGCATCACCGCCATGCAGGCCGGGCGTGACTGGACATGGATCGAGGGCAACCACGATCCCGGCCCGCTGGAACTGGGCGGCACGCACCTGCGAGAGGCGCGGATCGGCCCGCTCACCTTCCGCCACATCGCCAGTGGCGACAGCGCCGAGGTCTCGGGGCACTACCATCCCAAGGCGCGGCTGATCGCGCGCGGACGCAGCCTCATCCGACCCTGTTTTCTTATGGATTCCCAAAAACTTGTCATGCCCTCTTACGGCAGCTTCACAGGCGGTCTGCGCACCGACAGCCCCACGCTTTCGGCCCTCATGGGAGAGGACGCGCAGACCATCCTGACCGGGGCGCGCCCGGTTGCCATTCCCATGCCGCGGCGCACCCCCGCCTGATAGGATCCCTGTTCCGGAGCCGCCGTCGCCCGCCTGCCCGAAAGGACGGGGCATGGCGGCGCGATCAAGGGAAATTGCCGAGGGGCCCCGCGCCACGCGGGGAGACGGCCATTTCCCTTGAGCGGGACGGCGGGCCCCGTCAGGGCAGAAAGCGGGTGACGGGGGCTGCGGGACAGGGATCCCTGTTCTGGTGAGCCCGAAGCCTGCCCCGCACCACAAGCAAAAGGCGACGCGCCGGTATGACGCGTCGCCTCGAAACTTTCCGAATGAGAGCGCGCGGAAGCGCGCCGCTGGATCAGACGGCCAGCCCCTCGGGTTCGGGGAAGCCGTTGGCGCGGCAGCAGGCGGTCACCGTGTTGGCGAGCAGGCAGGCGATGGTCATGGGGCCCACGCCGCCCGGAACGGGCGTGATGGCACCGGCCACCTCGGCGCAGCTGTCGAAATCCACGTCGCCCACGAGGCGGGTCTTGACGGTGCCGTCCTCGCGCAGGCCCTTCTCGGGGGCCTCGATGCGGTTTATGCCCACGTCGATCACTGTGGCGCCCGGCTTGATCCAGTCGCCCGGAACCATCTTCGGCCGGCCCACGGCGGCCACGACGATGTCGGCGCCCCGCACCACGTCGGCCAGGTCCTTGGTCCGCGAATGCGCGATGGTCACGGTGCAGCTTTCGCCCAGCAGCAGCTGCGCCATGGGCTTGCCGACGATGTTCGAGCGGCCGATCACCACGGCATTCAACCCCGACAGGCTCTCGTGCACGTCGCGCAGCATCAGCAGGCAGCCCAGCGGGGTGCAGGGCACCATGCTTTTCTGGCCCGTGCCCAGCAGCCCCACGTTCGAGATATGAAAGCCGTCCACGTCCTTCGACGGGTCGATGGCGTTGATCACCAGATCGCTGTCGAGATGGTCGGGCAGCGGCAGCTGCACGAGGATGCCGTGAACCTCCGGATCGGCGTTCAGCTGGTCAATGAGGCCCATGAGCTCCTGCTCGGTCGTGTCCTCGGCCAGCCGGTGCTCGAAGCTCTGCATGCCGGCCTCGACGGTCGCCTTGTGCTTGTTGCGCACGTAGACGTGGCTTGCCGGGTCGTCGCCCACCAGCACGACGGCAAGGCCCGGGGTCACGCCGAGACCGTCCTTGAGCCGTGTCACTTCCTGCGCAACGCGCCCCCGCAGCGTTTCGGCAAATGCCTTGCCGTCGATGATCCTTGCCGTCATGTCGAACCTCCTGGGCTGCGGGCCCTGCCCGCCTGCGTGTCTTTCGTCCCTGATCTGCCCGCCGATACCGCGCAGGGCAAGGGGACGGGATCGCGAATCCGACGCATGCACGCCCGATCCCGCCCCCTATCCGTCCGGTCAGGGACGCGGTGTCGTGGATCGGAAACCCGAATTATGGAACAGTTCCCCCGGTGAGCGGTGTTGAGCGGCCATGAGACCGGCGGCGTGCAGCCGCCCCAATCCACCGCCGACAGACCAGAGGAGGGCCTGTCATGCGCACGACAGCACTCGCCACCGGAATTCTTGCCCTTGCCGCCACGCCGATCCTTGCCCAGCAGGAGGACGGCAGCCTCGGGCACCAGCAGATGGAAGCGGATCTCTGCGAAATGGGATACGCCCGCTACGACACCAACGGCGACGGCCAGTTGTCGCCCTCCGAGCTCGAGGACGGCAGCACGGTCGCCTTCGGACAGCTCGACGCGGACGCCAACGACGCAATCAGCCGCAGCGAATACGTCGACTGCGTCAACAAGATGGCCGGTTCCGAGTCGGCAAGCGCCGACCGCAGCAGCGAGGACATGGGCCGGATAGACACCAACGGCGACGGCGCGCTGAGCCAGCAGGAATTCATGCAGGCCACCGTGCAGACCTATGACGCGATGGAGGCCGGCGACGACCAGGCCGCCGAGGACATCCGCCGCCTTGTCTTCGTGCCGGTCAGCGCCGGATCCGGCATCTACAACAACATGAGCGTCGAAGACGCCTCGGCCCGCAGCGCGATGCTCTTCATGGCGCTCGACACCGACGACAGCGGCACGATCAGCGGCGAGGAATGGCAGATGAGCGCGCCCGAAACGGCAGATCGCTCCGAAGAGGCCGGCGCGCGCTTCGATGCGGCCGACAGCGACGGATCGGGCGATCTGACTGCTGCTGAGTACGAGCGCATGTCGCTGGAGCGCGCGCAGAGCGCGATCGAGGAGATCAATCGCGAGGCCAAGGAGAGCGACAACTCCGAGGAGAACGCGCAGATGACCGGGCCCGACGTTCCCGTGGTCTACTATTCCTATGACAGCATGATGTAAGGTGCCCTGCCTTTCGGACGCCAGCGCCCCGGTCCCTGTGGCCGGGGCGTTGTCATGTCAGGGCTGCCAGGGCCGCTGGCCGGGGATATGGAGCCGCAGCACATCGCCGAGCTTCACGACGCCTTCGCGGGCGACCGAGGCCGTCACCCCGCGCCGCCCTTCGGCCGCGCGCTTGAAGGCCTTGCCGTGGCCGGGGCTCACATGCTCGATGCTGCGCGCGGGCAGCTGGCAGGGCTGATTTTCCATGTCCACGGTCATGGTCGCCCCCGAGGGCGCCTGAAGCCGCGCGGAGGGCGGAACGTGGCTGAAGTCGGGAATGCCCTCGATCACGATGCTGGCGCCGAGGCGCGCGGGATCGAGGCTGTCGACGCCCATGATCTCGGCGATCTGGGCCAGCTCTTCGGCGCTGACGATGCTGAGCTGGCGTTCGTTCCGGATCTCTGTCCCCTTGGGATACTGCGAGACCACGCGGGAGCAGGAGGCGCGCGTCGCGCCGCCGTGTACCGATCCCGCAAGCCCGTCGAAACGCAACTCCAGCGCCTCACGCACCTCGGCCAGAAGCTCCTTGCGATCGGGGCTGGTGACGGTGCCGAGCCATGTGACGGTGGCGGTGTAATCGGTGGGGATCAGCGCGGGCATGGGTCTCTCCTTTCGGGGCATTTTGCGCGGACGATGCCGCGCCGCAACCCGAAAGCTCAGCCCGCGCGGCGAAGCGTGAAGAAGAGACGCCGCATCGCGAAGAGCACGCTGCCGTCGGCGCCCGCCGGATAGGCGCTTGCGATGGCTCGGTCGTAGGCGGCGGTCAGCCGCTTGCCTTCATCGGGATCGAGGAGGTTGAGAATCGGCCTTGCAAAGGCCCCCTCGGTGAAGCGGCGCACGGGATGGCCGCTGCCCTCGGCGGGCAGCTGGTGGTAGTAATCCGTCTCCCAGAGGGAGAGCTCACCTAGCGGGGCGAGCAGACGGTAATAGGCTGCCGGGTCGAGCGCGCTCGGCAGGCTGTCGTGGTCAAGCCGGCGGGGAAAGAGTTCGTCGCAAAGCTGCACCCAAAGCCGGTGCGAGGGCGCATTGTTCTGGTGCGGCATCTGCACGGCCAGCACACCGCCCGGTGCCGTTATCGCGGCAAGCCGCGGTAGCAGCTCCGCGTGATCGGGCAGCCAGTGCAGCGCCGCGTTGGAATAGATCAGCGCGGGCGGCGCCTCGGGCTGCCACTGGCCGATATCAGCCCGGGAAAGCGCGTCGTAGGAACCGGTCTTCGCGGCGCCATCGAGCATGGCGGCGCTGCTGTCGATCCCGACCAGGTGACGGCCCAGTGTCTTCAGCGCCGGACCCGCCGCCCCGTTGCCGCAGCCCAGGTCGACCACGGCCCCTTCGGGCACCTCCGGCAGCGCGCGCAACAGGTCGAGCGCGGGCCGAAGACGAGGACCCCGGAACCTGTCGTAGGTTCCGGGGTCCCAGTCCGTCATGGTTTGAGGCGTCGCGCTCATGCGCTCGGTTCAGGCTCCATGCCACCCTCGCCCGAGGTCTTGCCCTTGGGTTTGGTCTTCGGGATGGCGGTGACGCTCGGCGTGTCGTCCTTCTCGGGCGAGGCCCCGTCGTTGTCGCCCGACTGGGGCGGCTCGCCGCGGATCACGCGCTTGATCTCTTCACCGGTGAGCGTCTCGTACTCGAGCAGACCCTCGGCCAGACGCTTCCACTCGTCCTCGCGGTCGGTGAGGATCTGGTAGGCGCGGTCGTAGGCCTCGTGGATGAAGCGGCGCACCTCGTCCTCGATCAGCTCCTTGGTGTGGGCGCTGACCGAGAGGCCGGCGGTGTTGCCTTGATAGCCCTCGTGCGCTTCCGCGTAGTCGATGTTGCCGATCTTGTCGGACATGCCCCAGCGCAGGACCATGGCACGGGCCAGGGCGCTGGCCTGCTGGATGTCGCCGGCAGGACCGTTCGACACCATGCCGTCTCCGTACTTGATGATCTCGGCCGCCTTGCCCGCCATGGTCATGGCCAGCTTTTCCTCGCACTCGGACTTGTGCCAGTTGAGGCGGTCGATCTCGGGCAGCGAGACGACCATGCCAAGCGCCCCGCCACGCGGGATGATGGTGGCCTTGTAGACCGGGTCGCACTGCGGCAGCGTCAGGCCGACGATGGCGTGACCGGCCTCGTGGTAGGCGGTCTTTTCCTTCTGCTCGTCGGTCAGGACCATGCTGCGGCGCTCGGCGCCCATCATGACCTTGTCCTTGGCGTTCTCGAAGTCCTCCATCGTCACGAACCGGCGTCCGACACGGGCGGCCATGAGCGCGGCCTCGTTCACGAGGTTGGCAAGATCCGCACCGGAGAAGCCGGGCGTGCCGCGCGCGATGATGCGCAGGTCCACATCGGGGCCGAGCGGCGTCTTGCGGGCATGCACGCCAAGGATCTTCTCGCGGCCCTTGATGTCGGGGTTCGGCACCGTGACCTGACGGTCGAAGCGGCCCGGACGCAGAAGCGCGGGGTCGAGCACGTCGCGACGGTTGGTGGCCGCCACGATGATGACACCCTCGTTCGATTCGAACCCGTCCATCTCGACCAGAAGCTGGTTCAGCGTCTGCTCGCGCTCGTCGTTGCCGCCGCCGTAGCCCTGGCCACGGGCGCGGCCCACGGCGTCGATCTCGTCGATGAAGACGATGCAGGGGGCGTTCTTCTTGGCCTGCTCGAACATGTCGCGGACGCGGCTCGCGCCGACACCCACGAACATCTCGACGAAGTCCGAGCCTGAGATGGTGAAGAAGGGCACGCCCGCCTCGCCCGCGATGGCGCGCGCGAGCAGCGTCTTACCGGTGCCCGGAGGGCCCACCAGCAGCGCGCCCTTCGGGATCTTGCCGCCAAGGCGCGAGAATTTCTGCGGGTTGCGCAGGAACTCGACGATCTCCTCGAGCTCCTCCTTGGCCTCGTCGATGCCGGCGACATCGTCGAAGGTGACCCGACCATGCTTTTCGGTCAGCAGCTTGGCCTTGGACTTGCCAAAGCCCATGGCGCCGCCTTTGCCACCGCCCTGCATGCGGTTCATGAAGTAGATCCAGACACCGATCAGCAGAAGAAACGGGAGCAGCGAGAGCAGGAAGGCCTGGAAGCCCGACTGTTCCTGTTGCTCGGCCCGCACGGGGATGTTGTTGTCGATCAGCATCTGCGTGATCTCGGCATCCTCGGGCTTGACCGTGACATAGTCCTGCCCGTCGTTCGACCGGTAGCGGATCTGTTCGCCGTCGATGGTGGCAGAGCTGACCGACTGGTCCTCGACCGCCCGGACGAATTCGGAATAGC
>CAYNKL010000178.1:0-8776 GCA_964397775.1 uncultured Rhodobacterales bacterium | reverse complement strand
TCAGCATCTGGTTGGAGTTGGCGGTGCCGTAGAAGGTGCAGGTGCCCGGGCCGTGGTAGCTCTGCATCTCGGCCTTCATGAGCTCGTCACGGCCCACTTCGCCGGCGGCGAACTTCTGGCGGACCTTGGCCTTTTCGTCGTTCGGAAGGCCGCTGGTCATGGGACCGGCGGGCAGGAAGATGCCGGGGATGTAGCCGAAGGTGGCCGCGGCGATGACGAGGCCGGGCACGATCTTGTCGCAGACGCCGAGATAGACGGCGGCATCGTAGGTGTTGTGCGAGAGCGCGACGCCGGTGGCGAGCGCGATCACGTCACGGGAAAAGAGCGACAGCTCCATGCCGACCTGGCCCTGGGTGACGCCGTCGCACATGGCGGGCACGCCGCCGGCGACCTGCGCGGTGCCGCCGGTGTCGCGGGCGGCGGCGCGGATGAGGTCGGGAAAGCGCTCGAACGGCTGGTGGGCCGAAAGCATGTCGTTGTAGGCGGTGATGATCCCGAGGTTCGGCGCGCGGTCCCCGGCGAGGCTGTCCTTGTCCTCGCCCATGGCGGCATAGGCGTGGGCCTGGTTGCCGCAGCTCAGGTGGGCGCGGCGCGGGCCTTCGTCGGCGGCCTGGCGCATCCTGTCGAGGTAGACCTCGCGGGTCGGGCGCGACCTCTCCTCGATCCGCTGGGTCACCTTGGCGATCGTTTCATTGAGCGGCATCGCAGCCTCCTTTTCCTCTGCGGGCACGCTAGCGCAGTTACCGCTAACAGTAAAGCCTGGCACCAAAGCCTAGCACGTGGACAGGCGCTGTGGATAAGCGTGCCAGCCTCCCTCTCGGTTCCTTGTGCATCATGGCGCGGGACCATGCCAGCCGTGTGACGGTGCCGCTTCCCTTTGCCGCCGTGGCGGGATAGATGCCGCGGCATGAGCGACTATCCCGTGATCCGCCTGCGCCCCAAGGCCAATGTCCGCGCCATCCGGCGCGGCGCGCCCTGGATTTTCGACAACGAACTGGTGCTGGACCGGCGCACGCGAAAGCTTGCGCCCGGCAGCGTAGCGGTGCTTGAGGACAACGAGCGCGAGGCGCTTGGCGTCGTCGCGGTGAACCCCGAGTCGCGGATCGCGGCGCGGATGCTGGACCGCGATCCGGCGGCGGTGGTGGATCAGGCCTGGTTCAAAGGCCTGCTGGCGCGGGCGCAGGCGCATCGCGACCGGCTTTACCCGGCCCCGTACTACCGGCTGGTGCATGCCGAGGCGGACGGGCTGCCGGGGCTGGTGATCGACCGGTTCGGCGACACCTGCGTGATGCAGCCGAACGCCGCCTGGGCCGACGCGCTGATCGGGCCGCTGACCGAGGCGCTGGTCGAGGTCACGGGCGTGACCACGGTGATGAAGAACGCGGGCGGACGGGGCCGGAGCCTCGAGGGGCTGGACGATGCCGACGCGGTGCTGCGCGGCACTGCCCCCGAGGCGCCGCTGGCGGTGGAGATGAACGGCGCGACCTACATGGCCGACCTGACGGGCGGGCAGAAGACGGGGCTGTTCTACGACCAGCGCGAGAACCAGCGTTTCGTGCAGCGGCTGGCGGAAGGCGCGCGGGTGCTCGATGTCTTCAGCCACGTCGGTGGGTTTGCGCTGGCCGCTTTGGCGGGCGGCGCGCAGAGCGCGCTGGCCGTGGACGGATCGGCGCCGGCGCTGGCGCTGGCCGAAGAGGGCGCGCGGCGCATGGGCAAACCGCTGGAGACGCGGCAGGGCGATGCCTTCGACGTGCTGGGCGCGCTCAACGAGGACGCGGCGCGGTTCGACCTGGTGATCTGCGATCCGCCGGCCTTTGCGCCGTCGAAGCAGGCGCTGGAGAACGGGTTGCGGGCCTATGAGCGGGTGGCCAAGCTGGCCGCGCCGCTGGTCGAGGAGGGCGGCTACCTGACGCTTTGTTCCTGCTCGCACGCGGCGGATCTGTCGGCCTTTACCGGCGCCTGCCTGCGCGGCATCGGGCGCGCAGGACGGCGGGCGCAACTGATCCACACGGGGCAGGCGGGGCCGGACCATCCGCTGCTGCCGCAGCTGGCGGAATCGGGCTATCTCAAGGCGCTGGTCTTCCGGCTTTGAAGGTCCTGCTCGACACCTGCGTGATCTACCCCACGGTGATGCGCGAGGTGCTGCTGGGCGCGGCGCGGCAGGGGCTGTTCACGCCGCTCTGGTCGGAGCGCATCCTCGAGGAATGGGCGCGGGCGGCACGCAAGATCGGCCCCACCGGCGAGGCGCAGGCACGCGGCGAGATCGCGCTGCTGCGGGCGGCCTGGCCCGGGGCGGAGGTGCACTGGGCGCCCTCGCTCGAGGATCGGCTCTGGTTGCCGGACGACAATGACACCCATGTTCTGGCCGCGGCCATCGCCGGAAGCGCCGATGTGATCGTGACCATGAACGCGCAGGATTTCCCGCGCAACGTGCTGGCCGAGGAAGGCCTGAGCCGCGCCGATCCGGATGCCTTCCTGCTGGGGCTCTGGCAGGGCAACCCCGGGGCCATGGAGCACGTGGCCGAGGCCGTGCTGGCCGAGGCGCGGCGCCTGTCCGAGGGCGAATGGGAGATGCGCGCGCTGCTGAAAAAGGCGCGCCTGCCGCGGCTGGCGAAGGCGCTGACGCGCTGAGCCTGGAGGCGGTGCTTCGGGATGCATGAGGTTGCGAAGGTCGGGAACGGGCCCTTGTTGACCAGCGCCGGTGCCTTGGACCCTTCATCTGCATTCGAATGTTTATAGCTCGACCCTTTGAAAACACTCTTCCTGTTACAACCTGTCTATAGCTGTTAGGAATTACCTTAGATCTTGAGTGTGAAGGGGCTATTCTGTCTTCTATTCGTGAAATTTTGTCGGTTGCAATTAAGCGCACATCGTATGCATGGGATGCAGTCTGGTGGCTGCGGGGCGTGACACTCGCGTTCTTTATTGTAAATCTGGCTACAAGCCAGCTTTCTTTGTTGCAACGCTTTGAGTTTCTCCGACTGACACACGCGATCATGGTCCTCTGGGGTGAACTTGCATTAGAACTGGGGCGATGGGTCGGGAAAATTCCGTGGGTACCGGCGCTGGATGAAGCGCAGGTCAACTCTTTCATCGTCTGCAGTGTGGTTATGTTTCCACCTGCCGTTCAAATTTTCACTCGTCGACAATCTCCCATATTCTACTTCAGATGGATCGCCTACGTGTTCATCTTTCTTCCGGTTGCGTTCCTTTGGTTCTCGCACCTGTTCCGTACGAACGCCCCAATTCTTGCTCTCCTATTTATTTCACTTGGAGCATTTTCGTCGTTTCGCACTGTACTTCACATTTATCCGAGTTTCGGCAGGGGCATATATACAGGTTTCACCTTTTTTCTCGTTCTTGAAGTACTGTACTTGATGCAACTTCCAATGTTCTCAGAGAAGGCAAACAAGTTCGCGTGCAGTGTTCTGGATATTCCCGACGAAGATTGCGAGCCTAAAGATTAGCGGGCTAAATCCGCTTTTAGTGCATCACTGCCGCTCAGGTTTTGTCACGCTGCACCGACAGCGAAGGTCCGAAACGTCCGCACCGCGAACCTTCTGGCAGGTCACGGCTGATCACGGCTCCGATCCTATCTCCCGCTTGACGCTGGCCCGGCGGGACCTCGCCCCTTGTTCCGGGGCTGGCAGGGCACGGCCCCAAGCTCTCCGGTCAGTCACGTTCGCGGCAAGGCTCTGCAACCCGGCTGTGCGCGGCGCTGTGATCCGCTAAGGCTCCGGGATTGCGTGTTTCCGGAGAGTGCCCATGTCCGTTTCCCTGCTTGTCATCGCCTGCGCCGTGATCGTGGTGCTGACCCTTGCCGCGGCGCCGCGGCGGGCGAGTGTCGAGGGCTTTTTCGGGGGCCGGGACGACAGCGGCGCCGCGCCGGGGCTCTGGACGCTGGTGCTGAGCCAGGTGACGACCTGGATCTTTGCGCGGTCGCTGATGAATGCGGCGATCCTGGGGTATTTCTACGGGATCGCGGGCGTGCTGGCCTATGCGGCCTACTACGGGTCCTTCGTCACGGGGGGCTTCATCGTCGGGCGGTTGCGCGAGGCCGGGGCCGTGTCGGTGCAGGACTGGCTGTCGGCGCGGTTCGGGGGCACGGGGGCGGCGGCCTACAACCTTGTCATCGCGCTGCGGCTGCTGTCCGAGGTCTTTGCCAACCTGTTGGTCGTCGGGCTGATCTTCTCGGCCGTGGCACCGGGCAGCGGGACCATGGCGATCCTTGGGGTGGCGGTGCTGGCGCTGGCCTATTCGGCCTGGGGCGGGCTGAGCGCCGCGCTGCGCACCGACGTGGTGCAGATGGTGCTGTTCCTCGGCATCTTCTTCGTGGCCTTCGGCGCGCTGGTGCTGTCGCCGGGGTTCGACCTGCGGGCGGTGGTGACAGCGCCGGGCCAGTCGGGTGGCTACCTCGGCTGGGTGCTGCTGGTGGTGGCGGCGCTGCAGGTCTTTTCCTACCCGGTCCACGACCCGGTCATGATGGACCGGGGCTTCATCGCGGACGCGCGCACCACGCGGCTGTCCTTCCTGCACGCCTTCTGGATCTCGACGCTCTGCATCCTGGCCTTCGGTGTCTTCGGCATCGAGGCGAGCCTGCGCGGCGCCGCCTACGAGGGTGAGCTGATCGGAAGCTGGGCGGGGATGTTCCCGGGGTGGATCTTTGCCGCGCTGATGCTGTCGCTGCTGATCTCGGCCCTGTCGACGCTGGATTCGGCCCTGTCCTCGGCGGCCCGGCTTTGCGTGCAGGAGCTGGGGCTGGCGCCCCCGACGTTGAACGGCGGTCGTGCGGCGATGGCAGTATTCGCGCTGGCGGGCACGGCGCTGACGCTCTGGGGCAGCCAGACGCTGTTCGATGCGGTGGCGGTCAGCGGCACGGCGTCGATGTTCCTGACGCCGGTGCTGATCGCGGGGCTGGTGCTGGGGCGGCAGGTGGCGCTCTGGTCCTACCTGGTGGCCTGGGGCGCGGCGATGCTGGGCGCGGCGGTCTATTTCGCACGGGGCTGGGCGCCGGTGGCGGCCGTCCTGCCGGAGGGGCACAAGTATGAGCAGCTTTTCGTGATCTGCGTCGCGGTGCTTGTCACAGGGACGGTCGCCGTGGTCGCAGGCAGCCGCCGGAACCTTGCCGGGGCGGCGCGGGGCTGATACCGCCAATTCCGATCCCGAAGGTTTTTGTCGGATAACCGGAGACCCAGATGCCGAATGCCCCGCGGCTCGAGACGCGCGATCTTGTCCGTCGCTTCGACGGCACCGCCGTGGTCGACCACGTTTCGCTGTCGCTCGAGCCCGGCAACGTGACCTGCCTGCTGGGGCCCTCGGGCTGTGGCAAGTCGACGACGCTGCGCATGATCGCGGGCGTCGAGTTGCAGGACAGCGGCGAGATCTACGTGGACGGCAAGCTGGTCTGCGACACGGTCTTTCGCGTGCCGCCCGAGCGGCGGTCGATCGGGCTGATGTTCCAGGACTTCGCGCTGTTCCCGCATCTTAGCGTGGGCGAGAACGTGGCCTTTGGCCTCAAGGGCGCGGGGTCCGAGCGCAAGGCGCGGGCGCGGGCGCTGCTCGACCGGGTGGGGCTGGTTCACTACATCGATGAATATCCCCACCAGTTGTCAGGCGGCGAGCAGCAGCGGGTGGCGCTGGCGCGGGCGCTGGCACCGCGGCCCCGGATCATGCTGATGGACGAGCCGTTTTCGGGGCTCGACAACCGGCTGCGCGATGGCATCCGGGACGAGACGCTGGATGTGCTGAAGGAAGAGGGCAGCTCGGTGCTGCTGGTCACGCACGAACCCGAGGAGGCCATGCGCATGGCCGACGAGATCGCGCTGATGCGGGGCGGTCGGATCGTGCAGCAGGGCGCGCCCTACAACATCTACAACGCGCCCGCCGACAAGGAGGCCGTGGCCTTCTTCAGCGATATCAACGTGCTGCGCGGTACGGTGCGCGGGGCGCTGACGGAGACGCCCTTCGGGCAGTTCCTGGCGCCGGGCGTGCCCGACGGGCAGGAGGTCGAGATCGTCTTTCGTCCGCAGCACGTGAGCATCGATTTCGACCGCAACGGGCGCGGGCCGAACCCCACGGACATGGCCGGCACGCCGGCGCGGGGCGTGGTGGAGCGGGCGCGATTCATGGGGTCGGAGAGCCTGGTGGAATTCCGGATGGACTTCGATGGCGGGGTGTTGCGGGCCACCGTGCCGAACGTGTTCCTGCCGTCGCGCGGCACGCCGCTGTGGCTGTCGGTGCGCAGGGACCGCTGTTTCGTCTTTCCGGTGGCGCGCTCAGACGCGGCCTGAGGCGATGCGGTCCTCAAGGACGAAAACGCGGATGGCCGAGGCGAGGCCGACCTCGGGATCGCGGTGTTCGTCGATTTCGGCGGCCAGCGCGTTCAGTGCCTTGCCGCGCGCCTCGGCGATGCGGCGGAATTCCTTCCAGAAGACATCTTCGAGAGAGACCGAGGTGCGGTGACCCCGGATGGTCAGCGAGTGCTTGACGGGGCGGCCGCTCATGAATCGCGCTTGTGGCCGTCGAGATCCTTGTCGGCCTTTTCGCGGGTGCTTTTGGCGGCCTGCTTTTCGGCCTTGGTGCGTCCGAACTTCACCGCGTTGCCGTCGGCCTCGGCGCGCTTGTCGGCGCGGGCCTTCTGTTTGCGGAAGCGGTTCAGGTTGGTGACTGTGCCCATTTCTTGATCGTGCCACCAAGGTCAGGCCAAGGCAAGGATCGGTCCGTCGAGGAGATCGGAGAGCACGCCGAAGTAGCCGCCGGAGCGGGCCGGGCGGGTCGGGTCGGAGGTGATCGCGACAGCGAGGTTGCGCCCGGGGTGCGCGGCGATGACCTGCCCGCCGTAGCCGCGGGCGAGCACGTAGCCCGAGCCGGTGAGGAACCAGCCGTAGCCGTAGGAATAGCCCGAGAATGGCGAGCGCGTGCGCGGTTCGAGCGAGGCCTCGACCCAGTCTTGAGGGATGACCTGCGTGTCTTGCCAGCGGCCCTCGTCGCGCATCATGCGGGCGATGCGGAGCATGGCACGGGGCGTGAGCGCCATCTGGTTGCCGCCCATGTAGTAGCCCTGCGGGTCGCGGACCCAGGGCGGGATCTCGATCCCCAGCGGATCGCCGAGTTCGCTGCGCATGAGGGTCAGGAGGCTTTCGCCCGAGGCCTCGGCCAGCGCCGCGCCGAGGACATGGGTGGAGCCGGTGGAGTAGATCATTCGGCTGCCGGGGGCGCTTTGCATCGGCTGGGACAGGGCGTTGGCGACCCAGTTGCCCGAGCTGATCCAGGCGCCGTAGTTGCCGCCGGAGGTGCTTTCGAGCCCCGCGCGGAGGGTCACGAGATCCTGAATGGTGATGTCGCGCACCTGCGGGTCGGCGTCGGCGGGGATGAGGTCGGGGGCGACTTCGGCCAGCGTGGCCTCGACGCCCGAAATGTCGCCCAGCGCGATGACCTGCCCCAGCATGAGCGCCACGAGGCTTTTCGAGCAGGACTTGATGTTGGCGAGCGCGTCGAGGCCCGGGCCGCGGGGGGCGGCCTCGATCAGCATCTCGTCGCCCTGCATGACCTGCAGGGAGTGGAGCTGGTCCTGCGTGTCGAGTGCGGACTGCAGTTCGTCGCGTGCTTCTTGCGCACGGGCGGGCCGGACGAAGGGCAGGGCGGCGGCGGAGGCGAGAAGGGCGCGGCGGTGGATCATGTCCGGGGAACTGCGCCTGAGGCAGCGCCCGGCAACTCTCTGCCGCTCACGTTTTGCGGAGGCGGCGCCCGGGACAGGGCGCCGCGCTGTCAGATCAGTCCTTGGGGCCGATCATCTGTTCGGGGCGCACGACGCGCTCGAATGTTTCCTCGTCGACGAAGCCGAGGTTGATGGCCTCTTCCTTGAGGGTGGTGCCGTTCTTGTGCGCGGTCTTGGCGACCTTGGTGGCGTTGTCGTAGCCGATGGTGGGCGCAAGCGCGGTGACGAGCATGAGCGAGTTGCGCATGAGTTCACCGATGCGGCTTTCGTTGGCCTGAATGCCCGCGACCATGTTGTCGGTGAAGGCCGAGGCGCTGTCGCCCAGAAGCTGCATCGACTGGAGGACATTGTAGCTCATCATCGGGTTGTAGACGTTGAGTTCGAAGTGGCCCTGCGAGCCGGCAAAACCGATGGCGGCGTCGTTGCCCATGACATGGGCACAGACCATGGTCAGCGCCTCGGCCTGGGTCGGGTTCACCTTGCCCGGCATGATCGAGGAGCCCGGTTCGTTTTCCGGCAGGATCAGCTCGCCCAGGCCGGACCGCGGGCCGGAGCCGAGGAAGCGGATGTCGTTTGCGATCTTGAAGAGGCTCGCGGCGACGGTCTTGAGCGCGCCGGAGAACATGACCATGGCGTCGTGCGCGGCGAGCGCCTCGAACTTGTTGGGGGCGGTGACGAAGGGCAGGCCGGTGATTTCGGCCATGTTGGCGGCGACCTGTTCAGCCCAGCCCTTGCGGGTGTTGAGCCCGGTGCCGACGGCAGTGCCGCCCTGCGCCAGTTCGTGGATGTCGCCAAGCGCCTGTTCGATCCGCTCCATGCCCTTCTTGAGCTGATGCGCGTAGCCCGAGAATTCCTGGCCCAGCGTCAGCGGCGTCGCATCCTGCGTGTGGGTGCGGCCGATCTTGATGATGTCCTTGAACTCTTCCGACTTGGCGGCAAGCGCGTCGTGCAGTTTCTTCAGGTTCGGCAGGAGGCCGGACTGCGCCTGCATGGCGATGGCCACGTGCATGGCGGTCGGGAAGGTGTCGTTGGAGGACTGGCCCATGTTGCAGTGATCGT
>CAYNKL010000177.1:0-8789 GCA_964397775.1 uncultured Rhodobacterales bacterium | reverse complement strand
CCACCCCCACCCGCCCGGCGCCCGCGGCGGCGCCGGACGGCCCCGCCCCCCGCCGCTCGGCGGGCTGCGGCCGCCTCGCCGACCAGGGAACCGGGCCCCGCAGCCGCGTAGCCTGATCCCGCCACACCCAACTTTCAAAAAAAGGAAATTTCCGATGGTCAATATCAACACATCCGGCGGCATGAGTGCCTTCGGCCCCCGCCGGCGCCGCGGTCTGCGCACCGGGCTCGGCGCGCTCTGGAATGCCTTGCGCGACCGGCACCGCCACAACCGCGACTGCCGCAAGCTCGAGACGTTGCCCGACTACCTGCTCGACGACGTGGGCCTCACCCGCGCCGACCTGAGGCGCCGCCCCGACCTGCCTTTCCAGTGATCGCGTGATCGGACCGGCACAACGCCCCTGCGACACCCGCAGGGGCGTTTCCCGGCACCGGCGGCTCAGTCCCCGACCAGCGCGCGTACCAGATCCAGCCGGTCCTGCCAGGGGTCCGGCCCCACGGTGACGCTCCCGTCCGCCGCGAAATCCAGCATCCGGTCCTCGTCGCCGATCACGGGCCACTCCGGCGCATCTTCCGCCTCGGGCACCCCCGTCCGGGCAAAATTCACCACGTAGTCGTTCACCCGTTCCGCCACCGCACGGTCCTGCGCGGTCACAGCCTCCCCGTAGCGCGCGTCGATGGTGCGAAAGAAGAACGGGATCTCCGAGGCATGCGGCGCCCCGCGCACGCCCTCGCCCTGCGCGCTCTCCGCCACGTAGGAAAAGCGGTAGTAATAGGTCGGCGCTCCGGCCCCGGCAAAGCCGCGCGCCACATAGCGCGCGGGCTCGATCATCAGCAGATCGCCCCCGATCGCCGCCCGCAGCTCACCCACGCCCAACGCGCCGTCGGGATCGTAGGCCTGCCGCGCCTCCTCCGCCCGCGTGCCGAAAGCGGCAAAGATCTCGTCCTTGCTCTCGCCCCACATGAAGCCGAGGTCGGCGCTCGTCGCGCCGATCATGACGGGGATATCGTCGGGCGCGGTCCCGGCCGCGAACATGTCCTCGTTGCCGTTGAAATGCGTCCGGTTCTCACGGAAGTAGGACGAAAAGCTGTCCCCCTGCATGTCGGCCATGTTCAGCCCCGCGACCACCTCCTCGGCGGGCATCGCCCGCAGGGCCGCCAGCGCCTCTGGCCCGGTGTCCTCGATCCCCTTGTCTTCGGCAAAGGCCCGGCCCAGCGTCTCTGCCGAGGGCAGCCCCTCGCGGTCCTGCACCATGTCGCGCGGCGCCATGGCCCCCTCGGACCGCCCCGCGCCCGACATGACCACCGCCCGCGCGATGCGCGTCCGCACCTCCGGGTCCCGCAGGAGGTGCAGCACCGAGATGCCGCCCGCGGACTCGCCCATCACCGTGATGTTGTCGGCATCCCCGCCAAAGCGGCCCACGTTGCGCGCCACCCAGTCCAGCGCCGCGCGCTGGTCCATCAACCCATAGTTGCCGAGCGGCCCCTCGCGCGCCGCGCTCAGCGCAGGGTGCGCGAAGAAGCCGAAGCGCCCAACGCGATAGTTGAAGGACACGAAGACCACGTCCCGCTCGGCAAATGCCGACCCGTCGTAGACCTCGGCCGAGGAGCCACCGTTCACGAAGCCGCCGCCGTAGATCCACAGGATCACCGGCAGGTCGTCGCCCGGCTGCGCCCCTTCGGGGCGCCAGATGTTCATGACAAGGCAATCCTCGGCGGGCTCGGTGCCCAGCGGCGCCGCGTCGCTCGGGAATGGCAGCTGCATGCAGTCGTGACCAAAGGCGGTGGCCTCCCGCTCGCCCTCCCAGGGCTCGGGCGCCATGGGCGCGCGCCAGCGCAGCGGACCGACCGGCGGTGCCGCAAAGGGAATGCCCTTGAAGCTCTCGACCCCGCTTTCGAGCTGGCCGCGCACCGCGCCGCTCTCGGTTTCGGCCACCGGCTGCGCCAGGGCCAGCCCGGCCGAGCACGCCACTCCCGTCATCGCCATCAGTATCGCCTTCCTCATCACCTACACCCCTTCTTCGGACCACCAAGGGGCGGCCCCTGGCAAGATTGACCACACCCTGCCCCGCCAGAACCGGCAACAAAAGCCCCCCACGCGCGAGCTCATGAGGGGCGGGCGAACTTCGGCTCAGGCAGGCGGCACGACGACCGGACCCGACGGCGCCCGCCGCGGGACAGTCCCAACAGAAGGTTATTCGGTCCCTGTAAGCCATTGATTCATATAGAGCGGTAAGATGTCCCGGCCCGGGACACCGCGATATCCCGGGGTCTCGGCCCTCTGCCAGATCGCCCTCAGCCCAGCTCCGCCACCGTGCCCGCCGCCCCGGTACTCGGCCGCCAATGCAGGCGCGGCGAGCGCCGCGCTCGCCAGCCCAACGGAACAACTGGCTCATGGCTGGTTCGCTTTCGTCGAGACATCTGCCGAAGAGCAAACAACCCTTGGCTGCGCCAGCCGGCCGGAACGAAGCCGTGCAAACCATCCTTCGTTGCGTTTTCCACACCCGCCGAATATCCCGTAAAAAGTGAGGAACCCTGCCGCAGTTCACGTCCTTGTGTCTGCGGAACCGACGAAAGGGTCACTGCCCGATGCCGACATGAGATCTGCGCAATTTCCGCGTGCAGCCACCGGACCGGCGGTCCTGGCTGCCTTCCTGCTCTTCCCGTCGCTTGCCATGGCGCAGGTCGACGGTTTTCTCACACCCTTCGGTCCCGTCGCCGAAGCCCAGCGGACCGAGCTGATCTGGACCACGGCGATCACCATGATCGCGATCCTGCCCGTGCTGATCGGCACACCCCTGATCCTGTGGTGGTTCCGGCGGGGCAACACCAAGGCGACCTACCGCCCGCAGTGGCATTTCAACACCAAGCTCGAGATCCTGATGTGGGGCGGCCCCACGCTCATCATCATCGCGCTCTCGATATGGCTGACGCAGGCGGTCTTCCGCCTCGATCCCTATCGCGAGATCACGCCTGAAATGGCGCAGGGCATGAACTTCGAGATCACCGGCGCCCCCGTCGCGATCGAGGTGGTCGGCCTCGACTGGAAATGGCTCTTCATCTACCCCGAAGAGGGCATTGCCAGCGTGGGCGAGATGGTCATCCCCGTCGGCCGCCCCGCCACCATGCGCCTGACCACCGACACCGTGATGCAAAGCTTCATGGCGCCGGGCCTTGCCGGACAGATCTATACCATGGCCGGCATGGTCACGCGCCTGCAGATGATCGCCGAGCGGCCCGGCACCACGCTTGGCGAGAACACCCAGTACAACGGCACCGGCTTTCCCGGCCAGCGCGCGCCCGTTCGCGCCGTTCCCGCCGAGGACTACGCCCGCTGGCTCGACGCCGCCCGTGACGCCCCCGCGCTCGATGCCGAAACCTATGCCGTGCTCGCCCACAGCGGCGACGTCGCCAAGGCCCGCGAGGATCTCGACCGCCCCGGTGAGGGCCCGCTCGTCTTCTCGCTGGCGGACCCGCGGCTCTTCGACCGTGTCGTCGCCCGCTACAGGCGCGGCGAACCGGTCCACCCCGAGGCCCAGCCCGGCAGCCCTCTCTACCGGCCCGACCGGGCCCCCCTGCCCGAGGTGTCCAGATGATCGACCTTTTCGGCCGGCTCGACTGGCAGCAACTCAAGCTCCTGGAGTTCTTCCGCGAGCCCAGCATCGACAGCGCCGTGGCCTCGGGCGCGGCCTGGATGGCCGTCCTCGGCCTGATCGGCGTCATCGCCTGGATCACCTTGGCACGCCGCTGGCGCTGGCTCTGGTCGGAGTGGCTCACCAGCGTCGATCACAAGAAGATCGGCATCATGTACATGGTGATCGGTTTCGTCATGATGGCCCGCGGCGTCGCCGAGGGCATCGTCATGCGCGCCCACCAGACCACCGCGCTCGACGGCGGGGTGCTCTCGAACGAACACTGGGCCGAGCTCTTCTCGACCCATGGCACGGTGATGATCTTCTTCGTCGCCATGCCCTTCATCACCGGCTTCATGAACTACCTGATCCCGCTGCAGATCGGCGCGCGGGACATGGCCTTCCCGGTGCTCAACCAGATCAGCCTCGGCCTCACCGCCACCGGCGCCGCGCTCACCATGATCAGCCTCGTCATCGGCGCCTTCGAGACCGGCGGCTGGACCGCCTATCCGCCCTTCACCGGTGCCGACTTCGATCCCGGGCCGGGCCCCGACTACTGGGTCTGGGCCATCGCGCTCTCGGGGTTCGGGTCGATGTTCTCGGGGCTCAACTTCGCCGTCACCATCTACAAGATGCGGGCGCCGGGGATGCACTTCATGCGTATGCCGGTCTTCACCTGGACCGCGCTCTGCACCTCGATCCTGCTGGTCTTCGCGCTGCCGCCGCTGACCGTGGCCTGCCTCATGCAGGCGCTCGACCGCCTCGCCGGGTTCCACTTCTTCACCAACGACCTCGGCGGCAACATGATGAACTACGCGAACCTCTTCTGGATGTTCGGCCACCCCGAGGTCTACATCCTCGTGCTGCCCGCCTACGGCATCTTCTCGGAACTGACGTCGATGTTCGCGGCCAAGCGGCTTTATGGCTACACGAGCCTCGTGATCGCCACGATGTCGATCGCCGTGATCAGCTTCTGCGTCTGGCTCCACCACTTCTTCACCATGGGCAACAGCGCGACGATCAACGCCGCCTTCGGCATCGCCACCGGCATCATCGCCATTCCGACGGGTGTGAAGGTCTACGTCTGGATGGCCACCCTCTGGGGCGGCCGGATCCGCTTCACGGCACCCATGGTCTACATGACCGGCTTCTTCATCCTCTTCGTGATCGGCGGCCTGTCCGGCATCATCCTCGCCAACCCGGCCATCAACTGGCAGGTCCACAACACGCAGTTCATCGTGGCGCACTTCCACAACGTGCTTCTGCCGGGCCTGATCTTCGGGATCTTCGCCGGCGTGCACATCTGGTTCCCCAAGGCCTTCGGCTTCCGCCTCGACGAACGCGCCGGCAAGATCACCGCATGGCTCTGGATCGTGGGCTTCTGCTTCACCTTCCTGCCGCTCTACCTCCTGGGCCTGATGGGCTACCCGCGCCGCTCGGCGGCCTTCTCCAACCCCGAATTCCTGCCCTACATGATCGTCTGCATGGCAGGCGCGCTCATGCTCATGGCGGCTTTTGCCGGGCTCTTCGTCACGCTCTGGGTGTCGATCCGCAAACGCGACCAGCTGGCCGTGCCGCTGGGCGATCCCTGGGACGGGCGCACGCTGGAATGGGCCACCTCGGCCCCGCCACCGCCGTGGAACTTCGCCATGATCCCGGAGATCGGCGAACGCGACGCCTTTGCCCGCGAAAAGGCCGATGGGACCCCCTACGTGACGCCCGAACACTACGAGGACGTGCACCTGCCGCCCAACACCTCCGCCGGCCTGATCGCCATGGTGGCGACGACCGCCTTCGGCTTTGCCATGACATGGTGGATCTGGTGGCTCGCCGTGGCCTCGGTCCTGGGCTTCATCCTCTGGTACGTGGCCCACAGCTTCCGCGAGCATCCCGAGGTCACGATACCCGCCATCGAGGTCGAACGTCACCACCAGGCCTGGATCGAGGCTGCCACGCTGAACGAGGGGGTCACCCGCGATGACGAGACCAACTCCCGCAACCGCGGCCGCGCCGCGACCGACATGGCGGTGGCCTCATGAGTGACCAGCAGACCAACCTTCACCCGGGGCTGAACCTCGGCTACGTCGGCGGCGGCAAGCACGAGGAAAGCAAGGTCTTCGGCTTCTGGGTCTTCCTGATGAGCGATCTCATCACCTTCGGCCTCGTCTTCGCCATCTTCGGCACCATGCGGAACGCGACCGCAGGCGGCCCCGGCGCCCACGAAGTGACCGAGCTGCGCTCCATCGCGATCCAGACCGGCCTGCTGCTGCTGTCGTCCTTCGCCTTCAGCTGGGCCAGCCTCGCCATGAAATACGAGGCCGGGCGCTGGCGCTTCCTCCTCTGGTTCTCGGTTGCCGCCACCTCGGGCCTGGGCTTCCTGATCTTCGAACTTCTCGACTTCCGCCACCTGATCGAGATCGGCGCCATCCCGCAGCGCTCGGGCTACCTCAGCGCCTTCTGGTCGCTCGTGGGCCTGCACGGGCTGCACGTGGCAGCCGGGCTGCTCTGGATCGGCGTGCTCACGCTCCAGATCCTCAAGTTCGGCCTCACCGACCCGATCAAGAGCCGCATCACCCGGCTCGGCCTCTACTGGCACTTCCTGGACATCGTCTGGATCGGCATCTTCTCACTGGTCTTCCTCGCGGGGGTCGCATGAAACACTCCGGACCCGAAGAACGCCGCGAACGCGGTTTCTACACGCTGGGCCTGGCCCTGTCGGTGATCCTCACCGTGGCCTCCTTCGCCAGCGTGATGACGGGCCTCCTGCCCTCTGCCTGGGTGATCCCGGCACTGGCGCTCCTGGCCCTCGCCCAGATCATGGT
Organism: uncultured Rhodobacterales bacterium; assembly: GCA_964397775.1. Lineage (GTDB taxonomy): Bacteria > Pseudomonadota > Alphaproteobacteria > Rhodobacterales > Rhodobacteraceae > Allosediminivita. Next base: position 2,336 of record CAYNKL010000177.1, on the reverse strand, counting down.
GCAGCTGCGCTACTTCCTGCACATCGACCTCACCCGGCAGAAGCGCGAAGACCTGCAGCTCCTGCTCTTCACCGTGCTGCTGCTCGCCATCATGGCCTTCGGCACACTCTGGGTCATGGCGGATCTCGGCGACCGGATGATGTGAGGGGGAGCGTCCCGCCTGGGCGGGTGCAGGTCCCGGCACAGCGTGTTGTCAGGTAGCAGGCACCGCCGGCACTGCTCATCACGTCGGCTCGCCGCAGCAGATCGCACCCCGGCAGGGCAAGCCTCCATTTCCATGGAGCGCTGCGAAAGTCCGCTTCGAGCCCAACTTGACCGATGCTGCACGGGGCGCGAATGTCCGTTTTGAAGAATTAGGCTTGTGAGACTGAAGCGATGAAATTGCGCGCGAGCGCGGCGTCAGTATGGCATCCATTTTACGGCGGCCATTGCTCCGCCGATGCATCGTCGCTCGCGTCATTCCTGATTTCCTGATTTCCTGATTTCCTGATCCGGATCCCTCCTAAGATTGAGCCCAAACATGTCACCCTTTCTAACTTTGCTAATCTCTCTTTTCCTATCCCTCGGCGTCGCGAGTTCGGCTTGTGGCCAAGCGGATCAGGACACGCCCAATAGGGTCGCTGTCCCGAAAGTGGAAAAGGAGGGCGTCTGGCAACCGACTGAGGGCGGCACGCAGGTACCGCTCTGGCCCGCGGAGGTTCCGTTGGCGAAACCGGATAGCGGCGATCATCCAGAATACACTGGTAATGGGTCGCCGCTCGTCGCTGGGCGCAAATGGCATTGGGCGACCTACGTCACCCGGCCGACCATGACGATCTACAAACCAAAGGGGCGCAACACCGGTGCGGCCATGCTGGTGATCCCGGGCGGCGGCTTCTATGCGGTGGCGACCGATCTCGAAGGCACGGAAATCTGCGACTGGGTCGTCCATCAGGGCATGACCTGCGCCATGCTGAAATACCGGACGCCGCAAGTATGGCCACGCGCAGACGGTCAGCAAAAACGACCGGAGGTGCTGCTGGGGCTGGAAGACGCACAGCGCGCGATCAGCCTGCTGCGGGAACGCGCCCCGACCTACGGCATCGATCCGCACAAGATCGGCGCGATCGGATTTTCCGCCGGCGCCTATCTCGTCATCGATGTGAGCAATACCGTCGAGCGGACCTACCGGCTGACCGACGCAGCCGACCGTCAATCCCCCCGGCCCGACTTTGCCATCGTGGCGTATAACGCGCGAGTTCTGGACAACAGCAAGGGCAAGAACAATCTGGGCCTACAGCCTTGGGTAAAGATAAGCCCGGAGGCGCCGCCCACGCTCATCATTCACGCGATGAACGACCCGGTCGACGATGTCCGGCAGCCCATGGCCTACGCGCTGGCGCTGAACGAGGCCGGGGTGCCCGTCGATATGCGCCTTTACGCCACGGGCGGGCATGCCTTCGGAATGCGACCGACAGCAGATCCGATCACGCGCGAATGGCCGGGTGAGGTCAGGCAGTGGATGGAGAACATCGGCGTGCTGGGACGATCGCGTTCAGACAACTGATATCGTGTCCGCTTTGAGCAGAGAAACGAAGAGTACCGAATAATCGGCATTCGTGGCAGGGGTCACAAAGTCCTGCCTCTCGGGGGCAAAGTTCCCCTCTTTCTTCCACCAACTAGGCGCAAATTCCTCTCGTGAAAGGATCAACCATGTCCGTCGAAATCATGACCGTTCCAGACCTTCAGGTCATCAAGCGTCAGAGGCGATTGAGCATCGCAGACGTTGCGAGTGTAGCCGCTGATCTTGGGCCCGAAATCGACAAGGCCATCGCAACCAAGGAACTCAAGACAGCTGGACCGTGGGTCTTTGTCTCTCATGGCCTCCCGCACGACCCGTATTCATTGTTCGACTGGGAAATCTGCAGACCCGTCGAAAGCCAGGCCGCCTCTGCTAAGCCTGACATTGACCCGCTGCCTTCGCGGCGTGTGGCCGCCCTCATGTTCGAGGGGCCTCTGTCGAAGATTTTCATTGAGGGTTATGCACCACTTCTCGCGACGATCGCCGAGAAGGGTCTCGCCTTGTCCGGCGAGAGCAGGGAAGTTTACCATCACTGGGAGGGCGAGCTGGAACAGCCTGCCAAGATTGAGTTGCAGTTTGCTTTGGCCGACGCACCAGGCTCCGAAGAACGCAACTCTGGCTGAGCGGCAGCCTCGAGAATGAAGATATAGAGCCGCGACTCTCTTGGAAAAAACGCTGAGTGGCGGCTCAATGATCCAGTCAAGCGCACCGGCGTTGCCGTAAACTCAGAGCAAAGCTGACCTTCAGGTTCGACCAATGAACGGCAGTTTCGTCC